>NZ_JANADO010000002.1:0-300000 GCF_024199845.1 Bradyrhizobium sp. CCGB12 | reverse complement strand
CGAACCAAGCTTCTCTATGTGCCGCATCAGCATCTCTGCATGAACTTCAAGGCTTCGCAGGTAGGCTACATCGCCGGCACACCCTATGTCGGTGCCGATGTCGATATGTATGCCGGTCCAGGCGGATACCGCGGCGAGTTCATGGCGTGGGATCCGGTCGCGCGCAAGAAGGTGTGGGAGATCCACGAAAAACTTCCGGTCTGGAGCGGCGCGCTGGTGACCGCGGGGGACGTCGCGTTCTACGGGACGATGGATCGTCTGTTCAAGGCGGTGGACGCCAAGACCGGCAACGTCCTCTGGCAGTTTCGCGCGGGCTCCGGATTCATCGGTCAACCAATCTCCTACCGGGGCTCGGATGGGCAACAATACATCGCAATCCTCTCGGGCGTCGGTGGCTGGCCCGGCGCAGTAGCGAATGCGGAGGTCGATCAACGCGTGCGCAATGGCGCGCTCGGCTTCACTGGTGCAATGCAGGATCTGCCATTCTACACCGCCGGCGGCAGCGAACTCCTGGTGTTCAAGCTCGGCAGCACCATTGGTCAGGACAACAACCATGCGCCTCCGCAGTGACTGTGCCGCGCTCGCGCTTGCTTGCCTGATCGGGATCGCGTCCGCGGCCTCGGCCGCGCCAAATGGCGAGCTTCATGTCTGCGCCGATCCAAACAATCTGCCATTTTCCAACGGCGCCGAAGCCGGCTTCGAGAACAAGCTCGCGGCGATGGTGGCTGAGGCTCTCGGACGCCGGCTATCCTATACTTGGTGGGCGCAGCGTCGAGGCTTCATCCGCAATACGCTGAAGGCTGAAAAGTGCGATGTCGTGATGGGCGTGCCGACCGGCTTTGATCTCGTGGAGGCCACGAAGCCCTACTATCGCTCGACATACGTTTTCGTGAGCCGTCAGCACGATCATCTCAATCTCTCCACCCTGCTCGACCCTCGCCTACGTCGTCTGGTGGTTGGCGTGCACCTCGTCGGCGATGACGGCAACAATCCACCGCCGGCGCAGGCCCTCGGCCAGCTCGGCATCGTCGATAATGTCCGCGGCTACTCGATCTACGGCGACTATCGCCAAGCCGATCCGCCGGCGCGCCTGATCGAGGCTGTCGAGAGCGGCGAGATCGACCTCGCCGCAGCTTGGGGTCCGCTCGCCGGATACTTCGCCAAGCAATCGAAGGTGCCGCTGACGGTAACGCCGATCCAGGACGGCGAACGCTTCGCACCTCAGCAATTCCAATTCGCCATTTCGATGGGCGTCCGCAAAGGCGACCACGCTTTCAAAGACCAGCTGAACGCGTTCATCGACGAGCATCGATCCGACATTGCCGCGCTGCTGCGAGGATACGGCGTGCCCCTCATCGACCCGCCGGTCACCGCTTCCGGAGGGCATCAATGAAATCTGCCAACGCTCGATCCGCGAGTGCCTTGTCTCTGCTGCTTGTGGTCCTCCCGAATGGCCCAGCTTTGGCCGAGCAAAGCCTGCCGCAATCGCAGGAAGCGCAGATGCCGACAGTGACGCCGCGTCCGAATTTTGGTGGAAGCGTCGGCAATGGTCGCCCGGGCGTCTTCATGCAGGTTCCCGTGACCACTCTTTTCCCGGGCGCGCAGCCCGATCCTCCGCAAATCAAGAACCCTGTGCAAGGCGATCCCAACGCCGAGCAGCGCGGGATGACCTATTATGTCAGCTTCAACTGCATCGGCTGCCACGCGCCAAACGGCGGCGGTGGCATGGGACCGGCGCTCAGCAACAACCTATTCACTTACGGCTCGCAACCCGAGAACATTTATCTGTCGATCTACCAGGGGAGGCCAAACGGGATGCCGGCATGGGGCAGCGTGCTGCCCGACAGCGTGATCTGGGATCTCGTCACCTATATCGGCAAGATCAGCAACGAGCCGAGCCGGCAATGGGGCCGCACATTCTCGGCAAATCCGCTGTCCCCCGAAGTGGAGCAAGTCCCGAGTGAGCAGGTCTCGACCACCGATCCGTGGTCCGCCACCAAGACCTTTAACTTCGGCAAAAAGCCTTGATCGGGAAGCGGAGCGACCGATGGTGAGTCGAACGACACGATTGCTCATCGTCCCGCTGCTGGGCGTGACGGCTGCGGCCTGCGAGCCAGGCAAGGCAGCCGGCCCGGACAATTTCACGGGCGATGCGCGCCGCGGCGCCGACCTCGTCAAGCAATACCAGTGCGGCAGCTGCCACGACATCCCCGGCATCGCCGGTGCCGACGGCAACGTCGGCCCGCCCCTCCACCGGATCGGCACGCGGACCTACATCGCCGGCTACATCCATAATTCGCCGGACAACATGGCCGCCTGGATCGAAGATCCGCAGCGGGCGTTGCCGGGCAACGCCATGCCGAAAATGGGCATCCCGCAGAAGGACGCGCGCGACATCGCGGCGTTTCTCTATACGCTGAAGTAGATCCTATGACCCCCATCCATCGCTCCCAAGACTGTTCCGGGACGCGCCGTTGCTGGCCGCGACTGTCGTCGTCGTCACCATCATGGGATTGGTCCTCGCCCTCGGTGGCACCTGGCTCGCGGCGCTTGGCGGCTCCGTCTATTATGTCATCGCCGGGCTCATGCTTCTCGTCACGAGCTGGCTGCTTGGACGCCGGCGTGCCGAAGCGCTCTGTTTCTATGCGGCGTTGCTTCTCGACACGATGGCATGGGCGATCTGGGAAGCTGGATTCGACTTCTGGTCGCTGGCGCCGCGAGGCGATGTGCTGGCACCACTTGGCGTCTGGCTGCTGTTGCCCTTCATTGCGCGTCGCCTTGCGCCGCTTACGGCGACCGCGCGATGGGCGCTCGGCCTCGTCCCGATCGTCGCGGCCGGCGTGCTCGGCATTTCCCTGGCGCGCGACCGACACGATCTTACCGGCAGGATCCCAGAGAACGAAACGACAGGCGCCGTCGCCTCCTCTGAAGCAGCCCCGCCCACCGCCGGCGAAAACTGGAAAGCCTATGGCGTGAGCGGCTTCGGCACCCGTTATTCCTCACTCAGCCAGATCACCAAGGCCAATGTGAAGGATCTCGAGCTGGCCTGGGAATTCCGCACCGGCGACCACAAGGGGCCTTATGATCCCGGCGAGATTACCAACCAGGCGACGCCGCTCAAGATCGGCGATCTGCTCTACACTTGCTCGCCGCACCAGATCGTGTTCGCACTCAATGCCGCGACCGGCTGGAAGTTCGATCCGCAGATCCAGCACAACAGAGCCTTCCAGCACATGACCTGCCGCCGGCGTGTCCTATCACGCGACGAAGCCCGGCGCGGTCACGGCCGACCGCACGCCGGCCCCCAGCGATTATCCGGAGCGCATTTTCTTGCCGACTAATGATGGACGAATGTTCGCGCTGGATGCGAGGAGCGGCACGCCCTGCGTCAGCTTCGGCGATCATGGCCAGATCGACCTCAAGGAAGGCAGCCAGATCCAGACGCTCGGCTTCTACGAGGGCACTTCGCCGCCCGTGGTCACCGACAAGGTGCTGATCGTCGGCGGCGCCGTCATCGACAATTATTCTGCCGGGTCCCATCGGGAGTCATCCGCGGCTTCGACATTTATCCGGGGCGGCTGATCTGGGCCTTTGACGCGGGCAATCCCGATCCGAACGAGATGCCCTCGACCTCGCATCACTTCACGGCCGGCTCGCCCAATTCGTGGAGCATCTCGGCACTCGACGAGACTCTCGGGCTTGTCTACGTTCCGCTCGGCTCGAGCTCTCCGGATATTTGGGGCGGCGGCCGCTCACCGGACAAGGAGCGTTATGATTCGGCGCTGATTGCGCTGGATATAACGACCGGCAAGCTGCGCTGGTCATTCCAGAACGTGCACCACGATCTCTGGGACATGGACATGCCCTCGCAGCTGAGCCTCGTTGATCTGCGCTCGAGCAACGGCATGACGCCGGCGATCTACATCCCGGCAAAGACCGGTGACGTCTTCGTGCTCGATCGACGCGATGGGCATCAGTTGGTGCCCATGCCGGAAAAGCCGGTGCCGCAGGGTCCCGCGGCCGGCGAGAGGCTGTCGCCGACGCAGCCCTTCTCGGAATTGAGCTTCCGCCCGCCCGGCATGCTTACGGACGCGCAGATGTGGGGCAGCACGATGTTCGACCAGCTCGCCTGCCGCATCAAATTCAAGCGCCTGCGTTACGAAGGACCGTTCACGCCGCCATCCGAGCAAGGAACGCTGGTTTTGCCTGGCGATTTCGGCATGTTCGAGTGGGGCGGCATCGCGGTCGATCCGCAGCGGCAGATCGCGATCGCGAACCCGCAATCCATCCCCTTCGTGTCCCGCCTCGTGCCGCGCGGACAGGACAATCCCGCGGCGCAGAACGCAGCGCATCCTCCCGGCACCGAACTCGGTGTGCAATCCATGTACGGCGCTCCCTATGGTGTCGATCTCGGCATCTTCCTGTCACCGCTCGGCATTCCCTGCCTTGCCCTGCCTTGCCCCGCCTTGGGGAAATATCGCAGCCGTCGACCTCAGCACCCACACGGTGGTGTGGCAACATCGCATTGGCACGATCCGCGATCAGGCTCCGCTCCCGCTGCCGTTCAAGCTCGGCGTTCCCATGTTGGGGGGATCGATCGTGACCGCCGGCGGTATCATATTCAAAGGGTTCGACGTCAGTAACGGCAGACAGCTCTGGCAGGACCGTCTCCCGGCTGGCGGTCAATCAACGCCGATGACATATGAGGCCGGCGGCAAACAATATGTCGTGACGGTCGACGGCGGCCACGGCTCTTTTGGCACCAAACTCGGCGACTATGTGCGAGCCTACGCGCTGTCATGATGCCGGCGATGCTGCGAGGGCGCCTGCCTACGGTCGGCGACGCCTCGCTCTGATCCGCGGCCGGCGCGGAGCGGCGACAGCCGAGGCGACGAAAGCCACCAACGCAGCGGCTCCCAGCAGAGCAAATCCCTTGCTTATGACGCCGGCCGGCGGAAGCTGCTTCCGGGCCAACCAACCGCCATCCACCGACTTCCCCGGTGAGGACGCTTCGATGACACTCCCCTCGCTGATCGGTGCCCGTCGCGCGCGCGACAGCAGGAAACGGAATGCCCATCCCAGGACCTCCTCGGTCAATTTGGGGGCGACCGCGTAGGCGAACTGACCAGCGCGTGCAGGCCACCCGACGGCCACTTCATCGCGAGGCGCGCGAACCAGGCTGAGAAAGGTCTGGGCCACATCTTCGGACTGGTAGAGCAGCGGGCCCGGATCAAGCCTCTTCCCGGACACATTGGCACCGTGCACGAAGCCCGGCGTATCCACTATCGCCGGGAAAACTCCGCAGATGCGGATGTCGGGGTATGCACCGAGCTCCTGGCGGAGGCTGGCCGTGAACCCGCGCAGGCCGAACTTGCTTGCCGTATAGGCAGCAGCGAACGGTGTCGGCGCCCAGCCGCCGAGCGAGATGTTGTTGATCAGGATACCCCGCTTCTGACGAAGAAAGATTGGTAGCACCGCGAAAGCCCCGTGCATTGTTCCCAGCAGGTTGACCTCGACCGTCCGGCGATGAAGCGCGAGGTCGGCGTCCTGGAAGGCGCCGAACACACCCGTGCCGGCATTGTTGATCCAGACATCAATGCCGCCGAACGCATCTTCCGCCTCCCTGGCCAGTCGCTGCACCGCCTCAGCATCGGTGACATCGGTCGGGACCGCCAGGGCTCGGCCTCCTAGCGCATCACACTCCGCCGCAAGGCTGGTCAGGATCTCGCCGCGCCGCGCGGCGAGAGCTACGCTCGCGCCTTCTCGAGCAAACGCTAGCGCTGCGGCGCGACCGATTCCGCTCGATGCTCCCGTTATGACGACGCGTGTGCCTCCCAACGACCGCGACGTCGCTTGCGAAGCGCCGGCGGGGAGAAGCCATCGCAGCGAGCGGCGGAGCCGCTCGGTTCCTCCAGATACAAACCAGTCGCCATGCGCGAAAATGACCCGCTCAGGCGCCAAGCTCGCCAGCCGCTCCGCCGCCGCTTGCACCGAACGGCCGCCAAGGCGCAACAGGAGACGAAGATAAACTGGCGCCTTGCCGTCCGGCCTGGCGTTGCCAAGCAGGCTTGCCGCGGCCTGATCTGACAGGGGGAGATGATTTGGATCAAGATTTTGCACGAGATCCGTCAGGATCAATGTGCGGCTTCGCTTGTCGAATATCGCCACCTCCGAGAACAGTGGCGCGTTGACGGAGACGGTCTCGAGCTCGGCAGCCCATTCGCCTGGTGTGATGTCGCCCAGTTCGCGGTCGATGCGAAGGCCGGCCTCCCGCACCTGCTTTCGCGCCGACAGTCCCCGCGCCGCGAAGGTCGACGCTTGCGGAAATTGTCTCTGCCATGCAAGCAGAAATATCCAATGCGCGACATTGGGCGCGAGCAGATATTTGATCGGGCCCAACCGTTCGAGTTGATCGCGCAGAGCCGGCGAATACCTCACCGGCGAGTGCAGCACGAGATCCCCGTTCGACAACCGAATGACCGTCATACGAACGGGCAGACGCAGGCCGGCCGCGCTGATCGGCGCGTCGTCCACGATCCAGATGTCGTCGGTCACCCTGCTCAGGCTGGCGGCCGACAGCGCGGTATCAGAACTGTTCATGAGCGCCTTTCGGTGAGCACCCTGGTGCAAATCCCAGGAATGACGCTCGTTCCTGCGATAATGTTCGACGCCAGACCTCGAGGTTTCAGGACGCGCGGACCCGAGGCCGCTTGCGCGGCATCGCGCAGCCATCGTCGTAGTGCAATTCGTTGCCGCCCCTTCCCGCCTGGGATCAAAGCGCCGGCCTCTCGGCCGGCCTCAATCTGGTGCTTCCTCAATTCCTGGCAGAGGATCAGCGGAACATCCCTCCATGGCGTCCAGCACAACTCGCCCGTTCTCGCGGATCCGCCAGCTTCCGCTCAACCGCTCGATGAGCGCCTGCGAGAAGATATCGAGGTCGGACACGCGCACCGAGCCGCTTTGTGCGATCTGTCCAATCACGTCCGCTGGTCGCCAGGATCCCCATATCACGCTTGAGGTCTTTCATTGTGGCGAACCCATCCGGATAGCTCACCGAGAACCGTGACCTGGCCCCGTCCTCGCAGAACTATCAACGGCCGGTTTAGCGATCAAAATTCTGCTGCCTCTCCAGGTCGATATGCGAAGACTTATTTCTCAAGGATGACAACCCTGACAGCAACGGCCGCGCTGTAAATCGGACTTCCAGGTGCCGCGACCTACCGATGCCCATAGCAACCATCGTTCCATCTTTGACTTGTCACTTCATGGTTGGCGAGGCGGGCGTGGCGATACCGGTCCGGCCAACCCGTTTGCGAGGGAAAAGATTAAGCAGGAAAATGACCGCGAAGCACTTGGACGAAAAGGCTTGGTGGCGGGCAGCGATCATCTACGAAATAGCGCTGATCTCGTTTCAGGATTCTGACGGCGACGGCACGGGCGACCTCGCCGGCCTTGTTTCGCGCATCGACTATCTGAAATGGCTGGGCGTCGATGCGATCTGGCTCACGCCGATTTACAGGAGTCCTTTTCGCGATCTCGGCTACGACATCTCCGACTATTGCTCCATCGCCCCCGCGTTCGGCAGCCTCGATGGCTTCGACAAGCTCGTCGCCGCCCTCCATGAGGAAGGCATCCGTCTCATTCTCGATCTGGTTCCAAATCACACGGCAGACGACCATGAATGGTTCGTCGAAAGCCGCAGTTCGCACAACAACGCGAAGGCCGATTGGTACATCTGGGCCGACGCTGCCGAGAATGGCGGTCCACCAAATAACTGGCTGAGCCGCTTTGGCGGCAGTGCGTGGGAATGGTACGAGGCGCGCCGGCAATACTATTACCATTCCTTTCTGGTCGAACAGCCCGACCTGAACTGGCGCAATCCACATGTGCGCGCCGCCGTCGCCGACGTGATGTGCTTCTGGCTCAATCGGGGCGTCGATGGCTTTCGGGTCGATGCCAGTGCTGTCCTGATCAAGGACGTGCATCTGCGCGACAATCCGGCGAACCCGGAAGCAAAAGGTAAGCCGCCACCCCAGCGGCAGACGCCGGTGTTCACCGACGACCGGCCGGAGACGATGCAATGCATCGAGTTCATTCGTGGCGTGATCGACACCTATCCGGGGCGCCTGCTCTGCGGAGAAGTCCAGGGCAAGACCGACCGCATAGGTCATTTCTACGGCACGGAGCGTCCGCGCCTTCATTTGCCTCTCAACTTCGCGCTACACGATACGCCATGGGATGCGTTGTCGCTGCAAGCGGCGATAGATGCGTATTTCAACGCCCTGCCCGAAGGCGCCTGGCCGGTGTGGGTGATCGGCGGTCATGACAAACAGCGGATCGCGAGCAAGATCGGCGAGGCGAAGATCCGTGTTCTGGCGATGCTCCTGATGACTCTGAAGGGAACGCCCTTCCTCTACATGGGCGACGAGATCGGCCGCAAGCGGGTCTCGATCCCTGCCGATCGGGTCCGCGACCCCTTCGAAAAGCTCGTTCCCGGTTACGGCCTGTGTCGCGATCCGGAGCGCGCGCCGATGCGGTGGGACAACAGCGCCAATGGCGGCTTCTCCAGCGGCCACCCCTGGCTGCCGCTCGATCCAGAAGGCTCGGCCAATGTGTCGGCGCAGCAGGGCGACGAGCGATCAGTGTTGGCGCTGTTTCGCGCGTTGATGGCATTGCGGCGCGAGCATGTATGTCTTCGCGAGGGGGACTACGAGCCGCTGCGGTCGCAGGACGACGTGCTTGCCTTTAGACGCATCCATGACGGCCAAGTCGTGATGATTGCGCTCAACATCGCTGCCGAACCACGAAGGCGGGCGTGGGAAGGTCTTGGCCACCTCTTGATGTCCACCCATCTGGACCGAAAACCGCAGGCGTTGCTGGACGCGTCGATCCTACTCCGCGGCAACGAAGGCGTGATCATCGCGATGGATCGTCGATGACGATGTCAGGAACCATGCACGCCGCAGAGAGTCTCACTGCTTTGGGCACCCTCCCATGCCGACAGCGTTTCGAATGAAACCGCACCGCGGCGCCCACTTCTTCAGGCCCCCGGGCAGCAGCGATTTGGCAGGTGGCGATAGGCAAAGCGAGAGACCTCAAAGAAGGCATTGTCGCCAAGGCCAAGCAGGCAGTCGGCGAGATCATCGGCGATCAGTCTCTCCACGAGGATGGTAAAGCGCAGGCCACTCCGCTCGTATGGCCGAAGGGAACTTGCATCTCGATTATTCTCCTGAGCCGACGTGAATGTATCAAACCTTAATGCCTAACCCTTGTCACTTGGTCAGAGTGGGTGTGGGCAGCGGGCGATCGGGTGCTCCAAATGCAGACTGGATTTGCGTTCTCCAAGCTAGCCGATCATCTGGCCTGTCTCGGTGACGTAACCGCGGACGACCTCGATCTGCTCGCGCAGATGCCGAGCACCATCACACATGTCAGTTCACGTCAGGCGATCCTGCGCCATGGCGATGATGGTTATCAGTGCTGTCTGCTGCTCCAGGGCTATCTCTCATGGCAAGACGCGGAAGGAACCGATGGACAGATTACGTCGATTTCAATCCCCGGCGACATCTGTGATCTCCAG
The DNA here is from genome assembly GCF_024199845.1 of Bradyrhizobium sp. CCGB12. Lineage (NCBI taxonomy): Bacteria > Pseudomonadati > Pseudomonadota > Alphaproteobacteria > Hyphomicrobiales > Nitrobacteraceae > Bradyrhizobium > Bradyrhizobium sp. CCGB12. Next base: position 290,420 of record NZ_JANADO010000002.1, on the reverse strand, counting down.
ACACTCTACCAGCCCCACATCAACGGCAATTTGATTGCGCTCGGCCCCGCCGTGGTCGCGCAGGTTCCACATCGCTTTTTTCGCGAACTGTCGGCCCGGTCGCCACGAATGTCGCGGGCATTGCTGCTGATGCTGCTTGCCGATCACGCCATACAGCGCAACTGGACGATAAACCTTGGGAGCCGGGACGCTTTGACACGCGTGGCGCACCTGCTCTGCGAGATCACGACACGCCTGCAGAATGTCGGGCTTGCGAAGGATTTCATATTGTCCTCGCCTTTCACCCAGTCCGACCTCGCCGCAGCCTGCAGCATCTCCCCCGTCCACGCCAATCGCACCATCCAGGAACTGCGCCGCTCCAACCTGCTGCAATGGCACGGCAAGACCTTGGTGATCTCGAACTGGCCTGGATTGGTTCGGCTGGCGCGTTTTGATCCCGCCTATCTTGGCATTCGGGCGCGCGACCGGGACGCGTCGCCAGCGCAACGGGTATCGACCAAAGTCGCAGCCCTGCCGGCCTGACGATTTTCATGCGATCCTTCACCCGGACTTCGTGCGCTCCTCTAAGGCTTCGCGCACCTGTGAGATGACGGCGCTCCAATCGCCGGCCGTCCTTTGGTGAAACAGCCGCAGGCTCGGATACCAAGACGAGCGGCTCCCGGCTGAAGGCCACCGCCAGTCACAATCGGCGTGCAGCAGCACCCAGGCTTCGCATCCGAGTGCGCCCGCGAGGTGTGCGACCATGGTGTCGACGCAAATGACAAGGTCGAGTTGGCGGAGCAGATGACCGAGCTTTGCGATGTCGGACGTGCTGATGTCGCGCGCGCCCACCCGCATGAGGTCTTCCTTTCTCGCATCCCTCTGCAAAGAGTAAAGCGCTATGCCGGGGACAGCGAGAGATCGCAGCAACGCGGGCGGAACAGCCCGCCGCTTGTCCCATTGACCGACTTCCCAGACCAGGCCCACGGCGAAGGCTCCGCGGTCGATCGCCGCCGACAGGGTCTTCTGGGGCAGCGTCAAGTACGGCGCCCGCATCTCGATTTGCCCGCGCCCGGACTTAAGCGCGTGCGGCACCTCCATGATTTCGATATCAACATCAAAGTCGGTTTCGGGTGTCCCCTCATGGAGGGCAAGCGCGCGGTCGACGCCTGCCGTGCGCTCCACCAGCGGCAACAATTCGGTCTGACACCAGACCGTGACGCCGCACGCCAGGCCACGGAGAGGCGGCATGAAACGCAGGAACTGGATGGTGTCGCCGAGTCCGTGATAGCACCGCACGAGCACGCGCTTGCCCGCGAGAGACTCCCCACGCCAGATCCGCTGGAGATGACGTGGACCGATATGCTTGGGCGGATGCGACGATGCCGCGAGATCGCAGTCGTTGATAGCCCAGGCGCGCGCAAAATCGTCCGCGCGCATCGCCTCCACCCAGTCGTTCGCCACCTCCCGCGATCCGCTAGCGGCGGACGAACTTGTGGAAGCGGCTCAGCTTACCGTCCTTGGCCCGGTCCTGATGCAGGAACGCAACACCGGCCTCGTCGAATTTGTCGAAGAACTCATCCCAGCCGATGCGGTCGAGCCCGTCATCGGGCGGATCGAAATCGATGCGCAGGATGCCGGCATGTCCATCCTCCTCGGTCGCCTTAACCGTCGCCGGTTGTCCGCCCCGCTCATCCACCCATTTGCGGATTGCGGCGCGATCGGTGGTCTGTTGAGCTTCGCTGTTCTGCGTCTTGGACGTCATGCGGCACCTCGCTTGTTGACAGGGCAGGCAATGACATGGTCATCGCCCGAACCATTTGCGGTGAAACGCGGCCGGCCGTGATTTGTTCTTCACGGCGCGCCGCGCCGACGCCGGCAACCAGCATCATCTTCATCATCTTCATCGAAGATGATGTTCGTTCCCTTCATCCGGCCACGGATTCTATCCCAGGTTAATCCGACTGTATTTTCTTGCCGTGAATCGATCCGCTCGCGGATGCGCCGCCTGCCGGCACAGGAACCAACATACCTTCCGGCACGTTCGTCGACCTACTTACGCTGACGCCATGCGTCTCTCCGGAGGTTTAGCCCATGCATTCCCGTCTTCAGGACAGGCGCCGCGTGCGGGTCGGTATCGTCGGCGTCGGCAACTGCGCGAGCTCCTTCGTTCAGGGGCTCACCTACTATCGGAACGCCAGCTCGAACGAGCCAGTGCCCGGCCTGATGAACGTCGAACTCGGCGGGTATCACATCAGCGACATCCAGATCGCGTCGGCTTTCGACGTCAACGTCAGCAAGGTCGGGCGAGATGTCGCCGATGCCATCTTTGCGAAGCCGAACAACACGCAGCGCTTTAGCGATGTCGATCAGACCGGCGTTATCGTCCAACGCGGCCCGACCATGGACGGCATTGGCCGCTATCTCGAAGATGACGTTCCGATTGCCGACGTCCCCGAAGCCGACGTTTCGGAAGTCCTGGCGATGTCTCGAACCGACGTTCTCGTCTCCTACCTGCCCGTCGGATCGCAGCGCGCAAGCGAATGGTATGCGGCGCGCGCGATCGAAGCTGGCTGTGGCTATGTCAACTGCATTCCTGTTTTTATCGCGTCCAATCCGGACTGGCGGCGACGCTTCGAGGATGCAGGACTTCCAATCATCGGCGACGACATCAAGAGTCAGGTTGGCGCCACCATCCTGCACCGCGTGCTGGCCAATCTGTTTCGCGACCGCGGCGTGCGACTGGACCGCACCTACCAGCTCAATGTCGGCGGCAATACCGATTTCAAGAACATGCTGGAACGTGAGCGATTGACCTCGAAGAAGATCTCCAAGACCCAGGCGGTCACCAGCCAGTTCGACGTCCCGATGCACCCTGATAACATTCACGTCGGCCCAAGCGACCATGTCCCTTGGTTGACCGATCGCAAGCTCGCCTTCATTCGGCTCGAAGGCACGACGTTCGGCGGCGTGCCGCTAAGCGCCGAGGTCAAACTCGAGGTCTGGGACTCTCCGAACTCGGCGGGCGTCGTGATCGATTCGGTCCGCTGCGCAAAACTCGCGATGGATCGCGGACGCGGGGGGGCCCTGACCGGCCCTTCCAGCTATTTCATGAAATCGCCACCGCAGCAATTCACCGACGAGGAGGCTGGTCGGCGTACACGCGCCTTCATCGACGACAAGGCGTACACCTGATGGCCGAGATCATTCATCTTGTCCGCCATGGTCACCACGGCCTGCTCGGCCGCACGCTGTGCGGCCGGATGAACGGAGTCACGCTCGATGACATCGGCTGCGAGCAGATGGCGCACTGTGCAGCCAACGTGAGCCCGCGGCCAGACCTGATCCAATCGAGCCCGCAGCGACGCTGCATGCAATCAGCCTGCATTTTGGCCGCACATTTCAGACTGCCGATCGAGATTGTTCCGGCCCTCGACGAGCTCGACTACGGCGAATGGACCGGCCGGTCCTTCGAGGAGCTCGTTGACGACTCGCAATGGTCGCGTTGGAATAGGCGACGCGGCAGCAGCCGTCCACCGCGAGGCGAGAGCATGCGGGCGCTTCAACACCGCGTCGTCGGCCATCTGAAGCAGCTGCGCAACGATCATTCTGCAGGTACCGTCATCGCCGTTAGCCATGCCGAGCCAATCCGCGCGGCGCTGCTGCATTATGCACGCAAGCGGCTCGACGACTTTCTCTCGATCGAGATCGATCCATCCAGCATCAGCACCCTCAGCGCGGAGAGGGACGGATTCAGAATCACTGGGATCAACAAGCGGGTGACGGCGTGAAGATCGTTATTTTCGGCCTGACCATCTCGTCCTCCTGGGGCAACGGCCATGCGACGCTCTGGCGTGGCCTCTGCAAGCACCTCGCGCGTCTCGGCCATACGATCGTATTCTTCGAGCGCGACGTGCCATATTATGCCGACACGAGAGACTTCTTCGAGCTCCCCTCAGGCCGCCTCGAACTCTTCGCGTCCTGGGATGAGATATCGTCCTGCGCCCGCCGGCACGTTCGCGAGGCGGATGCCGCGATCGTCACGTCCTACTGCCATGATGCCGTCGCGGCGTCGCACCTCATCTGCTCCGAACACCGCGCTGTTTCCATATTTTATGACCTCGACACTCCGGTGACGCTGGCCCGATTGAAAGCTGGCGATCCAGTCCCATATATCGGCTCGCGTGGCCTATCCGACTTCGATTTGGTCCTCAGCTTCGCCGGCGGCTCCCGGATTCAGGAGGACTTCCGGCGTATCCTTGGAGCTCGTGAGGTCCGGCCACTCTACAATCACGTCGATACTGACATTCACCGACCTGCCCCGTCCCAGCCGCAATATCGCGCCGATCTCTCCTACCTCGGCACGTATTCGAGAGATCGGCAGATCGCACTCGAGGCTCTCCTCGTACATGCCGCGCGCGCTCGGCAAGACCTCCGATTCTTGATCGCCGGAGCGCAATATCCTGACGATTTTCCCTGGTCGTCCAATATGTACTTTGTTCGCCACTTGCCCCCATCCGAGCACGCGCCGTTCTTCGCTTCCTGCCGCATGACACTCAACCTGACGCGCAAAGCGATGATCGATGCGGGGTGGTGTCCATCGGGCAGGCTGTTTGAAGCTGCCGCTTGCGGAGCGCCACTTCTTACCGACGACTGGCCTGGCATCAGTGACTTTTTTGCACCGGGGGATGAAATCATGCTCGCACACGATGTGGGCGATACGCTCTCAGCGCTAACGCTGACCGATGCCGAACTGCAGCGCATGGCGAGACGGGCTCGCGAGCGAACCCTCACTCAACATACATCCGACAAACGCGCCTCGGAGCTCATAGGCCTAATCGAACAGGCGCGGCCCGGCGCACTCGCGAACGATGGAGCGACTGTGTGACGAGAGGACTAATTTCGAAAGACGAAATCCGCCGGCGCGTCCAAGATCTGGGACCCTGGTTCCACAATCTTGATCTCGGCGGCGTTCCGACTGCCCCATCGCATTTCCTTGGCGACTATCCCACAGCGAAATGGCGCCGCTTCTCCGACGTTGTCCCGGAGCGGCTTGACGGCAAGTCGGTGTTGGACATCGGTTGCAACGCAGGCTTTTATGCCATGGAAATGAAGCGGCGGGGCGCCGAACGCGTCCTGGGCCTGGATACCGACGAAGGCTATTTGGCCCAGGCGCGCTTTGCCGCCGAGGTGAATGGGCTCCGGATCGAGTTTCGAAGGATGTCCACATACGACATCGGACAGCTCGGAGAGAGGTTCGACCTCGTGATTTTCATGGGCGTATTCTATCATCTACGCCACCCGCTGCTTGCGCTCGATCTCATCCATGAGCATGTTGCCCGCGACCTCCTGCTGTTTCAGTCTATGCAGCGAGGCGGCGCCCATGTTGATACAGTTGAGAAGAACTACGACTTCTGGAGCACAGACCAGTTCGATTCAGCCGGCTATCCCAAGCTTCACTTCATCGAGAACGAATATGCTCAAGACCCCACGAATTGGTGGGTGCCGAATCGGGCCTGCGTTGAGGCTATGCTGCGGAGCGCCGGCTTTTCCATAGCGGCGCATCCGGAAGACGAGGTCTATCTCTGCCAGCGCTCTGAACGTCTGGAATCCGATGGCTCGGCCCAGCTGTTCCGGGAAGCCGACCGATGATCGAAGCGGCAAAGATCTGGAATGAGCCGAACAACAAGTCGCATTGGGACATCGCGATCGATCCCGACTGGAGGCAATTTGCTAGTCTTGCGATTGCCGCCTGCAGGGCCATCCGCGGCGCGAGACCGGCGTTGCAGCGCGTGCTCGGAGGCATCTCGCCGATCGATCCATCTTTCATACGCAACATGCAAGCCCAAGGTGTGCTCGACGATTTCGACGCGGTGGCCGTGCACGGATTTCCGCTCGACTGGAACCTCTGGAAGATCGATGAATGGCCGGCCAAGATCGAGGAAATCAAGGCTGTGACCCGTCTGCCGGTCTGGGTCACGGAGGTCGGCGTCTCATCGTTTGGTGCCGAAGAGGTGCAAGCCTGGGGCTTAAGGCGGACCGCCGAGCTTCTGATCGGCCGTGTGCCGCGCATTCATTGGTATAGCCTCTATGACCTTCCCTCAACGTGGGAAGCCACGACGCGACACAAGGAGGCCGAAGGATCCTCCTATTACCGGCATTTCCATATGGGCCTGTTACGCGAGGACGGCACGCCAAAGGCCGCAGGAACGCTTTTCGACAGATATGCACATGGGATGGGGCTGTGTCAGTGGTTTCACTTTGAGGATCATCGCCTCGAAAGTGCCGTGCGCTGGATGCGACGTTTCGGCGTAACTCATCTCAGGACCGGGCTATCATGGGCCGACAGTTTCCGCCCTAATGCACTCGACTGGTTTGACCGTCAGATGGATGCTTTAGCAGAGTTTCAAGTCACCGTAACCTTCTGCTTTACGCCTGAGCATAGAGGCATTGAGCCTCATCACACCAGCCCGCCACGGGACGTGAACGAGTTCGCCGATTTTTGTGCGCAGATGATCGATCGCTACTGCGCGCAGACTGGGATCTCCTCTCCCAATACCCGGCAGGTCCTCCGGCCTGATCGTTAGAGAGGGAACGCCACAAACATTTCATCAACTCTCATTTCGTGCCTCCGGCAACATTGAGGCTGTCGGCTTCGCCGACACCCCCCAATTGGCCGTCGCTGAAGTGCAGATTCACCTAGGTTATAGATCTAGGTTTAGCGAAATTATTGTTTGTACAATTCAAGGAACGAACATTCCTTGCATCGCTTCTGACTCCAAACGTGACTGGCGTGCAGGTCGTCCGACCACACAGTTAAGCGCGCTTCAACTCCCTTCATCGATCGATCCCGAAAGGATCGGTCTCACGGCTGCACGGAGCAGTGAATGACGCGAGTATTGATCACCGGGGGCGCGGGATTCATCGGCTCTCATGCGACGGATGTACTGCTCGCGGGCGGCTACGAAGTCCGCGTGCTTGACAATCTTTCCCCCCAAATCCACGGCGGCGACCGCCAGCGCCCGTCCTATCTCTCCGACGAAGCCGAGCTCGTGGTTGGTGACGTCACCGACAGCGTTGCCGTAGAGCATGCCCTGCGCGGCGCCGACATGATTCTCCATCTTGCTTCCTCCGTGGGCGTCGGCCAAAGCATGTACGACATCGAGCCCTATGTGCGAACGAATGAGCTCGGCACCGCCGTGCTGCTCCAGGCGCTGTCGAAGCGCCCGGTCGAACGGCTGGTCGTCGCCTCCTCCATGAGCATCTACGGCGAAGGTCTCTATCGCAGGCCCGATCAAAGCGTTGTCGCCTGCGACGAGCGTTCCATCGAGCAACTGCGCCGAGGGGAATGGGAGTTGAGCGACACGGCGGGCCATCCGCTTGCTCCTGTAGCCACGCCGGAGAACAAGCTGCCATCGCTCAGCTCGGTCTACGCTCTGAACAAGTTCGCGCAGGAGCGCATGTGCCTGATCACGGGCAGGGCTTACGGCATCCCGACCCTGGCGCTGCGTTTCTTCAACGTGTTCGGGCCGCGTCAAGCCCTGTCAAATCCCTACACCGGTGTGCTCGCGATCTTCGCCGCGCGGCTCCTCAACGGACGGCCGCCGCTCGTCTTCGAGGATGGTGAGCAACGGCGCGACTTCGTCCATGTGCATGACGTCGCACGCGCCTGCCGCATCGCGCTGGAATCGAAGCATGCACAAGATGTCTTCAACGTCGGCTCGGGTCAAAGCCGGACCATCCTGTCTGTGGCGGAGGATCTCGCCGAGGTCATGGGACGGAGTCGTATTGCGCCCGAGATCACGCGGAAATATCGCGCCGGCGATATCAGGCACTGCTTCGCAGATATCGGCAAATCGCGCGACCTGCTCGGCTTCGAGCCGCACGTGGCCTTTAGGGACGGCTTGGAGGAGCTCGCGGAATATCTCGCAGACCAGATTGCCGATGACCAGGCCGAGCGGGCGACCCAGGAGCTGCTGCAACGAGGATTGGTTGCGTGATGAATGAGCGAGATAACAGGCCCGTCCTGATCACCGGCGGCTGCGGCTTCATAGGCTGCAATCTTGCCGACCGGCTGGCGGAACGCGGCGAGCGCGTGCTGGTGCTGGACAATCTGGCCCGCGCCGGCGTGCCCGAGAACGCGCAGTGGCTGAAGTCCAGGCATGGCGACCTCGTCACGATCACGGTGGCCGACGTTCGAGAGCCGATCCCGGTAATCGATGCCGTCCGCGAGGCCCGTGCCGTGCTGCACCTGGCGGCCCAAGTCGCCGTCACGGACAGCGTGAGCGATCCGGTCGCCGATTTCGAAATCAATGCGCGTGGCACTCTGAACGTTCTCGAAGCGGTCCGGCTGCACAACAGCACCGCGCCGGTGGTATTCGCGTCCACCAACAAGGTCTATGGCCGGCTGATCGAGGAGAGCGAGATCTCACTCACCGGCCGCCGCTATACGCCGACCAGCGACCTGCTGGCACTAGGCATCTCCGAGAGCGCGCCGCTCGACTTCTACAGCCCCTATGGCTGCTCCAAGGGAACCGCTGATCAATACGTTCATGACTATGCGCGGGTCTACGGCCTCCAGACCGTCGTGATGCGCATGAGCTGCATCTACGGGCCGCGCCAATTCGGCACTGAAGATCAGGGCTGGATCGCGCATTTCCTGCTGAGCGCGATCCGCGGCCGACCCCTTACGATCTACGGCGACGGTTATCAAGTCCGCGACGCCTTGCATGTGTCGGATGCGACTGCTGCGTGGCTTGCCGTGCTCGACCGGATCGCGCTCGCGCGCGGACGCGTGTTCAATCTCGGCGGCGGGCCCGCCAATGCGGTTAGCCTCCGCGAGCTCATCGACCACATTGCAGCCTTGACCGGGCAGCAGGTCGAATACAGCTTTTCCGATTGGCGCCCCGGCGATCAGCCCTGGTACGTCACCGACGCGCGTGCGCTGTCGACCGCGCTCGGATGGTCGCCGCGGGTTCCCTTCGCCCAGGGTCTTCGTTCTCTCCACGTTTGGCTGGACAGTCGCTTCGGAGCAACTCACGGCAATCGCGAGGCTCTCGCATGACGCGCGTCGCCCTGATCAATCCAAATTGGGATTTTGGCGGCAGCATCTATTTTGGGTGCCGGTCCCCCCACCTTCCGCTCGAATTCGGGATCTCTGAGCATTACCTTAAGATGGCCGGGCACCGGACGCTGCTGCTCGATGCGCACATGTTCGATCTGTCATTCCAGGACATCGAGGCCGAGCTACGCGCGTTCGGCCCCGACCAGATCGTCATCACGACTGCCCCGACCTACCTGTTCTGGCGCTGCGCTCCGCCGGAGCTGCGCGTTCCGCAGGAGCTTGCATTGGCGATACGGGATCTTGCACCGATCCTGATCGCCGTGGGTCCGCACGGCTCGTCGACCCCGCGAGCGGCTTTGAAGAAGCTCGGCGTCGACATCATCATCATGGGCGAATGCGAAGCATCCTTGTTGAGGCTCGCAAACGGCGAGCGGGACTTTCACGGCCTCTGCTTTGCAGATGGCGCCGCGGTCCGGGTCAATGGCGGCCCACAGGCCGCCGACTTCAGAGATCAACCCGCTCTCGACTGGCCGGACGAGATGATCCGGCGCCATCATCACCACCATCACCGTTTCGAGGCTGAGCCGGTGGGTCCCGGCGCGGAGGTCGAGGCATCGCGAGGATGCCCCTACAATTGCACGTTCTGCGCTAAGGAGAATTTCCGCAACGCGTACCGCAGGCGGCCGGCGTCGATCATCCTGGATGAGATCGAGCGCCTGCGTGGACAAGACGTCGAATATGTCTACTTCATCGACGAGATCTTCCTTCCGAACCCCGAGCTCCTGGAAGGGCTGAGCACGCGCGGCCTCAAATTCGGCGTGCAGACGCGCATCGATCTGTGGAAGCCCGAAATGCTTGCGCTACTCGGGCGCGCCGGCTGCGTCTCGATCGAGGCTGGGATCGAGAGTCTCACGGTCGAGGGACGCGCCGCGCTCGCCAAGAACTGCAAGATGACCACCGACCAGCTCGCCGACCGGCTGGTCGAAGCCCGCCGTCACGTACCCTTCGTGCAGGCCAATCTGATCGAGGTACCCGAGGACGACGATCCCGTCGTGCAGCGGTGGCGGAGCAAGATGCAGGATGCCGGCATCTGGGCGAACGATCCGGTCCCGCTCTATCCCTACCCCGGCTCGCCCGACTACCGAAAGCTCTGGGGCGAGGCTGACGATTTCGCCTGGGAGCGCGCACACCAGCATTATCTCGGGATGTTCGATCAGTTCAGCGACGTGCAGAACGATCGTCCGGTCCCGCTGGACGTCCTCGAACATCCGGTGGGGTCATGAGCCGCAGTTCGGACATCAGGATCCTGATGACGACCGACACCGTCGGCGGTGTGTGGACGTTTTCCACTACCCTCGCCTCGCGCCTTGCCGTCTTGGGTGCAGACGTCATCCTGGCGACGATGGGGCCGCCCGCCCGCTCCGATCAGCGCGAGATGCTGCACGGTTCTCGCGTGCGCCTGATTGAAACGGACCTCGCCCTCGAATGGCAAGACCCGGAAGGGCATGACGTTCCGAAGGCTAGGTGCGTCCTCGCCGGCCTCGAAACCCGGTTCAGACCAGACATCGTCCACCTGAACAGTTTTCGAGAAGCCACTCTGTCGTGGCGTGCGCCGACCGTTCTCGTGGCGCACTCCTGCGTAAACTCATGGGCGCTGGCCTGTCGCGATTCGGCGTGGCTCGGCGAGCCCCGATGGACCCGTTATACGGAACGGGTCGCCGCGGCGCTCAACAGCACACATGCCTGGGTGTGCCCGACCCGGTCCTTCCACGATGACATCGTGGAGATCTATCACCCGCGGTCACCGGGATACGTGATCTGGAACGGGATTGCTCCCGGGGATCTCTCAAGTCGTAAGCGAGAGCTGATCTTCGCGGCAGGCCGGCTCTGGGATCGTGCCAAGAACATCGAAGTCTTGGCGGAGGCTGCACCGGGACTGGATTGGCCGGTTCAGGTCGCAGGCCCCGCGGACGCAGATCCGTCCACGGGCCTCACTTGGCTGGGTCAACTGCCGCACGGCGCTTTGCACGGACATCTCCAGCACGCGGCGATCTTTGTAAGCCCCGCGCTGTACGAGCCGTTCGGCCTCTCCGTGCTGGAGGCTGCCGCCGCCGGCTGCGCACTCGTGCTGTCGGACATTCCGACGTTCCGGGAATTGTGGAGCGGAGCCGCGCTCTTCTTCGACCCCGGCGACGGTCAGGCGTTACACCGAGCCCTTGCCGAACTCTGCGCCGACGACCTCGAAAGAAGGCGGCTGCAACGCTGCGCCTATGAACATTCCCTGACCTATTCGGTGGCGCGCACGACCAGCGCCTATCTGAAGCTCTACCAACGGCTGCTCGTTTCCGACCGCACGACACCCCGGGCCAGCCGGATCGAGGTGCGCGCATGAAATGCGTCCTGTTCTACCACGCATTCACCTCCTGCTGGAATAACGGCAACGCCCATTTCCTGCGCGGCTACGCCCGCGAGCTGCATGCGCTCGGTCACGAGGTCATCGTGTTTGAGCCAGTCGACGGCTGGAGCCGACTCAATGCCATCTGCGAGAACGGCAGTCAGGCGCTGCAAGACATCGTCCGGCTTTTCCCCGGCATCTCCATTCGTCGCTATGACGCCGCGCTCGATTTCGACGAAGCACTGGATGGCGCCGATCTCGTCGTCGTGCATGAATGGAACTCGCCCGATGTGATCCGGCGGATCGGGTCCAAGCGTACGCGCGGCGCTCCCTTCACACTGCTGTTCCATGATACACACCACCGTGCTGTCACCGCGCCGGATGAGCTCGCACGGTTCGATCTCGATGCCTTCGACGGCGTGCTCGCTTTCGGCGAGGTGCTTCGCCAGATCTACATCCAGCTCGGCTGGGGCAACCGGTGCTATACCTGGCACGAGGCTGCCGATGTTGCGATGTACCATCCTTTGCCGAATGTCGAGCGCACCGAAGACATGGTCTGGATCGGCAATTGGGGCGACGGCGAACGCAGCGCCGAGCTCAACGAGTTTCTGGTCGAACCTGTTGCTGAACTTAATGTGCGGGCGAGCGTCTACGGCGTCCGCTACTCTGATGATGCCCTCCAAACCATGCGGACTGCGGGCATCCGCTACGGAGGTTGGCTGCCGGCGCACTGGGCGCCTGTCGCCTTCGCTGGCGCCCGCGCCACCGTCCACGTCCCGCGCAGCCCCTACGTGCGGTCGCTTCCGGGCATTCCCACAATCCGCGTATTCGAGGCGCTCGCCTGCGGCATCCCGCTAGTGTCGGCGCCATGGTCCGACGCCGAACGTCTGTTTCCGGACGGCGCTTACCTCAAGGCCGCCAACGGTGTCGAGATGAAGCGCGCGCTTCGCGCCGTTTTCGATGATCGGGAGCTATCCTCCGCAATGATCGAGACCGGGCTGCGAACGATCCGGGAGCGCCATACCTGCCGCCATCGAGCACAACAACTTGTAGGCATTGTGGACGCCATTCGTGGCCCCGATACCTCGTCACCGCTTCTGCGATACATGGGAGCCTCCGCATGAAGATCTGCTTCTTCGGATCCAGTCTTGTATCCTCCTACTGGAACGGCGCCGCCACCTATTATCGCGGTATGCTCAAGCAGATTGCGGCGTTCGGGCACGACATCACCTTCTTCGAACCCGACGCCTTCGAGCGGCAGACTCATCGCGACATCGCCGATCCCGACTGGGCCGAGGTCGTTGTCTACGCCGCGACGGCGGACGGCTGGCGCGACTCACTCGATGCGGCCGCGCGATCGGCCGACTTGCTGATCAAGGCCAGCGGCGTCGGTGTCTTCGATCGGGAGCTGGAGCTCGCGGTTGCGGCCCTGCCCTCCCGAACCATGCGGATCTACTGGGATGTCGATGCCCCGGCCACGCTCGAAGCCATGGCAAGCGAACCCGAGCATCATCTGCGGCGCGCGATTGCATCCTACGACATGGTCCTGACCTACGGTGGCGGCGACGGCGTGGTATCGGCCTATCGCGCCGTAGGCGCGCGGGAATGCGTTCCAATCTATAATGCCCTCGACCCGGAGACGCATTTTCCTTCCCCGCCCAAACCGAACTTCGCCTGCGATCTCAGCCTGCTCGCAAATCGCCTGCCCGATCGCGAGCAGCGCGTCGAACACTTCTTTCTCGACGTCGCACGTGAGCTGCCGGACAAGGCCTTCGTCCTCGGTGGTTCCGGCTGGGAGACCAAGAACACGGCGAGCAACCTCCGCAAGGTCGGGCATGTCGGCACCGGCGAGCACAACGCATTTTTTGGATCCGGCCTTGCGACGCTCAACGTCAATCGCGACAGCATGGCCCGCTACGGTTTCTCACCGCCGACGCGGGTGTTCGAAGCGATCGGCGCCGGCGCCTGCCTGATCACCGATGAGTGGGACGGCATCGACCATTTCCTCGAACCGGACCGCGAAGTGCTGGTGGCTGCGAATGGAGCCGCGGTGGCCAACCATCTCGGCGCCCTCAGCATCGATCGCGCCGCCGCGATCGCCAGCCGCGCACGCGCACGCATCCTGAGCCAACATACCTATCGGCATCGCGCCCGCCAGTTCAACCAACTCTTTGTCGGAAGCAGCTCACGTATCGAGGCAGCAGAATGAACCTCAGCATCGTCGTCGTCGGTCTTTCGGTCACATCGTCATGGGGCAATGGTCACGCCACGACCTATCGCGCCCTGATCAAGGCCCTCGCGCGACGAGGCCACAATGTCACCTTCCTGGAGCGTGACGTACCCTGGTATCGTGAACACCGTGATCTAACGAAACCGTCGTCGTGGACTATCGAGTTCTATCAGACGCTGAAGGATCTTCCACGCCGCTTTGGCAAGCTGATCCGGGACGCCGACCTCGTCATAATCGGGTCTTATGTGCCCGACGGCATCGCCATTTCCGAATGGATCACGAGCCAAGCGCGAGGAATCACCGCCTTCTACGACATCGACACGCCAGTGACACTGGCGAGGCTCGGTCAAGGTCTCGCGTATCTCTCCGCCACCATGATCCCGCGCTTCGATCTTTACCTGTCATTTGCCGGAGGCCCGGTGCCCGCCATGATCGAGGAGCGCTACGGCAGTGCACTGGCGCGGGTTCTCTATTGCAGCGCCGATATCGACACCTACACACCGCAACAGGCGCAAAAGAAATGGACGCTCGGCTATCTCGGGACATACAGCGAAGACCGGCAACCTGTTCTCGAACAATTGCTGCTCTGCCCGGCACGAACACTGTTCTCGGATCGGTTCGCCGTCGCTGGCGCACAATATCCTGCACATATTGCCTGGCCTGACAACGTCATGAGGATCGAGCACCTCGCTCCAAAGCAACACCCGACGTTTTATGCCGAGCAGCGGTTCGCCCTGAACGCGACGCGCGCCGACATGCGGGCGCTTGGTTTTTCGCCGAGCGTCCGACTGTTCGAAGCCGCGGCCTGCGGTACGCCTGTGATCTCCGATCGATGGCCGGGGATCGAGACGATCTTCGAGCCGTCGCAGGAAATACTGCTTGCTTCAACCCCGCGCGACGTGACCGAGATCCTGCGCGACATGCCGGAGGAGCGCCGGCGCGGCATTGCGGAAAACGCGCGGCGTCGTGTTCTCGCCGACCACACCGCCGACCATCGGGCCCGCCAGCTGGAAAGTTATTACGCCGAGGCAACCGCGCGCCGCCGGCGCAAATCCGCGAGGCTTCCCGCCAGCCGTCCGGTTCAGGTGGCTGAATTCCAAGGGAGCTTGCCATGACACTCCAGACCCGCATCCCCAAGCTCCGTCGTTCGCCGACCGTCCTGATCGCCGGCGGCGCCGGCTTCATCGGCTCTCATCTCTGCGATTCTCTCCTGCAACGCGGCAACGCGGTGATCTGCCTCGACAATCTGTTCACGGGCAGCATCGACAATATCAGGCCTCTTCTGAACCATCCGAATTTCCGCTTCATCGAGCACGACGTGCGCGAGGCGATCGAGCTGGACGACGAGATCGACCGCATCTACAGCCTGGCATGCCCTGCATCGCCCCGGCATTATCAGAAGGATCCGGTCGGCACGATGAAGACATGCGTGCTCGGCACCATCAATTTGCTCGAGCTCGCGCGCCGGCAAGGCGCCCGCATTCTGCAAGCCTCTACGAGCGAGGTCTACGGCGATCCAGAGGTGCATCCACAGCCGGAATCCTATCTCGGCAACGTCAATCCGATCGGGCCGCGAGCCTGCTACGACGAGGGCAAGCGCGCCGCCGAGACACTGATGTTCGATTATCACCGTACCCACGGAACCGAAATCAAGGTTGCGCGCATCTTCAACACCTATGGCCCGCGCATGTTGGAGAACGACGGCCGTGTCGTCTCCAATTTCATTGTGCAGGCGCTTCGTGGCGAGCCGATCACGATCTATGGCGGCGGTACGCAGACCAGAAGTTTCTGCTTCGTCGACGATCTCGTGCGGGGCCTTCAGCTGCTGATGGAAAGCCCCCCATCAGTGGCCGGTCCCTGCAACCTCGGCAATCCACACGAGGTCACCATTGAGGCAATAGCCCGCGAGGTCCTGACGTATACGGAGTCGACCTCCCCACTCCGCTTCGAGGCGCTGCCGAAGGACGATCCGAAACGCCGCAAGCCGGTGATCGATACCGCCGCGCGCCTATTGGGATGGCGCCCGCGTGTGGCGCTGGAGGATGGTCTTCGGGCCACGATTGCCTATTTCGCGATGCGAATCGCGGGCGAGACACCGACGCAGGTGCCAGCTCTCGCGCCGCGAAAGAAAAGTCCGGCGCGCGGACTGCTCTAGATCGCAGATCAAGACCAATGACCTTGTGGTTGGATCTGATCCAGAGCTCGCGATCCACGAACTCGCCACCAATTCTGTTAAGTATGGTACCCCGACGCAAGCAGAGGGCAAACTGAGTATCATCTGGCGCATCGAGCGCGGCATCGGTTCCAGACGCCGCGCCGTGCTCGACTGGTTCGAAGTGACGGAGACTATCAAACAGCTTGATCGCTTCGGCCAGCGTCGGTAATCGCATTGTCGGTCGACCGGCGGCGGTGATAGCCGGCGAGCTCTGCCGCCCCCTCAGGCCGCGCGCCCTCGTTGACGATAAGGCGCACCAGGGTCCGTTACTGTTCTGTCAGATCAAATCAGCGAATGAAGGCATCCAATCCCTTCCATTCGCGCCCAATAAGTTCGTTGCCCCGATGAAGCGGCGTTCTAACTGCTTGTCGAGCAGCGTGTGGAGGAGTGGATATCCTCTCCGTTCGGTCATGGGGAATACCACCGCTCGGGCTCCTTTGCGCGAAGACGGGCGACATCGGCTACGCCGCCTGGGACCCGAAGCAGACCTCGCTTTTGAGCGCTGTTAAAGCTTAGTGCGACAACTCCCCGACAGCGTCGGTTCCACAGCCCTCAAGTCGTACTAGCCCTTGGTGCTCGCCGTTTTTGTCGAGGGCAGCGCGCAGGCCCTTCGCCGGCTTGATCGCATCGTCGTTCGCCCAGAAGTGCATAAAGAAGAGCCTGGGCTGCTCGTCCAGCATGTGGCTGTGCAGCGCGCTGACTTCGATACCGTGCGTCCGCAGCGCGACGATGACCGGGTTGACCTCGTCGCTCGTCAGCACGAAGTCCACCGTGATCGCCGCCTTGCACCCGCCCGTCTGCTGAAAATTGATGCCGATGGCGATGCCCATCGGACCGACCGGGGTCAGCAGCATGCGACCCTCCGTGATCGGATCACGCCGCTTCACGTTGAACTGGTAGACGCCGCCGTTGGGCCTGTCCCTTGGTTCCGATGATCTGGTCGAGCTGCGCCGTGTCGATATCGACGGCAGGAGGCGGGCTCGCCGGTGCGGCGGCCGTTTGCGGCGTCTTGCGTTCCGCCAACGCATCGCGGATGGCCGAGGCTAGTTTGAGGGGATCACCATGCCCGGCGACATGCATGTAGAACGTCGCCGGGCTCGCGCGCAGCAAATGATTGTGCACGGCAGTGATCTGGAGGCCGCTCGCGATCATCTTCGCCATCACGGGATTGATATCGGTCTCCAGCAGCACAAGGTCGCCCATGATCATGGCGCTGCTTTGCATAGGCTTAAACGCCACCCAACCGCCCAACGCCAGCGAAGGCTTGATGGTCACGCCATCCAAGGTGGCCGACAGGTCGCTGCGCGGGAAGCCGTAGCGGTGGATGTCGTCGGAGACGGCGGCCTTCCGGCCGAGGGTCTCGTCGACCTTTTGCCAGTCGGTGTCTTGCGCGCGTGCCATGTAGACGAAGGGCAAGTAGGCGAGACCGAGGGCCGTGAGGGTCCATACTGTGCGTTTCATCTTACTCGTCCTCCACTCAGTTTCGCTCTTTGATCTGGCCGCTGCTGTCGACGACGAGCTTCACCGGCTTGCCGTCCTTCACCGGCTTTGACCGTGGTGCCTTCGGCGGTCGACTTGACGTCGGTCACCTGCGAGTAGCCAGCCGCCTGGATCTTGGCGACGAGCTCCTCCTGGGTCAGCGCCATTGCGGGCGACATGCCGCCCGCAAGAGCCAGCAGCATTGCTGCGAGATAGATCGTCAGTGTTCTCATGTTCGTTCTCTTGGTCGTGTCCCTGCCCCAGGTGAAGTCCGTCGGTCTCCCGTTTCAGATGATGCCCGCCAAACGCAGCAGGATACCGGCGCCGCAGGAGGCGGCGAGCATGACGAGCATGCCTACATTGAAACGGAAGATCGCGGTGGCCGCCGCGACCGACAGGACGAGGGCCGGCACGTCGATGCTGCTCAGCACTGGTCCGTCGAAGGACAGTCCAAATCCCTGAACCGGGAAAGTCCGGCGGAACAGTGTGTGTAGCGCGAACCAGATTGACAGGTTGAGGATTACGCCGACGACCGCTGCGGTGATGGCCGAGAGCGCGCGGGCGAGCGCCTTGTTGCCCCGCAGCGCCTCAATGTATGGCGCTCCGACGAAGATCCAGAGAAAGCAGGGCGCGGGTCGCCAGAAGTCCGCCGAGCGAGCCCGCTACCATAGGCGACAGCCCGGTGGTCTCGCGGAACGCGGCCATGAAGCCCACGAACTGCCATGATGAGGGGGCCGGCCGTTGTTTCCGCCATTCCGAGACCGTCGAGCATCTCGCGCGGACTTACCCAGTGGTAGTAGTCGGCCGCTGCTGCGCAACGTAGGCCAGGACGGCCTACGCGCCGCCAAACGTCACCATCGCCATCTTGCTGAAGAAGATTGCGATCTGGCTGAACACGTCGTTGGGCCTTAATGCGAGGACGGGAACGAGCCAGATGGCCAGCCAGGCGGCCAAGCCGCGCAGCGTACGCGCAGTGTTCGGTTTTGACGTGATCTGGCACCCCCTCGCCCAGCATGCTGTCGATCACCGCGGAATTCTTGCCGCCGTGTTCGAGCGCAGCGAATTCCGGTCTGCCAAGCCGGGCCCCGATGAAGCCGATGACGGCAGCGGCGACGATGATGAGCGGAAACGGCGCTCCGAAGAAGAAGATCACGACGAACGCGCCCGCCGCGAGCGAGATCATGACCGGGTTGCGCAGTGCGCGCTTGCCGACGCGGACTACCGCCTGGATGACGATGGCGAGCACGGCCGGCTTGAGGCCGAAGACGCCTCCACGAAGCCGACGTTGCCGAAGCCGGCGTAGATGTAGCTGAGGCCCATGATGGCGAACACGCCAGGCAGGATGAACAGCCCGCCTGCGACGATGCCGCCGACGGTTCGGTGCAGAAGCCAGCCGATGTAGGTCGCAAGCTGCTGCGCTTCAGGCCCCGGCAGCAGCATGCAGTAGTTCAGCGCGTGCAGGAAGCGGCTCTCGGAGATCCAGTTCTTCTCGTCGACGAGGACGCGATGCATGACGGCGATCTGGCCGGCCGGCCCGCCGAAGCTCAGGATGGCGACGCGAAGCCAGACGAGCAGCGCCTCGTTGAACGAAATGCCGTGCGCATGCTCCTGCACGCTAATCTTTTGGCTAGCGGCGAGATCGGTCATGCCTTCACCTTGTTGGTCGGCCAGTTGTGGGTTTCCTTGGTCGCGTCGCGGCACCAGCGACAGACCTAGCGACGCGGCTAGCAACCCGGGCGCCTCGGGAGACAGATCGAGCCGTGCGGTGTCGGCGGCCCTGACCATCGTCGCTAGGCCCTCCATTGCCGGCGTCGAGAGGCCGAACTCTTTCACCATCACATCCAAAGTGCAGAGCTCGCTGCGATGGCTCCAGAACACGTCCTCAATGTCGAAGGGCGTCGCTTTGAAACGCTCGCCCACCTCGACGACCTCGGAAGGTGCTACGAATAGGAAGACAGCGGCGGGGATCGACGAAACGGCGGATCAGCCATGGACATGCGATGCGGTCGATCTTCGGACGGGCTCGCGTGACCCGGACGGTGCGGCCGCGCCCGTCGCGTTTCGCGATCTTGTTGGCCGGCACAGTTGGAAGATTAGCTTCTTTCCAGCCGACGTGTCCTCCTTCGAGGACCTCGGCCGCGACGTTGCCGCAGCGGAGCCAAGCCGCGGTCCCCCCGCTGAGCTTCTTGCCCTTTGACAGACCACGGCGACGGACTGGCCCGTCAGGCGAGACGCCCAATCCTGGACGTCGAGGTGCGAGCGCCGCACGGCGCCCGGGACCAAACGCGGGGCGGCTGAGAAATCCTCGTCGATGCGTACATCGATGAGTGTCGGCGCAGCCGCCGTGCCTATCAATCGGGACAGTTGGTCGGGTGAAATGGAGGTGTACGATGCTGACATGCTGCGTCCTTGGTGATCAGGACGCGATTCTTGGGCATGACGCGGGAGATCGCTTTCCCCCGCACCTCGAATAAAGGTCCAGACGATCGGGCTGTCAACCCGTTATGTCTCTTTCCCTTTTGAGAGGGAGCATTCGGTAACCTGTCCTAACCCAAGCGCGTCCTGCAAATGCCCACCGGAACAAGGAAACGTTTGGAAGTTCGCGCGTTACGAAGCGAGCAACGCAATGGAGGAGCATATGCGAGTCTCGACTTTCGCTATAATTGTCGTTGCCGGAAGCGCGATTGCCTTCCCCGCAACAGCCCAGACGCAGCAAGCTGCACCGAGCGACCAAACGAAAGAGCAGATGCATCAAGATGCCGACAAAGGGCTCAAGACGCGCGAGCCCAACGAGCAGATGCAACGTGATGCAGACAAAGGGATCAAGACGCGAAATTCCGGAGAGTCCGGATACGTAGCCGATCAAGACAGGCCGGCAGCGTCGTCACATCCCCCGGGACGACCGGGAATGGACCAAACTACAGGCTCAGGCAGCGGGACTGGCACTCCGAAATAGGCCATACCCGTGACATCATGGTCTCCGCCGGCATCCTCGCGAGCGCCGGGCTGCGCCCGCTGGGCGCCTATTGAGACGACCTCAGCCGTCCACCCATCACGCCCTATGCGTCAGCAGCCTTGATGGAGTCGACAGCGCGGGTAGCACGGCGGCTCGGTGGCGTTCCCTCTTGAAACGCCACGACGATCTCACGTAAGTCGTATTGAAGGGGACAAGCAGACTCCCGGTGAGACTTCGGTCCAAGATCTGCGCAGCACGCAACACGTGGAGCTTGCGCATGGACACGGAACGACAATCCTCTTCCCGACCTTCAATCGCCATTCTCTCGCGAGGAAACCCCGTCGCACGCCGGGACGCCTCAGTCCGAAACAGCCCCTTCGCCGACGTCTTCGAAGCGCTCGACGCAGTCGGAGTCGACGCACGCCCCGTGATCTACGATGAAGGTTTCGCCGCAGAAGTCCGCGAGCAGTTGCTCGCGGTGGACGGCGTACTCGTCTGGGTCAACCCATCCAGGAAGGTCGAAATCGCGCCAGTCTCGACGTCCTGCTCCGCGACGTCGCCGCCCGGGGCGTCTGGGTGAGTGCGCATCCCGATGTCGTCCTCAAGATGGGCGCCAAGGAGGTGCTCTCTCGTACCCGCTTGATGGGATGGGGAAGTGACACTGCACTATATCGCACCGCCGAGTCGATGTGCACCGAGTTGCCGCCGCGGCTCGCAAGAGGTCCCCGCGTGATCAAGCGCAACCGGGGCAACGGTGGCCCAGGCGTCTGGAAGGTCGAGAGGTTGCCGACTTCCCCAATGATAAGGGTGCTGGACGCGACCAAGGACGCGCCAGAGGAACTAACGCTGGATGATTTCCTCCGTCGCTGCGCCGAGTATTTCAAGAACGGCAGCGTGATCGACCAAGCGTTCCAACCTCGCCTGAGCGGGGGCGTGGTGCGCTGCTATATGGCAGGCGATCGCTGCGCCGGTTTCGGCCATCACAAGGTCAAAGCCCTGGTCGACTCTCCGGCCGCACGCGCCGAGGCTGGGCCGCGGTTCTACACGTCCAACGCCGACCCGCGTTTCCAGCGCCTGCGCCGGCTGATGGAAGACGAGTGGACGCCCCAGCTAACCTCGTTACTGGCTATTGTGCGAGGTGACTTGCCCGCGATCTGGGACGCCGACTTCATGCTCGGCCCGGTCCAGGCCGACGGGAGCGATAGCTACGTGCTGGGTGAGATCAACGCCAGCTCGGTGCATCCCTACCCGGACGAGGCGGCGGCGCAGATTGCCAGGCAGGTTGCCGATCGGCTGCATCTCAAGCTGGCGCGCATGCTGACTGTCAGGAGGTCAAGCGCTTGCACATCTCCGGTGTCATTCGACCTGCAGGACGGCGAATGCGTCGCTCTGCAGCGACCATCCGGGGTGGAAAGACGTTGCTGCTTCGCTCAATCGCCGACCTCGATCCGAACGATGGAACGGTCAACCTTGACGGGATGCTGAGAGAGGCGATGCCCGCCCCCCGTTGGCGAAAGCGAGTGACCTACCTCGCCGCGGAGCCAGGATGATGGTTCGACATCGTGCAAGAGCACTTCACAGGCTTCTGGCGCTAATGGACATGATTTCGAGCGCGCTGCATCCAGCCTCACCAAACGACGACACGCCGCCTTGCGCACGCCATGTGGCGAAGACTTCTGGGGAAGACCGGCGTCGCATGCCGCCTCGCTAATCCACGCGGAGAACGCTTACTCGCTGCGAGCGCGGCCGTACATGGTTGCGATGAAGGCCGGGCCATCCTTAGGGCAAGCGGAAATATAGCGCGCAAGGTCGCTATGTACTGGGATGCACAACTCAACATGGCCTTGGCTCTTCTTTGTGCTGATGACGAGGCCGTCCTCAGTTAGGTGCTGCCAGCCAAGGCGCACGGCATCGGAACGGCGCAGGCTGCAACAGCACCTCGAAGGCGAGCTGTAGCGGCGTGCCAACCTGGTGGTGCTTTCGGAACTTGGTGATGTCTTCCTCAGTCCACGTCCGATGGCCCGTTGTTTTGAGCTTTACTTTCTTGGCCACGACAACGGGATTATCGGCTCGCAGGCCGGCCGACACTGCATAGTCCATCAGACCTTTAAGCCGCTTGAAGGCCAGGCCAGCTATCGGCCCTTCACCGTGCTTATCAACAAAGCGGCCCAAAACCCCGCGATAGGTGGCTTTCGTCGTTTCGGCCAGCACCTTGAATTCAGTCGAGCCGTAATAGCCGTTCACAGCCGCCGCTATGCTGCCGGTCCTAACGCGCCGCGTCGCTAGCAGGGGCTCATCCGTGCTCATGGCCTCACGATAGGCCGTCCAGAATTCCGGTGTGTATAGAGGCGCGGGTAAAGCTATTTGCGCCCTGCCCGGTCGTCGCAGCTATATGCGCGGCTTGCCATGCCTATCGATCGTATTCGTTTACGAATTTAGGCTTTCGCTGCCGCATGCCTTGTCTCGATAGCCGTCGTCATCATCATTCGCGACTGAAACACCATCGAACAGTCGGTCGAGATCCTGGCGGTCCCACAGTACAACGCCGAGCATTGTTTCGGCGCCGAATGTTGCCGGCCTTACATTGGACGTCGAATGGCTGGAGGAGATTCCGAGATAGCGCGCCGCAGCCGCGCGACGGAGGCCGCGGGACTGCACGTTGTCGTTGGCGGGATTGGGCAAGAGCGTGCCCCTGAGAATTAAATGCTCTGCGTACCTCGCCGGCCGAGGCCAGCGCACCGAGGCGAATCAAGCGCCTAACCTCATTATACCATATCGCTGACCCTATAGGCGCAGCCTTCAGTTCCAAAACCTCGGGCAAGATCGCTGCTGCGCTGAACGGCGGGAAGTAGGCGCCCTCCCCTCTTTCAGGGGCGGGCCACGGCGGCGCGGGGGGTCGCGGTAATGTTGTGTTTCCAGTAAAATGAGTAGTTAGCACTACTTGAGTAGTTCTCAAAACAAATCAGTGAGTTAACACACAATATAGCAACCAATCCCGGCATCGATCTATTGTAGTCCGTCACCGCGCGGCAGTTTGGCAGACATCGGTGATGAGAACGCGACTATGCGCTCCCGCCTTCCTCGAATGGAAAGGTGCAGCGCATGATCAAGCGTCGCAACCGAACCAAACATACGAAAACATTTGAAGAGAGATTGGCCGAGGAGGCTGCGCGCCTCAAGGAGGCCGCAGCACAGTTGCCGCCCGGCGCCCAGCGCGAGCTATATCTCAGGCGAGCCCGCCAGGCCGAAACGGCCTCGCACATCAATGAATGGCTGACGTCCCCAGGGTTGCAACCGCCGATCGCGCTGGAGAATATGCAGGTAGGAAAACGGGCGAAGCGACATCGAGGCGCCTCGGATTAGAAACCCGAGCGCCAGCTGTCGCATTGAACGAAATGGCAGAATCGTTCGGTAACACCTTCACCGTTGTTCAAGTGACGGCGGACGACACAACAACGCAAATTTGGATCGCACTCGCCAAACCGAGCCAAGCGATAACACTGGTCCTTGCCGCCGTTCCTGAGGGATGGACCGCGGAGATGTTGAATGTAGTTCTGACGCCCCAGCAGCAGCGGATGTTCGAGGAACTCAAGCTCAAGCCCGGTGATGTTCATAGGTTGGACAAAACCTAAGAAGGCTTACGCCGTGCGCGCTCAGCGTCGTTCGCCGCCTTGAGCCGGTCCTCAATGTAGTCGGGGATTTCGCCGATCTCGGCCTGCAAGTCGGCTTCTGAGATACCCTGCCCCTTGGCGGCCTCAATCAGACGACGGCTGAGTTCCGCCACATCCTGAGACGCGCCAGCAGTCCGATATTGCTCGACAGCGTGGATGCTGTTCTCTGTCCAGAAATCGACAAACTCGCGCGCCTTGCTCACCGCATTCCCCCTAGGCAGCAGCCAGCGTTAACGCCGGCCGGCGAATTGAGCAAGCAAAGCGCCCCACCCTTGCGGGGGCGCCTCGGCGGCGTGGGATTGATGGGTGTCAAGCCATGACTAGCCGCCGGTTGGTTCACTCCGCCGCTTGCGCCCAGGGCTCTATGCAGGCGGCAAGATTCTCAGCGCATTCCTTGTGAAGATCGCAAACATCATTGAGAAGCTTATCGGCCATCCACATCAAGTGCTCCTCGTCACCGTCGTTGTATAAGCGCGTGTAGGGATCTCCGTCGCGCTTTTCAGATGTGAGTCCCGCCCTAACGCGCGAAAGATGGGCGTGATGATCATGGTCGATGTACTTGATTGCCGCCGAAGACATAAAAGAACCCTCCAAGACTCCGTAGCGGAATCGCTACACCGTAACCAGATTCCGTGTTTTGCTACGCCAAGTCGTTTTCGCTACGGTGTAGCGGTTCCACACAAGGCCTTTGGGGATCAAAATGATTTCCGCTTCTCAGTCTCGTATGGCCCGGGCTGCCCTCCATCTCGGTGTCCGCGAGGTCGCTGAGGCCGCTGGTGTGTCCACCAACACGATCACGAGGCTAGAGCGCGGTGAGGAGCTGTTGCCAAGGACCGTCGCCGATATCCGTGCTGCGTTCGAAAGTGCAGGCGTCATCTTTCTGAACGACGGCCCATCGAGCGACGGTGGACCGGGCGTGAGGCTCGCGAAACCGAAGGCCTAGAGTCTAGCTGCCCACCCCTACATTGGGGGCGCTTCGGCGCTCTGGAACGTTTGTTGCCCCGACGCGTCCTTAAGGCATCGATCCTATTGTTTGTGGATCGGGCCGATGGACACAGTAGTTGCCTATGCGATCTCGGCGTTTATCGTCGGCTTTGGCATCGGGATCTTCATTGCCGGTCTAAACTCTGACGCGCCAGCCTTATGGGCCTGCGTCGCCCTGATACCCATCGCGATCGGGCTCCTGAGCGCCTTCGGTCCTAAATAACAAATCCATCCTCTTGATTGCCATGCTGGGGCAGTTGAGCTTCAATCCATTGCCGGCGCCGATCGTGCGGAACGGTAGCCAGCGTAGGCCGCAGGCGTCGCAACTGGCGTCTGCGGCCCACATGCCGCGGTCCGACTGCTGATGCTCACGGGCGCGTTTGCGAGAAATTCTGCACCTGCGCTGGGGTGAAATCGATCTGGAGCGTGGCGTGTTGCGATTGCCCGACAGTAAAACCGGCAAGAAGACTATTTATCTGCCGACTGCCGCCGTGACATCATTAAGGGTCTGACCAGACTCGGCGCGTTTGTGATTGCGGGTGAATCGGCCGGGACCAAGAATGAGAAACCGCGCGCAGACCTGAAGCGCCCATGGACAGCCATTTGCAAGCGGGCGGGTGTGACAGGCGTTAGGATGATCCACGACCTGCGACATAGCTTTGCCAGCGTCGGAATTGGCGACCAGATGGGCCTGCCTGTTATCGGCACCCTACTCGGTCATGCCGACCCGAGCACCGCACAGCGATGCCCACTTGGCCGACGAAGCTGCCCGCCGTGGCGTCGAGGCCATTGGCGGCAAGATCGCTGCTTCGCTGACGGGGAAGTAATTTGGGGTTCCGCTGCGTCCCCCCAGACACCGCCTTAAGCAAATCCGAACCCTTGAAGAGCGCCTTGCTGAAGAGGCCCAACGTTTGCGCGAAGCTGCTAAAGACACCGCCCCCGGTATCGAGCGCGAGCACCTGCTGCGAAAGGCCCGCCAGTGTGAAACCGGCTCGCATATAAGCGAGTGCTTCGTCGCCGGGCCTAAGCCGCCAGTTTGAAACGCTACCTCCAATTCAGAGTCGCCGCCGGGTGGAAACATGGGCGAGTCTTTCGGCAACTCATTCACCGTCGTTCAAGTAACCGGGGACAGCGCAGAGACCCAGGTTTGGCTTGCAGCAGCCAAGCCAACCCAGGCGCTGACGTTGGTCCTTGCAGCCGTTCCGGAAGGTTGGACTGCGGAGGTGTTGAATATTGCGCTGACCCACAAGCAACAGCGCCTGTTCGAGTAAGCTCGCGCCCGGCGATGTTCAGAGGGTGGACAGATAGACGGAATCGAGCCTCGGCGGCGCGGGCTCTTAAGCCGCCGCCCCCGCTCAATGTCGGCACGGAGGAGCCAGCCGGTTGGCGCAATGCAGGTCTCCAGCGTGTCATATACTCAAAAGTTGCACGCTTGTGGTACTACACGTAAGCCATGGGGGTAGATATGGAAACCGAGACGAAGCGGCCGTCCCGCGTCGGCCGATGCGAAAAGCGCCCCGAACCTAAAGCGGATCGAGACGGCTGGATCGATGATTTCATGAAGCGCCTGATCAACGCGTTGGATCGTATAGCTGGCAAAAAGTAGAGATGGTCAGAGCCAGCCAGCCTCGCGGGATCAACAGTGAAAGCCCCCCAACATGCGCTGGAGCGGGCCCTTCTAGTACCCTTACTGACGAGCGCCCAGCTCAATGACCTCGTCGTCCGACGCTCGGCTTGCCCACATCGCGCGCGCATACTCTAGCCGGAGCTTGCCGTCCGGATCGTGAAACGCGGCCCACCGACCCACCCTCGCTCGCAGACCCCCAGACTCCAAATTGATGTAGAGCGCGCCCCGTTAGACTACGGGTTCGCAGCCCTCGGCTCGGAGGCCGGCATAATAGGTGTACGCGCAAAAAGGCGTGGACGGATTGATTTGATGGTGGCGGTGGCGGTGGCACCAAGATTAGTCATTGGTATTTCTCCCCTACCCCGTCCCGAGACCATTCACGAGGCGCATTTTCGTGGTATCATGATTCCATGAAAAAGACAATGGTTGATCGCACGAATCCACAGAAGCGACCCACCGTCACCGGAGATCCGGTTATGGTTCGTATCCAGCCAGACATGGCGAAAGAGTTAGATGACTGGCGCCGCGAGCAGAACGACCTACCTGGCCGGCCGGAGGCCATTCGACGGCTGGTAGAGATCGGGCTGCGGAGCAAGACCAAGGGTTGACGCTGTGAAGGGATGGCTCGTCGGGGCTATAATCGGCGTTCTTGCTGGCTTCTTCGTCGGTGGCGTCGGAATCGCCGTTCGCGGCACCGCTAGGCGTGCCGTCTTGGGCCATTGTAGTGATTTTTGCCTTTTTGGGCGCAATGACCGGCAACTACCTCGGCAAGATGTTTCCGCGCCGCAAGCTTGAGATGCCCGGCCGGCCGGAAGCTATACGGCGGCTGGTGGAGTTAGGGTTGAAGGCGAAGAAATAGTGGATTTGGTCAAGACCACGATGGGATCGTTGCAACTGCCGCACTGGCTCATTGCGGCGGGCACATTGCTGGTGATTAGCGGCCTGATCGGGCGTGTGATCAATCGTAGGCAGTCGGATAAGGCTGAGGACGATTCGGTCGACGCGCCCCCTGAGCCACGTCCACGAATGACACCGCCGCCAGACTTTGTTGATTCCAGATCGGAGAACGATCGGCGTTCGAAGCCTGACTAGCTGCGCAAAAAATACGCCGCTGGGCTCGAAATACGGTGTCCCGGCGGCGCCTGTTACTGGTCCCTAAAATCCTCCAGCGGCTGCTGCTATAGCAGCTATCTGCAGCGCAAAAGTGTGAAATGGTTCACAATTGGTGGCCCGTAAGAGCACCGTCTTTGGAGCGCAAAAGACCAAAGATTAGTTGCCCTAGCCGATCGGCTCGCCCTATGGTGGCGGCGGGTCCCGGGGGTGACAATCTGTGTTTTTCTTCAAACAAAAGCAGAGCTGGGAGCGCACGGTTCCGGCTCAGAAGTCACTACGGCGCCTCATTGGTCCAACTTGCCGCCCGCATCGAGCCCGTCCAGGACGGCCGCATCTATATCGAAAGGATCAACGCGCCGTTCCTCTACACCCTCAAGGGCAGCGGCTCCGAGTTCGCCGGCATCAAGTACGCTGTCCAGCAAGGCTGGCTCGATCTGCATGAGAGCGGGACTTACGTTCGGCTTTTGAAGACGCAGACCGCCTGCTGAGGCGGCCTTAATTCATCTTCTGACGTAGCTTTCTGATGATCTCGCGGAGGTCGGCGACGTATTCCTCAATCAGGCGCCGCGCCTCATCCAAGCGCGACGGCTGGACTGCCCTACCCTCATTCTGTTTGTCGGGTTCGGGCATGACTGGATGGAATGCCGCAGACGCCGATACCGTTTGAGCTATATCAAAGGAAAGGTGGCAACTGAGGCGACCTCAGTGCCTGCTGATGGGCTCAAACCTATCGAGCCTGGTTGCGCCTTCCCAAAGCTCCACGGCCTGCCCGTCTACAAGCAATTTGGCTCGCTCCCTAGCCTCCGTCTCGTCCTGCGCGTCAAGGTCAATTCGGAGCGTTATGTGCCCCTCGCCATCGATTATATATGCGCGAAACTCTCGCGTGATCCGGCTCCAAAACACCGCCTCGTTCCGAAGCTGGAACCATTTTAGAACCGATCAAAAATCATGTCACCTTGTGAGCATTAAAACGAACCAGGCACCTTCCCAAATCAACCCTTCGGGTCAGCCAAGGAGCGTCATAAAGAAGGGCCCGCCAGCGCACACCGACAAGAAGGAAGCCTACTTACGTCGATCTCCCGGAGCTTGCGTTCCAGCCGCTCCATCTCTGCTCGTAGGCGCTCGGCCTGGTCCAAACTAGGCCACTACGACTTTGAAACTAGGCCGCTGTACCCTGACGCAATGGCCACAACTGTCACCTAGTGACAGGGCCTGCGGCCGGCACTGCGGGTCCGCATGATCGGCGCGACACGCCAAAGGGCATAAGGCCCCGCCAGCGTGAACCGGCGGACGCCTGTCGCAAACCTGTGGCTTGGCTGTTGCCCAGTCGAAACCAACTGGGATTTCAGCACTCAGTTTGAGAATAAATCGCTGCCGGGACAGTTATTTCGAGACCGGCAGCGTCCTATATTGAGACCAGTCCGAGGTGTCATGCCCTTGTTCCCGACTTGTAAAGTAAGCGGAAAACTTATGTTCGGCCTATGAGTATGGCGTACGAACTCTGCCTCGCCACCGCCGCCAAGCAAGTCCCTTCAGGGCCTGACTGGATCCATGAAGTAAAACACGACGGCTACCGGATGCTGGTCATCCGGGAGGACGAGCGTGTGCGCCTGTTGTCTCGCAACGGCACCGACTGAGCGAAACGTTATCCCTGGATTGCTGAGGCAGCTCTGAAGAACCGGCAGAAGTGATCGATAGCGATGCCGTCATCCTTGGATAGCCGCGGCCGCTGAAGGAGCTGTTGTTTCGACGCACTGGCGACTCGCCCAGTCCTGAAATGGCGGTAGGATCTGTCGTTATGAGTCCGGATCGCCCGACCGAGACGCGATGGAGAGAGGCCTGCTATCGTGCGGACAGCATGGCTTCCGCTCCTAGGCATCGTGGCGGTTGAATGGGGAACCGGTGTCCCCGAGGCTCCTTTCGCTTGGAGGCTGAGGCCGTGAAGCGTGCTGGTTGTATGTGGGCTCAGGCCACTGGCCGCCACTCACGTGCTAGCTGCCAGCACTAACATGCCCCTGTCGTTTGCTGCATCACGCGAGCCAATTCCTGTTCGTCGAACGGTTTCCTGATCATGGGATAGGCGTCCCGTCTTCGCTCTCGGCCGGACAGCTGTAGAATCTTCAGCTCTGGGCGAAGACGCGTTGCCCGCTCAGCCAGTTCGTGGCCGTCCATGGCGGGCATATTGATGTCGGTGATCAGGATCGAAATCGCATTCTGCGCGACAAGCATATCCAAAGCTTCCGCACCACTGCTTGCAGTCAGCACCTCGCAGCCCAGATCCTCAAGCATACTTGCGATGACCTCGAGGACGTTGGGATCATCATCTACAACCAGAACAGTATGAGTCATGGCAATACCTCTCTCAGAAAAACGCTCATAGTTTCCGGACGTTCCGGCGCAATCGATGTCCAGAGTTCGCCACAGGATGCGTGCACTTCGACGGTCGCTGCGCACGTCGTGCGAAACAACGAAGAGCGAGACTTTAGCTCAATTGGAGGCTGCAACACCGTTTACGCTGTGCCCAACGCAGATCGCTTACGTAAAAACCCAGCCGCTCACCACGGCTGGTTGCCTTTGTTTGACCGGCCCCGGGTCGCACTGCTCAGCGCGGGCCTTTCAGGCGGCCTTCCACCTTCTTGCGGCTGCTACCCAATGCAGCCATCACGGTCTTCGCGCGCCGCAACTGGACGAAGCGCTTCAAGAAGACCCAGCCCTACAGCAAGCGCATCACTCAAAGGCCATCTGGGTTGAACCGAAGCCTCGCCGAAATCGAGTACCGAGCGAAGTCGGCCGACGGCCGTCTGCGCCGTCCATTCTTCAAGGGCCTGCGGGAGGACCGATGAGCGCCATGCGCCAGATTAGGCCAGAGAAGCAACTGCTGCTCGCCATCCAGAGCGCGCAGAACATCCTGGCTCGCCACGTAGAGCCAGGCTGTCCCAACGAAAAGGTGACGATCGATGCCTTGCTTGCCGTGCTCGATGACCAAGAGGTGGTTGAGGCCGTGCAGGATCTTGACCGCAAGCTCGCCAGACCGCCCTCTGATGCCGATTGAAATCTACCGCGGTGTGCTTGATCCAGATCAACTGGAAGGGCTCCGCCTTCAGCTCGAGAACTTCGCCATCATCGACGAAGTCGATCCCGAGCTCCGCGGCATCATCGAGCGCAACCTGGCCCCACCTGGCAGCGAAGCTGCCGCTAGAGGACACTTGAGAGGAGCAAGCAGTCCCTGAAGCGAACTGTTAGTCCGCTTTGACCCAAAGTAACAAGCGGGACGTGAACCTTGTCAAAGGAGCGGGAATGTCCGTCGAACAACTCCAGGGTAAGGGTTAGGCAGCCTCTGGCCCTGAGCTGAACACCACGACCACGACTGCTATGTCTGCTATCTGAGGGAAGCCGGTCGTCGCCCTACTGATGGGCTGACCGCTGCTTTTGACCCTGGACTTGACAAAGAATGATATTTTTCAGTTCGATCTCGAAGTTGAATCCGCTTGCGTTGAGCGACTAAAACGGTCTTGGACGAATAACTTCTTCTATCGCGATTGAGCGTCTTCGCGTTTTCACACAGCCAAGACCCGAAGCGGACTTACGGGTGCTATTGTTTTCCCAAGGAGGATCATCCCTCCGGTCCGGGAATGAAGCAGCGCCACATAGGAGTCATTCTTCCATTGTCGTAGGACGGCCACCACCAAACCATCGCCCTGCCGCTGAGGTTCTGCCGGTTGAGCACGACAGAGTTTGGCACGTCAAACCATTGCCCGGGTTCGTTTGGCCTATGCGGATGCTTCAGAAGGACTCTATAGCCACTTTTTGCCATATCCCACTCGGCCTCCGCATGTTGGCCGTCCCCACCATCACAGCACGGCTCACCTGCCTTATTCTTGAGACTTTTGAACCAAGCGTTCAGTTCTGGTCGCATCAGGTCATGTGAATAGGCTGTGTTGATGCCGAAAAATGTGACCGCACACAATCCCACCGCCCGCGCTACGATCGACCGATAAAGATGCACCGGGCGTCCATTGGAACTGATCATGGAAACCTCCGTTTCCCAGCCCAATTGCGTGGGTCGTCGGAACCGCGCGAAGGTTCAACCGGAAGTACACGGAGGTGCCGACCACTTCCTTGGCGGGGCTTTACTTTTTTGCGTGACGCCGAGTCATCGCCTCTTGGCCCTTTTCGGGCCTGACGCACCTGATTTAACAATGTCCGCTGATCGGGAAAGTGTGGAAGTTCGCGGCGCGCTGTCAAAGTGGGGCGATCGACCCGGAACGGACATTCTGAACGTGTTGAAAGTCGCGCCCAAGAGGTTCACTAACTCGGCGGGTTGTTGGTATCAGCGCTGACGATGCCAATCGGTTTGACGCATAGTGTCTTCGTTCCATTAAATGGAACGGTCGGATTTTTCGAAGGTGCGCGAAACATTTTCGCATCCCTGTAACTTAAGTTAATCATGGGGCCTATCGAAAGGTCGCGATATGGATTTGACCAATCGAATATCGGACCACATCGACCATAAGACTGCCCGGTCGATCTGTGACGAAGTGGGTGACAGCTTGCAACAGAGCTTATCTCTCGAAGCCTCGCCTGTGCCGCCCTACCTCGAACGTCTAGTCGATGAATTGCGCAAGCAGGAGCGTCATCCAATTGATGGCGTCGCAGCGCCCGCTAACTGTTTCCTTCATGTGATGCGACGGGTAGTCGCTGCCGTCTGAGCGCGTAAAGAAGAAGTCGTCGCCGTCCAAACCGGCGGCGGCTTTTTCGCAATCTTGTAGCTGAGGCATTCCAAGGCATGGCCGCGCCGGACGCCATTAGCTATTGCGATGTCGGCGGCGGTGGACCGGATGCGCAGCCGTGCTTGCCTCGACCGCTGCTTGTGAGACCCATAGTGGACATGGGCAGCGGCGCCTATGGCTCAAGCCTGCTTTTGACCTCAGCGGTCTTCAGACCCACATCGTCGTTTGACCCAGCAGGCCAACACACAAAGAAGCATGTCAGAGCCGCTGCCCGAATCTGCCTTTTCATCAAATCGGTCGCTTGGAAAGCTGCTACCTAAGGATCGTCCACAGGGCTATACTCACGTCAGTTGCGCTCAGTCACACCTAGGTCAAGTGTGACTCCAACGTTTGATACTGACAGCGCGTCTACTACGCTCATCAATATACGCGGGGAGGTTATGATGGCACCATTCTCCCGTCGCCGTTTGCTCGACATTGCTGGCTCAATAACTGCTGCGTCTGTTCTCAGCGCACTGCGCCCCGTCCGGGTTGCGCAAGCGGCGGAGGAGAAGGGCACGTGGAATGTCAAGGGCCTCTACATGGAAGCCTGCAATTGCGAGGCAATGTGCCCTTGCGTCGTCGGAAATGCCCCGACCACCGGTTTGTGTACGGTCCTTCTCGGCTACCATGTTGAATCCGGCCGGAAAGGCGACGTGACGCTCGATGGCTTGAACGTGGTGAGAATGAACTTTTCGCCAAGCCACATGGCGAAAGGCAATTGGCGAGGGGCGTTCTACATCGACGAGCGGGCCAACCCCGCGCAGCGCGAGGCGCTGAGCGCGATCTTCTCCTTCAAGCCGGGCGGTGCATTTGCGGCGCAGGCCGGATCGGTCGCCGAAGTGCTCGGCGTCAAATTTGTGCCGATCACGTTCGAGGTTCAAGGACGGAACTGGAAGATGGCAATCGCCGGAATCGGGGATGCCGACATCACTGCGATCGAGGGGCTGGACGGCAAGGAGATCCGTGTCGAGAACTTGCCGCGAAGACCGTTTCCATACGTGGCCGCGAAATCCACGCATACCGCGTACAGAGACTTCGATCTCCAGTGGGAGATCAGCGGCAAGAGTGGATTCTATGCGCCTTTCGCCTTCTACTCGGCCTGAAGGTCCTCGCCTGATCTCAATGGAGGTTTGGCGCCTCTTGCCGGTGGGAGTCCTGGTCGGGCTCTTTATCGGAGGGGGGTGGGCGTACCTTGTCTACATGGATTGGGGCATGCGCCACATGGATGTCGGTATGGACATGTGGATCATGCCTCAGATGGTGGACTGGGACGCGACCGATCTCGGCCTCGTCTTGCTGATGTGGACCGTGATGATGGCGGCGATGATGCTGCCATCCGTCATGCCAGTAATTTTGGTTCTCACCCGCATCGGCGGCTCCGCGCACGCCGCCGGATTTATCGCGGGGTATCTTGTTGCTTGGGGCGGCTTCAGCATCGCGGCGACTCTCGTGCACTGGGCCCTGCTCAAGGCGACGCTGGTCACGCCAATGATGGTGAGCGCGAGCACGTTCTTGAGCGCCTTTGTATTCGCAATTGCTGGGTTCTTCCAGTTCACGCCTTTCAAGCAGGCCTGTCTCGTCCGGTGCCGTTCGCCATGGGGGGCGGTGCTCAATCCATCGAGCGCTACAATCGCGATGCGTGGAGGCTTTCGCTATGGCGCCTTTTGCGTCGGCTGTTGCTGGGTGTTGATGGCGCTGCTGTTCGTCGCAGGTGTCATGAATCTGCTTTGGATCGCGGTTATTGCCGTCTACGTCATCGCAGAGAAATGGGCGCCGGGCGCGGAGTGGTTTAGCCGTGCGGTCGGTGCGCTGTTGTGCCTGGCGGCAGTCGTCGTGTTCGGCGTCGGCGCGAGCTGAAGACGTCCCAGGTGCTGGCGACGAAGCCCATGAGGAGACTTCGGATCGAGGTGGTCGCTGCCGACGGAAATAAGTCGTTCATATCCTGAGGGAGGGTCTGCGAGCGCCGCGTTTACACTCCTGACGTCAGCTCGTGGCCCTGGGCCGACATGCAGCGAAAGCCCAGGCATGTCCGCTCTCAAAGAGAGAGCGGACCAACCATCTGGCAACCACGGATTCGCGCTTCTGACCCGGAGCAGAAGTGTTCGGTCTCCGGTGTTCCACTGAGCGCCCTGGGAACGATCAACGATTCGAGAGGTTGTGACCGTGTGGCAGGTTCCCACATGCCAGGAGGATGTTGTGCGTCAGCTCCTTGGAATGTTTGCCTCGATGATCTTGATGGCTGCCGGATTTGCGGCCCATGCCGGACAGAACGAGTATGATCCTGCCAAGGTCAGCGACAGCCTGAAGGCAGTCTTCCAATTTGGCTCGGTCTCGACAAAGAAGGCAATGAACGCCAACACGGTCACGCTGCTTACTGGTACGATCGGGGGCACCTATGTGCAGTTCGGCGCAGACCTCGCGTCTGTGCTCGACGACGACGGTAAGCTGCGCGTCCTGCCGATCACCGGTCGAGGTTCGGTGCAGAGCGTCGCCGACATCCTGTTCCTTAAAGGCGTCGATCTCGGCATCGTGCGCGCTGACACGCTCGACTATCTCGAGAAGAAGGGCTTCGCCAACAACATCAAGAAGCAGTTCACCTATGTGACCAAGCTCTACAATGAGGAGATGCAGGTCATCGCACCGAAGGCAGTCAAGACTCTGAGCGATCTCGAAGGCAAGACGGTGAGCGTCGACCTGCCCAACGGCGGCACGTTTGTGACTGCACTGACAGTTTTCGAGCGGCTCGGGATCAAAGCGAACTTCGTCTATATCGAGCAGCGGATCGCAATGGAAAAGTTAAAGAAGGGCGAGCTCGACGCCGTCATAGTGGTGGGCGGCAAGCCGTACCTGTCTGTCACTGCCTTCAAGAATGACGGCGCCTTTCATCTTGCTGCGGTCGACTATTCGAAGCCCCTGCAGAGCGATTATCTGCCAACGACGTTGACC
The DNA here is from genome assembly GCF_024199845.1 of Bradyrhizobium sp. CCGB12. NCBI lineage: Bacteria > Pseudomonadati > Pseudomonadota > Alphaproteobacteria > Hyphomicrobiales > Nitrobacteraceae > Bradyrhizobium > Bradyrhizobium sp. CCGB12. The sequence continues at coordinate 254,989 of NZ_JANADO010000002.1, read as the reverse complement.
TCGAAAGACTATCCGAACCTGATTCCGGAGGGGGAAACGGTGGAAACGATCGCGGTGCCGGCGGTGCTTGCGGCGTATAATTGGGCACCCAACACAGAACGCAGTCGCAAACTCGCCCTGTTCGTTGACGCCTTCTTCTCGAAATTCGCCGATTTGCAGAACCTGCCGTTTCATCCCAAGTGGAAGGAGGTCTCCCTGACGGCACCACTCGCCGGCTGGAATCGCCTGCCGCTCGCGCAGCAATGGCTCGACCAACACGGCGTCGAACCGGTAAAGCGACAACACTTTGAGGCATTCCTGCAAGAGAACCCGGCCGTCGCCAATATCCAGTCGGAGGCCGATAAGGAAGCATTATTCCGGCAATTTAAGACTAGGGAACAGGGGAGAAATGCGCAGGCACGGATGGACTCCCAAGTGGGCTCGGTTCGAGACCGGGGCCGCACCTTCCACTCGGCAATGCAAGCTGCACCTCCACGCCACCCGCCCCGTCGATGGCACCCAAGACGAGCACTACGTAGCTTGACGGGGCAAGGCTCGGTGAGCGAATGCAGCCCTCCGGATTCCTGCAATCGCACGCGCGAGGAAGCCTGGCGGAACCCATTCCCCGGCGCCACTCCGCCCGACGGCGCCAAACAAGGACTCTCAACATCCGATGATCCGTTTCGGCGCTTCGCTCCGACCGAGCCCGTCCTCAGATAACGGAAGCCTACTCCTGAGTTCGGCTTGCACAGTGCGGAGCAGTTTCGATTCAACGCCCGTGATCCATCGTTCGCTATCTTGAAGGGAGTGGACGGAGGACCGGGTTTATCGGGACACACGGACCGTTGATTTAGATCAAACAGCCTCCAAACCGAGTAGTTGCCTACGTTGAGCTGCACCGGTGGAGCAAGCAATGGCCAGTCATCGACCTACGTGGATGATGCATCTATTGGCTTGGGCAATAGCCGCTATTGGTCTCCTCACGATCCTTTCGATAGCGCTAGGGCCACCTTGACGGGAGCGAACGCCTCCGCGACCGGACGCGCATTGTGCGACGTTGTTTTCGGGCGGTCAGAAGTGATCGGACGGTATCAAAAGATGTGGAACCATCTGGAAGCGGGGTCCCAGCCTCACCGAACGGTGCTTGATATCTATCGGTGATGAAAATGAGGTTGGAGCGCACCGGATGCGCCGTGACCGTAAACAACGCGGAAGGGGGCCGATAGCTACGCTCGCACCACAGACCGTCGTTTTACAAGGCAGCCCTCGAATTAAGTGCGCGCGGGCCTCGCTCCAAAGATCGCGAGCATACCACGCGCCTCCGGCCGTGCCGCTTACTCGTACGCGCGGCAGTGGCCGTATCAGGCAATCCAGACGACACGCCCCTCCAGAACCGTTGCGGTCGGGAAGGCTCTCGCGCGATAGGCAGCAATCGCTCGGTTACCGATCATCATGGGTCGACGCTCGCCGGAGCGAATCTGGTCCTCGATGAACCGAACGAGAAAATTTGTGGACGCCTCGGCCTCTCGTAGCTCGCCAGACCTCGCCAGGAAGCCCCAGGCGATGTTGAACGAGTCCTCAATGAGGCTACCCATGTACATGACACAGAAACGTCATTCGGCGGCCTCTGTTCCTATTTGCGGGTCAGCCCCTTGAACGAGCTCGCGCGCAGAAGGCCTTCGGAGGTGATGTCCCGGTACTCGACGTCGGCAAAGAACTGGGGTTCAACCCAGGTGGCCTTTGGCTTTCTGATGGCCTTGATCAGCTTCTGCTTCGGGCTGACCACGGTGTCGAGCGCTTTGCGGATCTGGCTCGAGGTGGTCGGGCTCCTACCGGTGCCGACCTTGCCCATGTAGACGAGGTCTTTCCCTTCCTGTTTCCTAAGATAGAGAGCCGCCACACCCGTGGGGTCCTTGATGAATCCCACCACCGGAAATTTACCGCGCTGGACGGCTTTGATCTTGAGCCAGGCTTCATTTCGGTCCGAGCGGTATGGAGCATCCGCCCGCTTCGACACGATGCCTCGTAGTTGAGTCTCGCGGCCGCCTCGAACATCGCCTGGCCATCACCATCGTGGTGCTCGCTGTAGAGGATCGGCGGGTAGCATATCGATCAGCTCTTTCAAACGTTCTTTGCGGTATAGCTGGGGTTTGCCGCGGAGGTCCTCTCCGTTGTGGTGGAGGATGTCGAATGCACAGAACAGCATTCGGTCCTGACGGCCCGTCGCAAGATCTGCTTGCAGCTCCGAGAAGTTGGTTCGGCCCTCATGAACCACGACAACCTCACTGTCGAAGATCGTCCGGCTGGGCAGCCTGAAGGAGCCGGCGATGTACGAAAAGCGGTGGATCCAATCGTGCCCATTGCGAGTGAAGATTTTAGCAGCACCGCGGTCTACATGCACTTGAACCCGGTAGGCGTGGTATTTGATTTCGCGAATCCACTGAGCACTTAAAGGAGCACTGTCCTTCAGGGTCGCCAGCTGAGGTTTAATCAACCCCGGCATCAACGCCTTGGTACGCTTTGTCACTACGCAACTCATAAAATTCCCGCCGATAGCCCGGATGCCAGCGGCGGGCAGTCAGCCTACCCCCAGAATCAATGCCATTTACATACGCATGGTTCCTCTAAAGACGGACGGCGCAAGTTCAATGTAATTTCGAACGTCAAACCGCCCGGCGGCAGCGATATGCCTGCCCTCCGATCTCACGGCGGCATTCGGCTAGCTAAGGTTTTCGCGGCGGACATCATGTTCTTTAGGCACTTAGCTCTGCCGTATCAGTTAGTTGTGCTAGGCAGGTGCTCGATGAAGAGGATCTTGGTGCTGGAAGACGAATATATCGAGGCAAATGATTGCGCGAAGGTGGTTGAAGCCGCAGGGTTTGGCGTCGTCGGTCCCTTTGGTCTTGTTTGCGCAATTCCCGAAGACCGGCTTTCAAGAGGTGGACGGCGCGGTGCTGGATATCAATCTTGGCGGCGAGTTGGTCCTCCCTTTGCTCGACCGTTTTATCCGCCAACGGCGTGCCGGTCGCGCTTCTGACCGGCTACGACACCACTTTCATCCCACTCAGGTTTGCGAGTGTACCCGTGTTCATCAAGCCTGTTCATCAAGCCGGAGAATTTCGCAAAACTCGTTGCTTCTGTCGCTGAACGACTTGAGCCACCGGGAGAATGACTTGCGTATTCTAGTTGTCGAAGACGAAGACTTAATTCGCGATGTGATCGTGGACATACTGGAGAGCCATGGACACGAAGTTTTGCAAGCCGATACCGGAGAACAAGCATTGCAGCTTTGCTCTGAAGCTGCCCTGGACCTGATCTTTACGGACGTGATGTTGCTAGGCCCGCTGACGGGGTGGGATGTCGCTATTAGATGCAGGACCAGTCATCCGGCGATCCCCGTCATCTACGCCACGGGGTACACACACGCGGCTCCACGCCCCGTTTCAGGCAGCATCATGCTTCACAAGCCATACCGCCTTGAGCAGCTTCTAGAGTCTATCCGTTCACTAACCAACCCCTGATCGGTGATCCAAAAAGCTATTAGGAACGAAGTCGACCTGACGGACATCAATCATTTCGAGGCTGGCAATGCCCGCCCCTAGGGTTGTCGGCACTCAAATCCCGTGGCGCAGCTGCGGGCCTTCTTAAGGAGCCCACATGAGAGATGACCGCACCGGCAATGAGCCGTCACCCTTGGTGCTTTTCAGCGTGGCGCTCGTCCCGGTATTCGCCGTGTTGGCCTGGTTTGCGCTAGGTTAGCAATTTCGCCGAAGAACGCTGCGGCTAACAGTGGTGGGAAAGCGTAGTATTTTTCGTGACGACCCTTAAGCACTCAGCTGAACTCTATGCAGTTCTAACTACTTGCCCGCGGGGTGCAGAGGAGCGGATAATCCGCAGCCGTGAAAGGACGCTCTGCAAGAGTAGTTACCATGCTCACTGCTCGTACGGCGCCGCCGCAAAGCGTGTACGACTCAATTTAGGTCATCAGCAGGGACTAGTTGGCAAGGTTCGCATTTGAACTCGCTCGCGCCGACATTACAATCGCCCTTCCGGCCGCGCGGATGGTGTCGAGGAAGGCTGAGGCGGATTCGGATTTGCCACCTGTGGCCAAGCTCGGTGGCTTCGATGACCTGCCGTCCAGCGCCCAAAGCTTTCTGACTAACTATCGAACTCGGCTCTAGACAATGAACGAGGCGGAGTCCACGGCGCTAGCCGTTCGCGAGGTCTACAGCGCTTGTTACAGCGAGCTGCGTGGCGTAGGCGCAGCGCCGGAACCAAAAGCTTGGACACGAGAGAAGGCAAACTCGTGCGGCTCCAGAGACCGCCTAAACCCCAACTCGGTCAATCGGCTGCGCGCTATTTGACAAGCCAGTGACCCGAAAAGTCTTCGTGCCACTGCTGATTTTCGCGAGCACGGTCGCGCTGATTGTCGCCTCTAGGTTTCTAGCGCAGTAAGACCGCCCGCGGATTGCGTGCGACGTCCGCTTTTCCCTCGATGGCGACTAAAATGGTCAACAAGCAGTTCGCCGCTGATGTCGAGGCGACTGGGCCAAGGTGATCTCGCGTCGAACCGGTCGTTTAGCGCATCGCACATTACCACTTTAGCAATCTCATGCGGAAGTCGCGCTTGTTCTGTTCGAAGAGTCTTCGGAGTTTAAAAAGAGCTGAAGCCGAAACCCGGACTTCTGTCCGTCGACAGCGAATGAGGCGCGTCCCGCGCTGGTTGCAGTTGGCGCTCGAGTGCGATGATGCGCTGCACGTCTGCCAGGGTCCGACGGGCCAAAACCCAGCGTGGAGGACTGGCACAATGATAAAGCCAAGCGCCTCGGCCAAGTGTTTCCCGTTTTCGGGTGGGAGCCGGCTGCCTTCTCCACACCTCGTAGCCGCGACGCTATCGTTAGCCCGAATTCAAGCGGGCGCTGTGGGTTCGTCCGCAACCTCTACGTTGAGAACGATCTTTCCTTTCGGGCGTGATCGTCGGCCCTCCAACATCATGTGCGCATCTCGCGCATCCGTGAGAGGGAGGACTACACCTACGCAGGTCTTCAGCTCGCCGAGGTCAATGAGATCGGCGATTGTGCGCAGCCGCTCGGTGGTCACCTCCACCAAGAAGAAGGTTGCGGTGACTCCGTAGTGCTTTGCGCGGCCTTGATCGGGCTGGGAAACTGCGGAGATCAACTTGCCGCCCGGGCGAAGAACCTGAAAAGAACGCATTTGCGTTTCGCCTCCGACGAGATCCAGTACCGCGTCAGCGGCTTTTACCTCTTCCTCGAAGCGTTGCGTATGATAGTCCAATACTTTGTCGGCACCGAGGGACCGCACGTACTCGATGTCCTTCGCCCCAGCCGTCGCGATTGAACGAAGGCGAGCGCGACGAGCGAGCTGAACCGCGTAGGCTCCAACGTTTCCCGCAGCTCCATGAATGACCACCGTCTGCCCGGCTTCGAGGCGAGCGTGCTCGAACAGAGCCTGCCACGCCGTGACCGCAACGACGGGTACGGAGGCCGCTTCGGCATAGCTCAGCGAGCTTGGTTTCATCGCGAGCATCGCAGCGGAGGCCAGAGCGTATTCTGCGTAAGCGCCAAGGAACTGAGTGTTGGTCACTCCGAACACCTGATCTCCGACCGCGAGATCGGAAATGCCCGATCCCAGAGCCGCGACCGTTCCAGACAGATCGGAGCCGAGTGTGAGAGGAAGAGGCTGCGGCAACGCGCTCTTGCCGGCCCTGATCCAGCCGTCCCAAGGACCGACGCCCGCGGCGTGAACATGGATAAGAACGTCGCCCTGACCAGGATCTGGCCTTGGGAGGCGTTCAAATATCATCACTTGCGGCGCTCCAAATTCGTGTACTCGCCATGCCAACATGGAGTTGGGACCAGCGCCTTGTGACGGATTGCCGATGAGGGTACTTGCCATTCTGGCTTCCTCCTACGACCGACATCACAATAGGCCGGTGTTATTCAAGTACGAGCCACAACCGGACCTGGACCTCTTGGGCGCTCTGCACATCGCGCTTTAGTGCAGCAAATCGCTGGCTGCCACACGGTTGATAGTGGCGAGGCGCTGCTCGGCGGTTGCACCGAAATCTATGTCAGCCACCAGATCGAGCAAACGCTGATAGGCATGATCAGCGACGGCGACCGGTAAAGGCTCTTCGTCGAAGGCATCTACATAGTTCTCAACGACGGTACCCAGCAGACGACACAGACCCTGCTGGTCAGGCTCGTCCTGGCATGCCTCATAGAGCCTTTGCTGAAATTCGCGGAAAGTGTGCAACCCGTGGTGCTGTTGCGAAAGCCACGTATGCAATGCCTTCATGATAGCCTCTTCAAATAGGAGGAAGAAGCTGCTGAGTTATACAGCCCGGGAGGAAGATCAGCAAATGCGGTTTTCGCAGTTCCCTAGTGCGGCATATGCAGCAGCAGCGATCAGTAAAACCTTCTCGAAAGGCGCCGCAATCCTGCCGTTTTCGCGAGTTTTTGGAGCAGGAACGCTTTCATATGTCGTCGAGCATGCGTGCTAATTTAGAAAACTTGAACTCCTTCATCGGTTATATTGGCACCGGGCTCGTCAACGGCGCCTACGTCCTCAGATTTGGCTCCTCTGGAGTGAACAATGCTCCGCCGCAATTTAGCGAGCACGCTTACCTAATATGGGTGCTTTCGTCAGCTCTGTTTCTCGGTCATTCGATCACTATCGGCGATGTGGTGTTCATGGTTACACAGCTCGTAAACATAGTCACTCTGGCAATTATCCTAGTGCTTGCGCAGCGTTACCGTAACCAGATCTGCGCCGCGCATGCGCGTCAGCCTCCATACACGAGTAGTTAGAGGCCCGTCGGCGAACCGTGCTCGCGAGCGATAGCTGCAGATCGCGCGCCTCCGCCGGCGTCCGATGCGTGACTTTGCACTGCGTGATCTTGCTTCAGGGAGGAGTTGAATTAGCTGCCACAATGGCCACCGCCAAATGCCATAGAGCGGTGCTCGCACGCGAACGCTTCCCCCATTTCTTTCGGTGTCGCGCCAGGTGGATCGAGGAGGAAACGGAGCGACCAACAGTTGATGATTGTTCATCGCTTGATCGCGAGATTGTTCCTGATCCCATAAGAGAGAGGGAAGATGATCGGAGGCATGGAGAAGGTAAATGTCCAATGCAAGTGGAAAAATCGCAATTGTCACGGGTGCGTCGCGCGGCATTGGTGCCGCAATCGCTGAACGGCTCGGGCGTGATGGCTTTGCGGTCGTCATCAACTATGCCGGCAGTGCTGCCGAGGCGGAAGCGCTGGCCGGCAAGATCTCCCAGGCCGGCGGTCGGGCTATCACTGCGCAGGCAGACGTCAGCAACGCAAGCGCCGTGGCGAGCATGTTCAATGCCGCGGAAGAGGCGTTCGGCGGCGTGGACGTGCTGGTCAACAACGCCGGTGTGATGCAGCTGGCGGCGATCTCCGAAGCCGATGACTCGCTCTTCGATAGCCAGATAGCCATCAATCTGAAGGGTACCTTCAACACCTTACGCGAGGCGACACGCCGGCTGCGAAATGGTGGCCGCATCGTCAACCTGTCCTCCAGCCAAACGGGTCTCTTGCATCCGACCTACGGTATCTATGCCGCCACCAAGGCGGCGGTCGAGGCGATGACACAAGTTCTGTCGAAAGAGTTGCGCGGCCGCAATATCACCGTCAACGCGGTTGCGCCGGGACCGACCGCAACAAAGCTGTTTCTCGACGGCAAGCCGAAGGACGTGATCGATCATCTCGCAAATCTCGCGCCGCTGGAGCGGCTCGGCGAGCCCGCGGATGTCGCGGCTGCGGTTGCATTTCTCGCCGGGCCAGACGGCGGCTGGATCAACGGCCAGGTGCTCCGTGCCAACGGCGGGATCATCTGATCTTGCTTCCGAACCAGTAAACAGCAGTCAAAAGAGGTATCCGATGAGCAAGGTTGTTCTGATCACGGGCGCGTCCAGCGGCTTCGATCGCCTCATGGCCGAGGCACTCGCAGAGGCGGGTCACAAGGTGTACGGCTCCATGCGCCAGATGAAATCCCGAAATGCAGCCGTTGTGAAGCAGATCGCGGCCTTCTCGCACGAGCATCGCGTTGAGCTGCGTGCACTCGAACTCGACGTGCAGTCGCAGGGCTCGGTGGACGCGGCAGTCGCGCAGGTGCTTGCGGAGGCGGGGTATCGACGTTCTGGTCCACAATGCCGGCCACATGGTGTTTGGCCCGGCAGAAGCTTTTACGCCGGAGCAATATGCTGAGCTCTATGACGTCAACGTGCTGAGCACACAGCGTGTTAATCGCGCCGTGCTGCCGCATATGCGTCGTCAAATGCAGGGCCTGCTGGTCTGGATTTCCTCCTCCAGTTCCGCCGGGGGCACGCCGCCTTATCTCGCGCCGTATTTTGCGGCGAAGGCGGCCATGGATTCGATAGCCGTACAATATGCCCGCGAACTGACGCGCTGGGGTATCGAGACCTCGATCATCGTGCCAGGCGCCTTCACCTCAGGCACCAATCACTTCATTCATTCGGGTCGTCCGGCCGACGCGGCACGAGCCGCGGAATACGAAAAGCGTCCGTATCAGGGTTTTACCGAGCAGGTGCAGAAGGCCTTTGCGGCGATCGTGCCGCCGGACGCCGACGCGGGCCTTGTAGCCGAGGCAGTGGTAAATGTGGTTGGCATGCCATTCGGGAAGCGGCCGTTCCGCGTCCTCATCGATCCCACCCAGGATGGTACCGACGTCGGCTTCGCCGTGCTCGACCGTGTCCGTGCGGAGATGCTGCATCGAGTCGGGCTCGGCGATCTCTTGAAGCCAAGAGCCCTGGTCTGACGCGCAGCGCGTGGCAACATTCCTAATAGTAGCACCAGCAGAGCGGGCTAGCCATGCAATCCCATGGTCCATACGTTGGACCATGCCTTCGGTACGCTTAGATTGCTTTAGCAACGGCATCTCCGACATGGATATCAACCATCAGACGTAGTGATCCTTGCTGTAGCGTTCCTCGGGAGTGCCACACAAAAAAGATCGCCGGACTGAAAAACTATCTGAGTTCAACTCCGTCTGGCAGCGCCAGTTTTTTTGGGCTCTCTCTATTCCGGCCTGCAAGCCCCAGCGGTTGGCTCGCGTGCCGACCCGCCACTATTCTCACGCGATGATCGCCCTGAGTGGACAAGCTAGTGGCTGAGTTGCGCCTCCTGACCTCAGCAATCCGTGGCGAACACCTTCCGACGATGCGGATTTTCTTCGAGCGAGGCTTTTCCGTTTGCTTTGAGCGAGCCGCCGCTACTCTGATCGCGATGAAGATCACTAGCGGCAGACAGCCATGGGCCGCGCTGATCGTGCGCGGCCGAAAAGACGTCGAGAACCGCACCCGACCGACAATCGTGTTCCCGCGCTCGTGCCCCCTCACAGCAACAGTCCTTTCCGCCGACATCGTGCATTCAACATGGCGAGCGGCTGTAGATGGCGATCGGGCGTGGTGTCGGGTCGACGCGGCCTACCGCAGTGGCCATCGAAGAGCTAGCGCAAGTTAAAGAACCCAGCGAGCTAGGCAGTGCGCTGGGAGTGAAAGAGTCGGCGAGGCTGAGAACATGGGCCAATTGGCTGGGTAAATGCTGCCGGAAATGTATCCGACGTTGCTGGAGAGATGCCGCAAACGAACCTGGGCGCGGGCTGACTGAGAGGTCAGTCGAAAGCGACTGACACAGCCTGTTACCCGACTGCGTCAGGCGTCACGGTCCTGCTTAATGTGTGACAACCGTTTGCGGAGCAGGTTGGCGCTGGGAGTCTGTCTGTGCCTGAGCAAAAGCCATTTCCGCCCCTTGCCGCGCTTTCGCTCGGCGTGGTGAATTCTTCTTTCGGACGCAGTATTATGGAACGCAACCTCAGAGACCTCATATTCCGACGTTGAGTGCGACGACCTCGAACTAAGTATTGACCTAGCGTTGCCAGTTGGTCTCATTCTAAACGAGACTGCGATGAACAGCATCGAGCATGCATTCAGCCCCGATGGGAAAAAATCAAAGTGGCTCTGGTAGGTGGTGTGGGCTGCGTCGCAGAATCGTAAGTTTGGCACTGTGCGTGCCTTCATGAACGGATTGCAGTGGGCTTGTGATCGACTACAAGGACCTTTCGTGCCCCAAGGTCAATCGTTCACGGACTAGTCGTCTGGCTATCAAGCAGCAGAGGTTCACCGCGTGCTAGATCACGGAGTCGCATCACTTCCGCAATTGGCCCGTTTGAGACATGCTGATTGCATCGAGGAATGTCCGAGTTCGAGGGCGAAACGGAAAACATATGCTCGCACTGAATTTCTTCTCAGTTTGACCCACAAAGGGAATCCAACGAACCCTCGGTCGGTTTGGTTATCCGATTGCAGACTAGCCGTACCCGCGCATAGCCGAGGTCGAGGCATTTCGCCATTCGGAACGGCTTTTGCGAGGACAGGCATCGTCAGCATGCTCAGGGCGACCGGACCTCAATCCAAATTTCGCGATTTTCTGTTCGAAGCGCGGCCCAGGCTGCGGTAGCGTTCGCTCGCGCATAAGCGTCAATGATGCGACGAAAAGGAGGAAGCACATGGCCAGATACGATGCGGTATCACGCCGCAACTTGCTGATCGGAGCCTCTGCAGTTGGAACGATGGCGCTCTCGGCTCGCTCAGCCCAGCGTTCGCCAAGGCCCCGAAGCTCGGCACCCAGGCTCCCCGTTCTATCGCTTCAAGATCGGCGATTTTGAAGCAACAATCGTGACCGAGGGGCCGCTGCCCACCGACGCCTACGGCAGGGCCTCGGCCGGTGGTGAGCGGACAATGAACTATTCGCGGACAAGTTGCTATCGTAGATTCGGAAGGAGGCCAGCTGAGGCGGCCTTACTGTTTTAGCTCTTTCAGGATTCGTTCGCGGTGCTCAAGGTGCAGCATCTGGCTGGCGAAGAAGTTATTTAGAAGCCTCTGAGCTTCGGCCGTATCTGCACCCAGTCGGATGAGGCGCGCGATCCGCTGTTCCTGCTCTGCAATGTGACGCTCGCCCTGGGCGATGTGTTGCTCGGCCTCTTCTAGGTGGCGCAGCTGCATAGTGCGGTCCATGACAAAGCCTAGAGCAAATCAGGCCACTGTTCAGTTCAAAAGTGCCGCTGGGAAAATTTTGCATGGGCGAGAGGAACAGGCCCGCCGGCCTGAGACGCCGCCAACGCGGCGGCCTTACTTCTTACGGCGGGATTCGAGTTCCTCAAGGGTCTTGCCCGAATGACAGGACGGCGGTGCTTTTGGCGAGGACATAGTAGCTACTGGCCAGAGCTTCGAGCTGAGATCGGGAGACAGGATCTCTCGCTGCGTTGGCCAACCCGTAAAAATGTTCGGCCCTCTCCAGGTATTCCGCAGGCGTCATCATGTGCGTTCAACGACGGCGCCGTTCCTATCAAGATTATTCTGCAGCATCTTGGAGGTACGGACTTGCTCAGCTCGCCGGGCCAATTCGTCATAGCTCTTGGCGACGTTCCGCAGCGATTGCTTGCTTTCGCTATGCTCGCAGTTGTCGGCTTTGGTCCGGAACTCTTCCGCCTTATTGCGGAAGTACCTGGGTGTGAAGGTGCGCTCGATTCCCATGACGCCAATCCCTTGAATTGGTCCGTTCATGTTGATTAATGTACATTCAGTCCAAGTTGTTCCGAGGTGGTCTCTCATCGCGGCGGGTTCAATCATCCCACGTGAGCTTATGGCAATCGGCGCACTTGTAGATGCGCACTGGCTTGTCTGAGCGTGCATTGAAGAAGCTCTCGACGCGGCTCAAAGGTCCGCCGCAGTGCTCGCAGGTGTGGAATTGAACGGGTGCAGGCTGAGCGGATCGGGGACCAAATCGCAGCATGGCACAGCTCTCGGATAGAATAACACAAGCTAACCGCCGGCCGAACGTTCCTGACTTCCTTCGGTTATCAACTATTCACGTCCGGTGCTTGGAACAGTTGCCCCCGAATGACTTTGATCAGCATGCGCTTAGGCGCAAGGCTATCCAGTCCATAGCCCGAGCGGCCCCAGCCCTGGGTCTCTGGTCCAGGCCTGGGGTCGTTCCTTTTGCGCTGAAGGCTAATTAGGAACGTGGGGGCTTCGGGCATGATCTATACATCCGCCGAAAACAGGTGGTCAATCTTGGTTGAAGCCCCGGCGGTCCCAGACAGCGGCTAAGGCTCCTTCGTCAAGGGCCTCCCAAGAGACTGCGCTCATTAAATTTTGAATGCTGCATCATTTGAGACTCCGCCAGGAGCCATCGACGCGACTGCCAAATGGCGGCGCCGCGTTGAGTCTGATGCGTCGAGCGGTCCCGGCGTGTCTCGGCCCAGCCCTGGAGATGCCCGGGGCCGTTCGCACTCAGACAAGGCGCCCTACTCTGTCGACAAAGTGCTACAGCCGCCCAGGAGCTAAGACTGCATCTCGTTAGCCTTGCCTGGGTAACAGAGCGCAAGCACTGACTTGGCCTTAGCAGTCCAGACAGCGGCTGAGGCTTCGTTCTGAATTGAACGGCGTCCCTGCTCGCCTCCCACTCCCCGAAAGGGATCGTTAGCGATCGCGAAAAATAGTTTCAGTCCGAGTTCTCACGCACTAACCGGACAACCCTGCGAGGACCGGCCCATACCTCAACGCCAGGATGAGCGTCCAGAAATTTTTCTGCTCGCTGTTTCGCTTCTTCGTCGGTCGGACTATCGATTTCATAAACCTCGCGAGCGACGCCGGATGGATCGACTACATACGCAACGTATCGCATGGTATTTCCCCAGCTAGGGAAGAAGATGCCAATAAAATTCTTCTTCGCACGTACGGTTCCTGTCGCGGGTCGCCCTGAGAAGCGGCTCGGCCCGTAATCTCAGATCGCTCTCACGACGCAAGGCGCTAGACTTCCCTGCCGTCATGTTGAATTTCGCTGATCAGGACTCACTATGGAACTCAGGGCCCGGAGCTGAACTTGAATCGGCGCTGGCTCGCCGCCCGAGCCGGTGGAGCGGCCCCGCCGGATCTCCTCAGCACTCCAATGCCGAGGCCGGGCCGTCGCTCCGCCACGTTGTGCCGGAGTAAGCGTATGTGTCCATTGCCTCGCTCGTCCCAACTGACCGCCACGACCGGAACATCTACTTAGTGCTTGAGGACTTCGGCGCGCGTGCCGGCTGCGCTGACCGACGAGGCGGAAACAGATCTGGAACCGGTGATCGCCAACATCCTTTCCGGCGAGTACACCTATCCCGTACGTATCGTTTGCTTCAATTCGGGCGAAGGTTGCTCACGCGCCGCAACCTCTGACGTGGTCGACGCGGTTGCCCAAGTTCGGGGGGCGCCGACGCCGAACTCTCGGAGGCGCCACAATATTCATCGCTGCCAATGCGAGGCGCACTTTTGATATACGGTGCTAATCGGCACGCCAAAGCATTTCGCCGGTTCGAGCAGTGCAAACCGGTTCGCCTCACGCCCCCACGCGGTAGCGGCTGATGCTCTTGAAGCCACCCGGCTTCGGCGGCCAATGAGCCGGTTCCTTCGAGGTGCGCAGGTCAAAGACCTCACGACGTGAGCAGCGCGGGCAACGAAACTCCATGCGGAAAGTAAAATCGACTGGGCCCGTGAGGGCCATCGGCCAAGCCTTGCACTGCGGGCATGGCGGAAGGTAGCCACATGGCAACATAACACGCCTCCTTTCTCTGTCCTGCTGTCAGCGGAACATTGAAGGTGGCGGGCTCGTTCCAAAGACTTGCTTTGTGCTATTGAGGGGCAGACGCCGCGCCTTTCGAATGTCGGTTTGGTGGCGTTGTATGAGTCAGGCGCGCCGGCTAGTGCGACGGTTTGTCCGCGTTAACTTTTGTAATGGGCGCTTGTAGCCAAAGCCTCTAGCCTCGTTCGTCAACAAGGATGACGCGATGGGATTGAAGCGCAGGCGGTTCAAGCAAGCGACTTCTCTCGAAGATCGGTTGGCTCAGTTCACTGACGATATAAGGAAGCAAGCTGAGGCGATGCCCAGCGGCGGTGAGAAGGACAAGCTTTTAAAGAAGGTCCGCAGCGCGGAAGAAGCCATAAGCCTGGAACGGCAGCTTCGAGAGTCGCATTGATGTTCACTCGGGCGGATGTACCCCAGTGAATCAGAAGGCCTCCGGTCCGATCCCGGGGGCTTTTTGCTGTCTGATCCTGATGAGGTAATCGGCAAGCAGACATGGCGCGTCGTGAGCGGACTCGCCTGCCTTTGGACAGGCGCGAAATGGCGATGCCGGAACCTGCCGCATGCTTGCTGGTTTTTCCCGGTATGACGATCTTTCATTTTGATCTCTATGACGGCAACGAGGATCATACGGATGAGGACGGGAACGACCTGCCTGATGTCGCGGCCGCCCGGCGGTTGGCCATCGAGGCGCTAGGACAAATGATTATTGATGCTGGCGTCAAAGATCAGCACGGCCTGAAGGCCGTCAAGGTTCGCGACGCCCGTGGTGAAGTGCTGCGCGTATCTGCCAACGTTATTGTCTCGACCCCCTGAGTAATCGCGAGGGTCAGGGTCACGTAGTCTTTGGTTATCGAGCCGGGACACGGGATACTCGATCAAGCGACGCGTTTTCCTCGCCATCATCGCTTCGTTGTTGATGTTACTTCTCGGTGAAACCGGCTTGTCCGTGATCAAGTATGCTGACCTGTCTCACGACCGCCGCACGGTCGGTTTCGTCCGCTCACGATAGAGTAGCCAGCGACAGCCTTCTGCTCAGTATCCTTGAGCACTACAACGTTGCGGCGGGAACGAGCTGCAGTAGACATCTCGCTTATAGTTCCTAGTGACATCGGCTAAGCGGAAAGAATGGGTAGCCGCAGGAACGGCCTTATCGGGATTGCGTTTCTGCACAATAGGCTGAGGGCAGTCACCGACTCAATCATCGGAGAACTAAAGATGGCCAACCCGCGTCCGGAAGAGAGATCGACACAAAGCATGGAAGACGCATCCCGCCGTACGGGAGAGCAGACTACGCGCATCGGGCAAGCAGCGGCTGAAGCCGGAGAGGAAGTGGCACGGGCGAGCGCTGATATGCTCAAGCAAAATGTTGAGACGTTACAGCAAACCTGGCGCTCCAGCCTCGAAGCGGCGACCTCGGTGATGGGACGGTCTAGCGAGCAGTTTGGTCGCACGCTTGGCTTATCTGCGGAAGATGCGCAAAAGGCAACGGCGGCAACTGAACGGTCAGCTCGCAACGCGCAGACGCTCCTTTACAGTGGCACAGCCGCCGCCAAAGTGATGGGGGGAATGTCCCAAGAGTACCTTCAGATGGTTCGGCAACAATTTGAGAAGCACATCGACCACATGAACAGGTTGTGGACGTGCCGAACTCCACAGGACTTTGCAGCGGTGCAGACTGACATGGTGCGGGAGACCGTGGAGACTGCTCTGGAAAGCAGCCGTCGTATCGCCGACATGTCGCTCAAAATGGCCGACGATACCGGAAAGCAGATTAAACAAACGATGGCTCAGATCTCACGCTAAGCGGGCGGACCGGTTCAACGGACGAGGAGCGGCTCAGGCAGGCAAGCCGCTCTTGCCGCCCCGGCGAATTCAGTGCGGTTTTCGTTTGCGCGTTCGCTTCCGACTGAGTCGTTTGACGTTTGCCGCCACCTTTCTTCGATATTGCTCAACAATCTTGTCGCCGGAAGCGCCAGCCACCAGACTGGTACTGGCCTTCGCCGCCGCGGCCATTTTTTCACTGACCATGCGGTGGGCTTCACGTTGGGCAGCTTTGCCGCCGCGCATCAGCTTCGCAATCCGCAGCCCGATTACGCGATTGCTTTCCAGCGCCAGAACCATCCAGTTCAACATTGCCGTGATCCGACCTTGGTGACGCGTCTTCCCTTCGGCGGCTCAGGCCGTATGCCGAAGAGAACTTCCATAATGCTTGAAGAAGTTATCAAGCCTTACAGGTTCGCCGGTATCTCGCCAGAATAGTCTTCTACCGAGACTCGCCGCCACTGCAAGGCGGTGGTGGCCGCCAATTAGAGTATGGTCATCCGTTGCTTGGGCGATGATTTCGCCGGCTTCGTCCACGATGAATTTCATGGGCCGCCTCCAATCCGACGCGCCGGTCAGCGCCGCTGCGACGTGATCTCCGCGTTCCGATCCATACATGAAGATCAATGCCTCCCTCATTTCGACATACGCCATATCGCGCACTGCCATTGGTGTACCGATGTCGGTACAACACTAAGTGGGGATGACCACGCCGGCGCCCACGTCGCCGCCGCGCACGCGCACAAGGGTCCAAATCAAGAAGTTCCATGTGTTCATGATCGGTCCTCACTTCCGAGGAACCGCTGCGCAACTCTTTCGTTGGCCTGATCCCTCCCAATAGCAAAAGGAACACCATCATGGACCGCGAACATGTAAAGGGCGCTGTGGACAAAGCAAAAGGCGCCATAAAGGAAGGTGCTGGGAAGATTACTGGGGATAAGGACATGGAAACCGTAGGCAAGATCGATAAGGCCAAGGGATCCGCGCACAACGCTGCGGGAGATGTGAAGGATGCGGCGCGGAACGCCGCTGATGCCCTGAAATAGTAATGACGATATAAGACCAAGAATTAGCCGCCTCCGGGCGGCACTTCTTTTTAAGAAAGGCTCAAAGTTGCCCAAAGGGCTAAGGTTGAGCGAGTTGCGCTAATTGAAACGGCTCATTTTGGCAACTCGAGATCAGGACGTAGGAGAGGCCGCTATAACGCAAAAGGAGCAGGAACCACATCCTCTCGCTGCTAGTTTGTCTGTGTCCAGGTTAGGTTCCCACATTTATGAAAACACCTCCCGTCGGGGACGCCCGAAGTCTCGAACTGCTGATCAACGCCATCGTCGACTACGCAATTTTCATGCTCGATATCGACGGGGCTGTCAGAACCTGGAACACCGGAGCGGCGCGTCTCAAGGGTTATTCGGGTGACGAGATCATTGGGAAGGCGTTAGCTGTCTTCTACACGCCCGAAGACCGCAAAAAGGGCCTGCCGGAAAAGGCGCTTGCAACCGCTGCGGAGACTGGACGCTTCGCGTCAGAAGGATGGCGCGTACGCAAGGATGGCAGTCGTTTCTGGGCGCTGGTCGTCATCGACGCCATACGCGACGAACGGGGCAAGCTGATTGGCTTTGCCAAAGTCACCCGCGACATCACCGAACGACAGCAGGCTCACGAGGAACTGCTGGAAGGCGAGCGGCGATACCGCCGGCTTGTCGAAGCCGTCGTTGATTACGCCATTTTTCAATTGGATGCGTCCGGCCACGTTGCGACGTGGAATCCCGGTGCTCAGCGCATCAAGGGCTACGCTCCGGAAGAGATCATTGGCCAGCATTTCAGTGCGTTTTACACTCCCGAAGACCTCGAAAAAGAGGTGCCCAAAACCGCGCTGGCGCAGGCGGCCGAACTGGGGCGGTTTGAAGCTGAAGGCTGGCGCGTGCGCAAGGATGAAACACGCTTCTGGGCGTCGGTCGTTATTGATCGGATTACTGATGAGACCGGCGCCCTCATCGGCTTTGCCAAAGTTACGCGCGATCTCACCGAACGCAAGCAGGCGCAGGACGAACTGAAGGCGGTTCAGGAACAGCTTGTTGCGTCCCAGAAGTTGGAAGCCATCGGCCAGCTCAGTGGAGGCATCGCGCACGACTTCAACAATCTGCTCATGATCGTGCTTGGGAATCTCGAAAACGCCGAACGCAACAGCCGGCACGTTGGAGGTCCAAATCTTCACCGTGCGTTGGCGAATGCGAAGCGTGGCGCCCAACGAGCCGCAGCCCTGACCAGCCGATTGCTCGCGTTCTCGCGCCGCCAGGCACTCGATCCAAAGCCGATCAACCTGAACAACTTTCTCAGTGGTCTGCAGGAATTCTTGCAGCGTACCATAGGCGAGCGCGTCGAGGTACAGACGGTCGGCGGGGCCGGCCTCTGGCAGATCGAAGCGGACGTCAACCACCTCGAGTCCGCCATCGTCAATCTTGCGATCAACGCTCGCGATGCGATGCCAAACGGTGGAAAGCTGACGGTTGAGGCCGCAAACGTGTCAGCAGACGAGGATTATTTCCGCGCCAACCCGGAGCTTGCTGCTGGTCAGTACGTCGTCATTTGCGTGAGTGACACGGGCACGGGCATGAGCACCGAGGTGTTGAACCACGCGTTTGAACCATTTTTCACGACTAAGGAGCCCGGCCAAGGAACCGGCCTCGGGCTCAGCCAGGTCTACGGCTTTGTCAAGCAGTCCGGTGGCAATGTAAAAATCTATAGCGAAGTCGGCGAGGGTACGAGCATCAGGATGTACTTCCCGCGCTACCACGGCAGCGCGCAGCCCGCCGCGGACGACGCGGAGGAACCCTTTGCCGAAGGAGAGGCGGTGGAGACCATCCTCGTCGTCGAAGACGATGCCGACCTGAGGACTTATGTCTCGGACGTCTTGCGGGATCTCAACTATCGCGTGGTATCGGCGGGCAGCGCGCAAGCCGCGTTGACTATTTTGTTGCAGGAGAATCAACAGGTAGACTTGCTGTTGACCGACGTGGTGATGCCGGGCATCAATGGGCGCGAGCTAGGCCGGCGGGCGCAGCAGATTCGACCTCGTCTCAAAATGCTGTACATGACCGGATACTCCCGAAATGCCGTCGTGCATCAAGGAAGGTTGGACGAAGGCGTTGATCTGCTCGAAAAGCCCGTTACCCAGGCGAAGCTGGCGTTGAAGGTGCGCGAGATGTTGGACAGGTCTAATCCTTAGGACACTGGCACGCACATTTCTAAGTGTGGCAGCAATTTCGGTTTAGGTCTGCAGCCGTGTCTCCAGACATAAAGGGCTATCGCGATGTCGATGTAGAACAGCAGCCAGTGGCGGCCCTCATTGCGCGTTCGACTCCTTGCCCAACTCCTTACGGACCGTAGCTGCGGAATTGCCGACCTTATCGATAGCTTTCTGAAGCTCTTCACGGGTCACGCCGAGCGCATGCGCCCAGTACTTTACCTCGTGAGCCTCATGCATGTTTATTTTGCTGCGGTCGGGCTGACCTTGCTTGGTGAGGTTATCAGTCACGTTAATCCTCCCTGATTTGGAGAGGAGAACGCCCGTCGGAACGGCGCGTTCCTTTTGAAAGCCACTGTGACCTGACCGTTCTGCTGCTATCGTGTCGTTGCAGTCAATCCCGAGGGTTGGTCGAGGAACGCCGGCGACGACGTTGCCCACGAGCTCTGGAGCGCCGGGTCGGCGGCGGGGACACGAGATATCCGACGCCCTGACTTCATCGAGGCGCAACTCGGTCGCAAGATCGGCGTGGCGCGGCCTTTCCATTGCGCAGTTGATGTTTGGCTGCGGGGAACTCTGCGACCCAGGAACATTGTGGGCTTTTGCCAACTTTACCCGACGCCCTCGGGCGTCGCCCTAGGGCACACCTCAAGGCCCCGGCTCATCCCCCATTTGGGCGGGGTTCTTTTTGTACGACGCGGTGAGGCGTCCTCCCATTTTGCTCAAAGCGGCGACAGGCATTTTGCCAAGTCTTCCCGACATCTGGTTATGTTCTCTTAGTCCGTTAGGAAACACAATGGCAGGATCGATTCGGTTAGTGCTAGGTGCCAAGATAGATCATCAGGCTGAGGCGTTACGTGCGGCAACGCAGAGTGCGCTTTAGACGTGTCCCGGAAGCGGGCACACCATGCTCGCGTGCAGACACTTGCCCCGGTTTGGCCTAAGCAGACTGATTTGGTGCCAAGCTAGTAATATTCGACGGATGAGTCTCCTCCTGATCCTCAGCGTGAAATGGAGACTCGAAAAGTCGCGCATGTGTCCGTCGCGAACTGCACAGATCGGTGGGACCGGCAAGTACCGCGCCGATGCTCTCACGGAAGCCCGCAGCGGCCGGAAGCGCTATCTGCCTCGGAGCGATAAGCTGATGCGGGTAACGATGTCGTCCCAATCATGCTCTTCGCTGGCCGGATAGTTGATCAGCACGCAGTGGACGTTTCCGCTCGAGAAGTTGCAGCGATCATACCAGACCTTGTCCCCTTTGTAGCTGGAGACCGCGAAAAACCGCGATGTCACCCGCTTGTACTGGATACGCGGCGGTGGAAGCTTCTTCGCGAGGAAGGCAGCCGGCGAATCGTTGGAGACGTTCGGGACCGCCTGGATGGTAAAGTCCGCCCGGCCATCGGCGGTACGAAAACGCTGTCCTCGACCGTCGGGTTTGCCGGCCACGTCGGTGAAAATCGAGGCAGGAAAGTCAACGGACGTGCCGGTCTCAGGTATGGTGTAAGTGGTCCATCTCACAGGCTGCGCCGATGCCGCAGTGCAAGGCACGAAGGCCAGCGAAGCCAGCGCAATCGCTAGTCTGATAGCGTTTTCCCAGTCGCTCATCTTACGCCTCCTCCATGCCTTACAGGAAAAGGCAGCAAGACGCTCTCCGTTCCAAGCTGATCACTCCTCGACTTCTGCGGCATCGGCGCGCAATCGAGCTCGCTTGCGGGCCAACGTCGAGCGGCCCCTTGCCACTTGTTCCTGTACTGGAATGGGAGCGCACGAAGGGTTCGATCCAGCGGTTTCATCACCTAACGACGTTCGGTGGTGACGACCCGGACGGAAATTCCCTTACCTTCCGAGCGGAGGCAGGCATCCGAGAAATGCGGCCAAACCTGCTTTGAACAGTCTGCCGCTTCCGTCGCGGAATCGCGGACTTGCTGGATCTTCGGCTGAGGTATTTCGTCCGCGACAGCCGAGGTCGCGAGAAGAACTTGAAGTGCCGTCGTGGAAAGGGTCATTTTCATGCGGGCCTCCTGATCGGCGACAACGATGAGAGCCCGCAGGCGTTCCGGCAGCGCTTGCTGGCATGTTCTGGCCTATAAGTTGCTGCGCACTGCCGGCATCTGCAGGCTAGTGCGGTGCCATTATGAGGGTGGATGAGAAGCTCAAGCTGATCTCGGATACAGTCCTATCCGAAGATGTTCATAAGATCGCTTGGGAGCTAACCCCCGGCCATGCAGTTTGCTGGCTCATGAGAGGCGAGCAGATATGGCGCGCCTGCACATTCCTGGTTTGCAGGCACGCTGTTCCGCACGGACGATAGAACGACAGCTCGGATAGGAACAGGCAAGCAAACAAAGCATTTCCGCTCCTATGATGAGGTTCGTCTTCGGCTTAGCTGCACTCGCGGGATCGCTGTTCCTGTTCGAGCTCTGGCTCTCACAACACGAGATTCAGAAGGGGCACGACCGGCTAGAGCAGTCCGAAATCCGGCGGTCTCCGGGCCGCTAGGTTCGATCCCTGCGCGTCAACCAATCCGCAGGCTTTCCGCGGACACCTTACCGGAACTCCCGGCCCTCACCTCGTAGCTAACATGCGCGCCCTAGGCCAAGCCCGTGTAGCCGGCTTTCTCAACCGCACTGATGTGCGCGAAAGACGTCTGGCCCACCATCAGGAGCAATAAAGCCGTAGCCTTTGGTAGCGTTAAACCACTTCGCTTGACCTATCGCAAGTTGGTATTCCTACTTAAAAGCGTGACATGGTCGCCAGACGCAGGGTCACCAAGCGAGGTGACCCTATCCTGAGCCGTAAACGTCGCCGGGCTCTAGGTTGAACTCCTCGAACATCCTTTGCTGCTTTTCTGTCAGAACGGCCGCTACGACTTCTGCCGTTCAGCCTCCAAGGATAGCCGCGAGCACCAAAGTTTACGCCTGCGTGGGTTTGGCTAAGGCTAGAACATCTGGCTCGTTTGCCTCGGCCCATCGTCTGAGGTTACTTCAACCAGCGTGAGTGAATTGCCGAACGACTCTGCCATTATTGGGCGAATCCGGCCGCGCTTCGCTAGTTTTTGGTCGGGCCGGAAGGTCGAACGGGACCGGCAATCAATCGATAGATGGGCACCCAAGCGGTGTTCCAGGATTCCACGGTCGCGCCACAGATCGAGCACTCGAAGCTGGCGATCTGCCGACCGGGGCCATTGCCTCGGTTCGGCTATAGACCGCCCCACACTGACAGGATCTGTGATGAGAGTCTGGCATGCCCTTTTATGCGCCAGAAAATCACAATAAGCCACTGGCCAAATCAAACTAAGTCATCGACAGTCGGAAACGGCAACAAAACCTGCTGTCGTGGCGACTACCTGCGGCCTCAATTCATTCTCCTGGACGATATACTATGAAGTAGAGCGGCCTCCGCGCTTCGTCCCTAACCTCTAGCGACCACTCTTCGGCTCGCGAACTAGGCGCCCTTGCTCTGTCGAGAAGTGCCCGACCTAAGCTGTGGCGGTCTTACTGCTTCTGAGGCGCTCTATCTCGACCTTGAACCGCACCCGCATAATTGGTCCAAGATCGTCGCGAACCTCAATCGTAGATTCTCCTGGGGTGATCGGTCGGTGAAAGCTCTCGCGAGCCGCGTCCGCCATGGCCCGGGCCGCTTCGTACTCGACCCCCTCCATGTCAGAGAACTCTAGACCCTCCTCGTCGACCACAACGCCGTCTTGATCCACCAGATCGAAATAATAGCGCGTCATGATCAGTTCCGCTCCGTGCACGCGTGATCAATTAACCCATGTTTTTAGTTCCTAGCCAATTAGAACACGACGGCAACACGTTATGCAGTGTCGGTCACCCGACGGATCGAGGGAAACCTGACCGCCTCAGTGGCGCTCTGATCCGCGGAATCCATCAAGGCCAGCGGTTATGTACGGCAAGCATAAAGGCCGGACACATGGCTGCAAGCGACCACTGCTCATCACGAAAATATCTCTTGCAGGACGGGGCCATCCACACATGAGGCGGTCTCAATTATCGTTTTGGCGGAGCTTCCTGATGATCTTCCGGGGATCAGCCGCGTACTCCTCAATGACACGGCGCACCTCGTCCAAGCGCCTTGGCTTGCCTCCTTACGCTCAGGCTGTTTATCGGGGTTGGGCATGGCCCGATGGAAGGGCAACGCCCATATCGCTTGAGCTAGATCAAAGGAGACGAGCATACCCGCCAGCATGAAGAGGCCACCAGCGGAGGCGGCCTTAATGCCTTGTGTGGTGCTTCAAGATGGCGACCCGGCGACTAGGTGCCACCTCTAAATCCTGACCATCCACAAACTTGGCGGCTTGCTGTTTGGCGTCGTCATCACTGGTGCAATCCAGCTCGTGCACGCCAGCTGCCATCATCGTCCAGGATGTAAGCCCGGTCGTCCATGACAGTCGTACCAATGGAACGATCTTACCGGAGAAAGATGGAACAAGGAAAGATCGGCCAGTGTGCGGGGAGAAAGGTTGACGGCACTGGCTGGCGCAGCATGTTAACGCCGCAAGCAATGATCTCCCGTGCTCGGGCGATCACCCTCTGCATCATCGGATGCGAGATCCCGCCGTAGCTTGATATGCTCGTTACTGGTCGGCTCGTACATGGGTCGCTCCCTCTGCCTTGCAGGCGGGAGCGCGAAGCGTCTCTAAGCCACCGACACCTACGGGCAAAGCCTTGGCCGGTGATGCGGGTACACCACCACAATGGTACAAACGCTCCTGTCATCTTATCCCTCCCAGACCAGCTCCCGCACTTGCATGTGACGAGCCGGACGTAACGAGCAGGTTTTCTGGTTCCGAAGACGCTCCACCAGCTTTGTTGGCGTCCTACATTTGGGGCAGAGGGTTGGCGCTTCAGTCTGATCTTGCGACAGAGGCGCCGCCTTTGGTGACGGTACGCTACGAGCGCTGCCACTCTCGTAGAAGCCAATGTCAGGCGCCGTGCAGGATAAAACTTTGCGAGAAAATTAAGAACGATGCGTTGAAGCTCGCGTTGAGCGCATGTCCATTGAGGAGGTAAACATGCAAGGACAATGCGTAGTAGCAGTATACAACTCCCGCAACGATGCGGAGCAAGCCTACCGTGCTGTGGTCGGATCGGGCGTTCCGGCAGATCATGTGAGGCTAAGCAATCAACCATCACAGGCCTCAAGCAGTGAAAGAGTAAGCGCCAGCTCGGATGGAGAAAGCTTCTGGGACTGGCTGTTTGGAAGCGATGTGCCGGAAGACGAGCGCCGTCTTTATGAAAGCCACATGGAAAGAAGCGGTGCCGCGTTGTCGGTGTTAGTGGATGCACCCACCATGGCCGATCTCGACCGTATTGAAGGTGTGATGCAAGGGTACAATCCCGTCGAAATTCACCAAGAAAACAGGGATGGCTCGACAGCGGTCGGAAGCGGAGTATCAGGAAGCGCGATGACGCAAGAAGGGTATGTCTCTCAAGGCGCGGAACGCGAGAAGATCATCCCTCTCCCGGAAGAAGAAATGAAGGTTGGCAAACGTGCCACCGAGACCGTCAAGCATATAAAAACCTACGTAGTCGAGGAGCCCGTGCAAAAGGACGTGCGATTGCGCGATGAGCGAACAGTCGTCGAACGCCGTCCAGCCAGAGGAGCTGCGACAGGGCAACCTCTGGAGCGTGAGTACGAAGTGCGAGAACTGCATGAGGAGCCCGTGGTCCAGAAGGATGTTCGAGCCGGTGAAGAACTGGTGGTGCGCAAAGAAGCGACCGAGCGTACGGAGAGAGTTGCTGATACGGTGAAGAAAACCAAAGCCGACATCGACAAGACTGGGCGCTGAGTTTTCCTCACTGATAAACCGCCGGTAATCAAAGTTTGCAGGGACGAGTGAGGGCGGATTTAGCTCCGCTCTCACTTGCTCGGTCTCTGAAATGGCGCGCAACTCCCTTCTCGTTCTTCTTTGCTACCTTGATGGTAGCAGGCTGCGATGGCCAGACCTTTGCCGCGCTTAGACTCAGGAGTGCATTTCAAGGAATGCGCGGAAGGCAAGAAATAGCGGAAGAAGGGAGTCGCTGCCAGTCGGCTCCCTTCCCGTTTTGCTGATGACGCTGTCGCTGCAGAGCGCCGGCCAGGGTCCCCTTGCCCATCGCCGTTGCAATCCCGAAACGACATAACGGCAATTCCGTCACGACCGCGCCAGGCCACCACCTTTCGTTAGAAACGGGGCGGACTTCCCCAGCGGTTCATTCCTGGGAAAGCAGATCCCCTTGATGACACCGATCTCCTAACTCAGGCGGGTCTTCAACCTCCAGCGAGAGACGTATGTCCCTACGATACTGCGCGGCTCGGCTTTCAGGCACTCCACTTCGTCGTTCTACTACCCGCGATGTTTTTTCGTTAGCTGGAAGCGGCAGAAGCGGTGAGCCAGTTCGCTCCTATACGACTTCTGCAGGTCCATGAACCACTCTAAGCCAACGGTAGTCACACGCTGCCGCCGTTAGGAACGCATGTCCGTTCGGCTGCCTGGCGGAGACGGAGCTCTCTATGTCCCTGAGCCGAGAACGCAAGATCTTTCAAACCATGCCCTCGCCTAAGCACCCGAGCGGAAACCTCCTGGTCTGTTCGGCAATTGCTACCACACTTCAAAAAGTGCAAGTTGAGGCTTGGCTATCATCAGCCAGAGTATAGCGGACACAGCGATGAACGCTGGAATCCCGAAGGCAAACCACAGCCAGAAAATTCGATGATATTCAGGAGGCAAAGGCGAGCCTTTTGCCGCTGCGATTGAGGCAAGATCTCTAAGGCGCATTTGCATCCAAACGACGGGCAGCCACAGCACCCCCGTGATGACATATAGCACCATCGACAAAACGATCCATCCTTCCCAGAAGGAGTAGCCGACGTGCAGCACAAGCAGCGAACCTGTGATGGGCTGTGCGACGACGGCAGTGGCTGTGAAGACAAAGTCCGCAATCACAACAATTCGGGCGACGCCCGCGATGATGGAGGGTTTTCCGCCGAGGTGAGCTGCAAGCATGAAAAACGCAATGCCCGATCCTGTGCCAAGCAAGACCGCTGCGCCCACGACATGTAAGTATTTGAGAACGAAGTACAGCATTTATCGATCATCAAGAACAGCAAGCGCTGCGAAATGCAGGACGATAATCGGCCAGATCTTCAGCATCGGCCCTAGAGGATCGGCCCATAGTCGAGGCACAAGTATGGTCCCGATGATCGCATAAGTGAAGGAGATAGCAATGGCCGCATAGAGTCCGTACCGGCTGGTTGGTCGATAGGCGATCGCGAGTCCAATCACCAGGTCGGATAATGCGCCTGCGATCACCGTAAGCGCCGCACTCGCTCCTTCGACGCCGCCCTCGCCCATGAGACCGATACCGTAGCCCCAGCCTGGCCCCAGCGAGACGAACGCGGTCGAGATCCAGAATAGAGACAACACGATGAATATCGCGGGCTTAAGCAAATACATACGCGCAAACCAACGTTCCTGCACTGAGGCTGGTTCGGAGGCGAAGAAATCCGGAAGGCCTTTTGGACGCAGCCCAAGCCGCTGCATCCCTTCAAGATCGCCGACCGCCCCTCGCCTGATCTCCCGCTCAGCAGTGCTCCGTACGGGAGGCCGCCAGCCCAAAAGCGAAATCATGTCACCGAACTTGTACAACACGCTCGAAGCAAAGTCCGGCAAGCGAATCTCCTGCGCCGGACCCCAACGGTACCAGCGGCGGATCAGTGCAATGACTTCGACGAAAGAAAGGCGATGCGGGCCGACCAATTCGACAATTGTCCGTGCGGGCGTGCCGGGTTCTAGAAAACGATTCACAGTATGCACAACATCCTCAAGTAGGACGATCTGGAGCTGCCCCGTGTTCGGCATCACTGGCAGGGCCGGGAGGGCAGCTAGACCTCGCATGAGCGCGCTGGCTCCATAGGCCGCTCGACCGATCACGACGGACGGACGCAAGATGATCCAGTCGAGGTCACGCTCCATCAGAGCCTTGTCGCCAGATAATTTCGTTTCTGAAAACGCGGTGGGGGTCTGACGGTCTACGCCGACTGCTGAGAAATGGATGACGCGGCGGATTCTAAGTTGCTCGCAGGCAGCAAAAAGAGTCGTAATGCCCTGATGATGGACCATTGACGTGGAATCTCTTGGGCTATCTTGGAGTATCCCGGCGCAGTTCACTACGGCCTCTACGCCGTCGAGATGGGTGAGCCAGTAAGAGGGCGACGCCGCCTCGTTGAGATCGACCGAGATCGCGCCTGGACACCCAATGTCGGCGCTTCTGCTCATGGAAACAACTGAATGGCCGCGCGAGGATAGGTCAGCTACAATAGCGGATCCCAACAGTCCGGTCCCTCCGATGACGGCAACCTTCATTGATTGTCCTCCGCTTCGAAGTTAAGCCCTCTTCCGCGACCGCAACCCGGCGGATATGAGGCCACGATCCTGCAGTGTCGGAGTGTTGCATGGCTCGCTATCTCGGTGGTGGCGTGGTTGTGCCGGTCGGCGGGTAGGCCCCAATGACGAGAAACTCATCATCCGCTGAAAGACACTGATGGCCGGTGCCTGCGGGGAGAACCGCGACGTCGCCAGCCTTCAGCGCGAATATCCTCCCCTTGTTGCCGCCGAACCGTAGCGGCACCCCACGGCCGCGGGAGGCAAGCCAGCCGATGGCTGCTAGGGCCAGCAGAACCTTCTCGTCTGCGCCCCAAGTCATGGCGCGGGCCAACAGCTCTGGAGCCGGTGTGGTGTTGCGGGCGATAGAGCGCGCGAGGACCACGTCCGATCTGGTCGGCCGGACAGTGACCGGAAAGCCTGGCCTGCAGCTAAGGCGCCTTGCTGACAATCTAGCTTTTTTGAACATGTCTCAAAGGACCACAACGGTAAGTACCTTTCCAACTCGTCACCTGCCGACAAGGTCCTCCCTTTGTCCTTTGGTCGAGATCCGGGCGCAAAGCGAAGCGGGACCCAACAATTCGCGCCACGGTCGACCACTGAAGCGTAGGCTGTCGAGCGAGACAGCGATTGAACGAACGCTCAAGATTCTGATCGCTGAGGACGATTGGTGCGCCAGATGCTGGAGGACGCCCAGAGCGAAGGCGGCTTCCTACCGGAAGTCCTTTCCTCGGCGGAAGACGCGGTCACTCTTCTCCAAGGCGAGGCGCGAGTTTCCGGGCGGTGGTGACCGACGTTAACCTGAGAGGTGCCATGACCGGCCGGGACCTCGCCCGTGTGTGCACGAGAGAGCGCGACCCGGCCTTCCCCTTCGTCTACATGACCGGGACGGCTGCGGAGGACTGGGCCAGGTTCGGCGTGCCCAACAGCATCGATCTCACGAAGCCGTTCGCACCGGCTCAGCTCGTCACCCGCGCTTGCCCAGCTCCTCAACGCCGGCGGACCACCAGCCTAGCTGTAGGGTCGGAGGAACGGGGACGGGCGTTGCCCGACCGGGCAGGCCCGGGTCCCAAGCCGAGCCAATTGATGACGACCGCAGCCAAAACTGGAAGAGACGTTGCAGCCCGCGAGCGGGAACTGTCGGCTGGGCCGGACAAGTGGACCGTCATCTCGGGTGGCTCTCCTGACGGCAGCGGCCTTGACCGCCGTACTGCTCCCGGAAGAACGCCGCCACGTCGACACCCCCGGCGGAAGAAATCCCCGTGACACGGGTCCCGCGACACGGCTGCTTCCGAGACGGCAGGTGAAAGTGACCGCGGCCGCCAAGCGAGTTCGCCCTCCGAGATCCCCGCGCGCGGTTGGACATTCTGCTGCGGGTCTACTCCAACATCTCCGAGTACCGGGTCCTGGCTCGGGCCGCGGGCATGACCTACTACAGCCTGCTCGCGATCTTTCCCGCGCTCGCGGCCTCGATCTACTACGGCCTGTTCTCGGATCCGACCGCGATCGCCAAGCATCTGGACCAGGTCTCCGGAGTCCTGCCCGGCGGCGCGGTGGACGTCGCCCTAGGGGAGCAGGAGAAGCGAGGCTTTTTGACCCTGAACGCCGTCTCGCTGTCCTTCACGCTCCTGTTCGTGCTGGCGGCGCTGGGGCCATCGTGGTCCTTCCGGTTGTGCTCAACTTCATCGGGCTCTCGAATTTCGCCGACCTGATGCTGCGGATCGCCAGGTGGCCGGCGATGTTCGTCGCGGTCGCGTTGGCGCTGATCTATCGTTATGAGGCAATCCGCGGGGCGCCGCGCTGGCGCTGGATCACCTGGGGCAGCGCCGCGGCCGCGGTGCTCTGGCTCGGAGCGTCCGCGATGTTCTCCTGGTATGGCGGCAGTTTCGGGAAGTTCAACGAGACCTATGGCTCGCTCGGCGCTGTGATCGGCTTCATGACCTGGCTCTGGATCTCCGGTATCAGACCGCCCGCGATACCATGGCGGGCTCGCCGAAGCCGAGGGGGGCGCGGGACGCCAGAATGGCCGACACGGTTGGACCAGCACGCAGCGACTGACGGCTTCCGGCTCCTGCAGAGGATAGGCGGACCCGATTCCTCGGGCGGAAGGTGCGCTAGCCGGCGGCTGGTATGTTCTGCCGCTTGCCGCCGCCGGACTCGTCGCGCACTATCCATCGTGACCTGCAACATTGGCATCGATCCAGGCGGCCATGCGCTCTTCCTCCGTCAGCGAGGTTTCGAGCGGCGCGCGGGCCTAGTCCATCCCGATCACTGGACCGAGCGTCAACAGCGACTTATAGGCCGCGATCTCGAAGTGGTCGAACGCGTTTTTCGCAAGTATTCTTCAAAATCTCGTCGCCCGCCATGAAATGAGCCATCGCCATGGCATTCGCCGCGACCGACTGAGCTGTGTCCTTGAGAGTCGAGGTACTCTCACCGCAGGCCTCTAGGCATTGCTGGAGCCGCTTCAATTGCTTGATCGGTCTCCTGAGGTTGGGCGGCGACCTTAACCTTCACCTCGGGGTAGATTTAGCCTTCCGGACTGCCGTTGCATCAGTTCCCGCGGTTGGATCTTCATCGCATGCGGGGGCCAATGTTCCTGTCGAACTCCTTCGCGACCGCCAGCCGGTCTCGGCTCAAATCGCCGGAAGGGCAACTCCGTCATGAGTAGGAACCAACGGCAGCGACCAGTGTTCGGGATTGATATTCCTCTCTCACTTTCGAGGCCTTCCATGTATCACCATGTCAAGAAGCTGATGTTCACTGTCCGCGTCGATGAACCCGACCCTCGTTTTGGCAACATGCTTCTTGAACAGTTCGGCGGCGCCAACGGCGAGCTCGCGGCCGCGATGCAATATTCCATCCAGGGTCTGAACTGCGAGGATCCGGACCGCAAAGACCTGTTGATGGACATCGGCACCGAAGAACTGAGTCATCTCGAAATCGTGGGCACCCTCGCCCGCATGCATCTTCAGCCGACGAAGTTCGATCGCCAGGCGGCCGAAGCCGATCCGCTGATTGCAATCGCGGGGGGCGGCGGCGTGAACCTGTTCAACTCTCAGGGCAATGCCTGGACGGCCGATTACCTGAAGATCACCGGCGAGCTCGACGTCGACCTGCGCAGCAACATCGCCGCCGAAGCGCGCGCCAAGATCGTCTACGAGAGGCTGATCAATTTCTGCGACGACGCGGGCACGAAGGACGCGCTTCAGTTCCTGATGACCCGGGAAATTACTCACATGAAGGCGTTCGCGCTGGCGCTCGAGAGCATGGGCAAGCCGGCCTTCAGCATCGGCCGAATCGCGCCGACGCCTGGACTGGTCGACCAGTTCTTCAATGACTCCACCGGCACCGGGGAGCACGGCGAGATCGACACCCGGGGCCCCTGGAACGAGGGCAATGGCTGG
Organism: Bradyrhizobium sp. CCGB12; assembly: GCF_024199845.1. Classification (NCBI taxonomy): domain Bacteria; kingdom Pseudomonadati; phylum Pseudomonadota; class Alphaproteobacteria; order Hyphomicrobiales; family Nitrobacteraceae; genus Bradyrhizobium; species Bradyrhizobium sp. CCGB12. The sequence continues at coordinate 224,459 of NZ_JANADO010000002.1, read as the reverse complement.
GTCTTCACGGAATCTCCGGCGATTCAGGCCGAACCCGGCGCCTCGGCCGCAATCATCGCGGAAAGTTCGGCCCCGGAAGACCAAGCCGGTCTGGGCGACCTGTTGATCGATGAGCTCCGCGACATCCTACATGCGGAAAAGCAGTTGACCAAAGCGCTGCCGAAGATGGCTGAGGCAGCGCGATTCGATCAGCTTCGTGAGCTGTTCGAGCAGCATCTCGTCGAGACCGAAAATCAGGTGGAGCGCATTAACGAGTGCTTCGAGCTCCTCGGCAAGACCGCTCGCGCCAAACCTTGCAAGGGCATGATGGGATTGGTCGAGGAAGGCCAGGAGGTGATGGCCGAAGGTGAAGAAAAGGAAGACGCGGCTGCCGACCTGGCGCTGATCGGAGCGGCGCAGCGTGTGGAGCACTATGAGATCTCCACTTACACGACAGCAAAGAACCTCGCCCAGCAACTTCGCCACAGCGCCGTCGTCGCGTTGTTGTCGAAGTCGCTGGCCGAAGAAGAGAATTCGGATCAGCTACTCAACCAGGTCGCCCGATCGCTGATGTCGGTGGCAAAAATGCCTGCCGCACTCGAGCAGGCAGAATAACATCACGGCTGCGAGCTAAACTTTGGACATAGCGCCGCACGTAGGCGCCGTATCGACCTGCTAGCAGTTGATGCGGCTGCCGCAGGCATCTTCACGTAGTTCAGCGGCAGTTCATTGTGGATGTGGCAGGCCGCGACGGCAGCGTGCCCGAAAGCGACGGATATCTGGTGTGAGTCGCTGACGACGTCGCCTACGCCGTAGAGACCGCTGATCGTGCTCTGCTGCTTCTGATCTACGCCTTCGCCGGCGCGGCCGCCCTTACCAGCGCCTCCATCAGGTCGACGACGTTGCCTGCGGCGCCTTGGACGTGGGCGCGATCGGCTTGCCGGCGCGCCGGGCATCAGGCGTTGCTCGAATTCGGCTGCATGTGAGCATCAATCCGGACGCGCACTCGATCGCCGAGCTCGATCCCATGCATTGGGGTGTCGAGATGGCGCGAAAAGGCGGCGTGCCGGCGGACCGGGTGCTGAATGCGATGCCGCTGGCGGACATCACGCGATATCTCCGCCAGCGAAGGCGCTGGTTGGCCCGTGCAGCCTGACGCAATGAATGGCCAAGCTCCTTCTCGAAGGCGTCGTTGGGGCCGTGGGCGGGCGGGCACCGGTTCAGCAAGGCGCCGCAGCGCGACATCCTAGTGGTGGAAGGACGGAATTCAGCATAAACCGGCGATGCCGACTGGATTGAGCTCTTCGGTTCAGACGATGTCGCCCAGAAACGGCTCAAGAACACGATCCAGACGGCCTGGGAACATGAGATCGAAGGCGGGCAGCGGCAGGGTCCGCTGTGGATTCATGTCGAGGATGAGTGCTCGAGAGCTACGGAGCGCCTGATTGGGCGAAGCTGTTGGTTTCCAGCCGAGAAACTGCTCGAGCAGAACGCACTGAACGGCCAGACTTCGAGGACCAGTCGAGGAATAAACGTAAGCTCTTTCGTTGACAGCGCGTGTGGTTTGCCGCCGCGCTACAAGCGCGGCAACAATGAGCAAATATACCGAGATTTTGGATCAGCCCTGCACCGACAGCCTTACCCTGGTCGCATTCAGCGCTATAAGGACCAGGCGCACTCGAATGCAACACGACTCTTGGCCCATTACTTCGCCCCAACATCCATTCTAGGATGCGCGAATTTTCCATCTGTACCGTTCGCCGGCGCATGCATCTTGCGCAGAAGAAAGCCGCAGAGACCACGCTCTGCTTTGAGATGGGATCGAGAATGAAAGATCGGCCATAACCCTGCAGCGGAATCTTCCGAGCTCGAAGCAGCGCGCTATCGCACCATCTTGGTGTCTTCCTCAAAAGCCAGCCTAAGAAGTGGCGTTAGGTGTTTTGATTGATTGCAATTGGCCTAATTCATAGGTAAACGGCTGAGTTCCTTGGACATCGTTGATTTTTCTCGAGGGTTGAATGAGTCGCGCCTTCCTGAGAGGCTCCGTCGTTCGCTTTCGTTGAGGGACCATCGTCGCCTTACTGATTTCCCGCTACCCAGCTTTGCTGCCATCGACCCTGCGACAGGTCCTGAGTACAGGGGCTACGCTTCGGCGGATCTCGACCGATGGCAGAAGATCGATATTCGGTCGGAGCATATCACCACGCAAGAACTGAGTGATACTATGACGACCTGTTTCGCCACACCACTTTCAAGCGCTCCCACTTAGTCTCAGCCCAAGCCAGTGCTTTAACGAGGGGCTTTTGCAGGATCGGCACGTCTTGCGCGATGAACAGGAGGCCGAGAGGCAGCATCCACACGCCCAGAATAGGTAAGAAACTGAAGATGCCACCGATGATGAGCAGCAATGCGGCAATAAGACGAGCCGGAAACGATGATGGTTTGCGCAACCATCGAATGCCCTCAGAGACTCTGATCGGCAGTCGCCGATGGATCATCTCAAAGTACCTATTCAATTCCTCTTTGGTTGCCGCCATCTGGATCCTTTAGGTTATTAGAAAACGGCGCCGCCGTTGTTGACGCGCGTTCCTGCGCCTTTTTGCATGCCGCTGTACTAGTCATATTTCCGACTAAAGCGTCATCACTTCGTCCTGGTAACTAGGACGGCGCAAGGAGTGCGCGCTAGTTCCTGCAGCGGCCTATCGGCGTCGTCGGCAGGTGCCAGCAATGTGTTCCTGTTAGGCGTCACAACCTCGCGCTAGCCTCAGTCTCCCCGCCAGCGCTTCGCGCGCAGACCGCTCAATGCAGCGTCTGGGCAGCAGCTTCATCAATGGCCGCCATCACGTCCGGCATTGCAGACTGATGAATCATATGCCCCCCTCCGGCGAGGCGGTACAATTTGCTTTGCTTGACCTCTTCATGAAGTCTGACCGATTGCTTCTTGATGTCGATCAAACGATCCTCTTCACCCGCGATGATGATTGTAGGTATCTCAAGTTCGCTATAGGTCTTCGCAGCTGCGGCTGCGCCTGGGATCATCAGGGCCGCTTCTGCGGCGCTGGCACGCATCTGCGCCGGGCGGAGGGCCATTTCTCTAGGGAAACCAGCGAACTTCTCGGGGACCGACCGCGGGCCGAATAGCTTGCGTAACATCGCAGGCCACATCAAGCGACTGAGGATCGGGGAGACGGTGTAGCTGATGATATCCCCGAGTCCCGGTATAGCCGGCACTATGGCGGTAGCTACGTCGCTTCGGGCAGTTGGAAAATAGTATCCTGACGCCAGGACCAAGGCTTCAACCAGCGGTGAGTGCCTGATCGCGAGCGCTACTGCGACTGACGCTCCCCAGGAATGTCCAAGCACGATCGCTCGGTGGACCCTCAACTGATCAAGTGCCACCTTGAACAGATCTGCTTGTGCCTCCGGAGTCCAAACGGCATTCCGGGGTCGGAGGCTATGTCCGAAGCCGGGTCGGTCGAACACAATTACCCGGTAATTTTCCGCCGCGCGATCAATCAGGCCGCTCGACTGGAAATCCTGGATCATGCTGCCGTTGCCATGGAATAGAACGAGAGGCCGACCGTTGCCGCGTTCCACATAGTGCAAACGAACGTCATTGACCTCAATAAATTGCCCCTGCGGAGGATTATCGCGTTGAGCCTTCTTCGCAAGCTGCCGATTAATGAGCGCCGCTCCGGCCATGAGAGTAGCGGCACCAGCAAGGCTCGTGAGTGCAGGGTAGCGCCGGGCGGCGGTGAGACAGTCGGACAAGAACCTCGGAAAACGAGTATGCGGCAAGGTCATTGGCAGTACCTCGGCTGGGCCTGCACGATACCTCAGGCGCATGAGAAATGTTGCAGGTGGAATGAACAGACACCCCGCGCCATCGTTCCTCGTCGAAACGAAAGAGCGGCCTTTGATCCGTTATCGTGCTGGCAGCACAACCTACATCAGAAGTGCGCCGCACCTAGGCGCACAGCACGCCGCTTCATGCGCGGCTAGCCGGCACGTCGCTCGCGGCGCTGACGGCGACAAGGGAGCTGTATTTGCCCATCGTCCGCACCTTCGTCGTGCTCGGCAACGTGGTTCCTTGCCTGCGGGAGCGGCTGACCCAACGCATCGAAGCGGGCTGCGCCCGAAAGACTGAACCGCCTTGGTCGCGCGCACGAGCCGAAGAGACGTGTCGAAGCGAGGCGTCAGCGTCTCCGTTGAATCAATCGCGTGTCTTCACCTTCCGCTGATTACTTCCGCCTGCTCCGAACGGACATTCCTGGCGCCGGTCGGCATGTCTCAAAAGGGGCCATATGCAGACAATCATTCGATCACCTCGTCTGCGCGGGCATACAAGGCCGGCGGCACCGTAAGCCCAAGAGCTTTGGCGGTGCGCGAGTTGACCACCAAGTCGAACTGCGTTGGCTGCTCAATGGGGATGTCTCCGGGATTGATGCCGTTCAAGACTTTGGCGACCAGTTCAGCGGCGCGACGCCACATGCTAGTCCAGTTCGGGCCATACGAGACGAGACCGCCTGCCTGAACGTACTCGCGAATAACGTACATAGTCGGGATTCGCGCAGCCAATGACGTTGTTCCTATCTCAGCGCGGTTGGCGAAAAAATGCGGAATCGGCGCAATGTAAAGCGCCTGGACGCGGCCTATCAGCGAGTTGAGCGCGACGTCAACCTTATCGCTTGCTCTCAACTCGACGATGTGAGTCTGTATGTTGAAGGTATGTGCTGCGCCCTGAACCTCCTTGACGTCGAGGGCGGCGAACGGATTTCCGGGCTCCGTCAATATTCCTAATCGTTCCAGTCTCGGCATCAGTTCGCGGAGCAATTCGATGCGTTTTCCTGCCGTATCCGGGGCCTGCCCTGAAAGGCCGGTCACATTGCCCCCCGGACGAGCTAAACTTGCCACAATACCAGAACCAACCGGATCGCCTGCCGTGGCAAAGACAATCGGGATTCTTGATGTTGCCTGCTTCACGGCCAATGTCGGCACGGTATTGTGCGTAAGAATGAGATCAACCTTCAATGTGACAAGCTCGGCCGCAAGCTTGCCGAACAGCTCGGTGCGACCTTCCGCCCAACGGTACTCAATCTTTAGATTGCGCCCCTCAGCCCAACCGAGCTGTGCGATCCGCTGCACGAATGCTACGGTCCAGTCCCGCTGCGCAGCTTCGCTGCCGGATCCCAACAATCCAATCGTGCGGACCTGTTGCGCGTGGGCGGAAGGCAAGAGCAGTGTGCTGCCGAGGGCCGCAATGAACTCTCTTCGTCTCATCTGGTGCCCCTATAAAGGCAGCACAATACCAGCCCGAATGAAGCAACAGAAGGCTCCGGTTTCGCCAGAAGTGGACGCAGACGCCGCCGAATGTCCGTGATGGCTCAAAGGGAGCCCCTTGAACCTTGAGACCGCGGCTTCCGCTCAATCCTGACAAGCCGAACCGGCTCGGAGGAGCATGAAGCTCGGGTTCGGGCCAACAAACGACATCACGGCACTTGCCGTTTTCCTATCGTCAGGCCAGTTTTGCAATCACCGGGAAAACCGGGCGAGCGAGCGAGGACACCCATGCAGCCGGTAACGCAATACGACAAAAGCGGATCACATCCGCCTATCAGGATATTTGGTGGGGTCAATGTGGTGATGGTTCCGGGATTTGTGTCGAACGTAGAGAACTACTGGGACCACTCAACGTTAGAAACCGAGCGAGATTCGATGTGACGGCAGCTTTGAGTCGCGCGCGTCAATTTGACTGATGCCCAGCCACCTCCCAGACCATTTCGGATGCGAGCCGAAGCCATCGGTCGCAACGGCCGTAGAAAGTCGGCGACCCCGGATTCTTTAGGAACGATGGAATTGGGTGGCGAATTTAACCTTCAAGTCACCGCGTCAAGTCGGCGCGTGGACCCTCCTTGGAGGCCCCAGCCACGCCCGTGGTTTGGGGCCTTCTGCAGTCTGGTTATACATCGAAGTCCAGCTCGCAGGAGGGCGACGTGGCCACCCTGCTTCACGCCGGTCAAGGATCTAGTCAACCGAGCTGCACCTCTGTTCTGAAATCGTTCAGGGTCCCTTGCGTAGATCGAAGCATGACTTGCTCAAAGGTGCGGTGGCACGTTTAGGCTCGCGGTCGTGCTCTCCTCGGGCGAGCGCGTTAATAGATGCTTGAAATGCGACCACGTTGAGTTCGAAGAAAAGCGCCGCTAGCTACCTCCGCTAGCGTTCCGGGCGTGCTGCTGAGGCTCCGGGACGTCCATCTTGAGCGGCCATCCGGCACAGGGCCAGCTCTATTTCGCTGACCAGGCTGCTGTAACCTTGATGCTGATCTTGGCTCGCGATGAAGGTTCGAGCAGCCGCTGGGCTTGAGCAACACATCCCGCCCGCCCTTACGAACTCTGATGATGTTTTCTGGCCGGCAGGAGCATGCCGTTCGCCTACGGCAATATGCCGCTCGGCCTGTTCATCGACGAAACAAGCTATGGGTTCGTGCCCGCTCGTAGTCCGCCATATGTGAACGTGCTCCCGCTTCTAGATCGTACGAGCTTTGCCTGGTGTCCGCGTCTGTTGCGATGCAATGCTGGAGTGAGCACAGGTAGTCACCAGCAGCATGGTCCGGCTGCATTGCCAATCGGATCCCAACATTGGTTCATAGACTCCACGAGGAGTACTGATGGCCATACCAGCGGCCACCAGAACAACGGCCGTCAGCGCGAGCATTCGACAGGTTGTCGAGCTCCACTTCATTGCGCTCTCCTCCAGTGGAAGCGCGTACGTTACTCTCGGTGTTATCTGCCGCTTGTGAACTACTTCACGCAGCCTTTGCAACCGTCATCACGGCGCGTGCAGGAAACGCTTAAGCGGGCTCGGTGGGGCTCTACTGTTAGTCCACGCGATTGTTGCGCGTATAGGCCCAGTGTCGCGCTTGACCGAGGTGAGGTGTGCGGCATCGGATGCACCTCAAAACCTAGCGGCTTGCCTCATAGCGCTCTCCGCGGAATCTGTCCGCCATGGGCAAGAAGTCGCAAGAAGGCAATGGAGCGGCCGGATCATGAGCGCGAAGATCCACGCCCAAGGAGCCCGTGAGCATGCCCAAGAGGCCATTCGAGAGGCCGAGCTCGCCGGGCTAGTTGGTCATAGCTCCTGGCGACGTCCCGCAGCGATTGCTTCGTCTCACTATGATCGCAGTTGTCCCGCTTTGGCTCGAAACTCTTCCTCGCGATTGCGGAAAGTACCTGGGTGTAAAGGTGCGCTCGATACCCATGACGCGAATCTCGTAATTGGTCCGCTCATGACTATTAGTGGTCACAAGGTACAAACCTTCCGGACGCACGGTACGCCAGAGGTCCTACTCTTTGGACGCCGTATGCAGCGCCAGTTTCTGAGACGCGAACTGCTTAGCTAAGCTGTCAACGGCATCGCGGGTCAGCTTATCATTCACGCGGTCGGCGAGTTCTCGGTAGTGCTGGAGCTTTTCATCCAGCTGCGTGCATCTTGCGCACATGGCAGTCGCCTCTCTGAAAAGGCCACGATTTATCATATGTTAATAAGTTCGCTAAGTGATTTTAGCCACTCGCAAATCAAATCAGGCCAACGTTCCGGGAAGTCAGCACAAGGCTGCCTGCCCGTACGAGAGGCCGCCAAGTGATGCTGCCTTACTCCTGGTGGTCCAACTTGGGCGGCGGCTCGCACGTCTTACGACCGAGGAAAGTGTCAGGCGCCGCCTGCCGTAGAAGCTGCCGCGCCTTCTCGGCGATCTCACGCATCTGCTCGGCTTGCTCGTGATCAATAGGGCTCGGACGATAGACCGGCATGGCCATGCTCCCTGTCACGCAGGCGGGAGCACAATCGGTCTCTCAGCCACCGACGCCTACGGGCAGAGCCTCGGCCGGTGATGCTGGGACAATGAACTATTCGCGGACAAGTTGCTAACTTGAATTCCGGAACCAACTGAGGCAACCTTACCAGCCATTCCTTTGGGCCTGATTGGCAAGCTTCTGCCAGCGCTCAGCGACCTCAAGGAGCGTTTCCTTGGCTACTTGGTCGCTAACGGCGTCGGCCATCGCCTCGGCTTCTCGCGCTCTGCGACGGTATTCATCCACCTTGGGTGACATGAGGTGGCAACCGCGCCGGGTCACATGGGTTGCTACAGAAATTAGCACATTTCCAAATCTAGGCTAACACACTGGTGTTATATACGGACAGTGCCAGGTCGTCTTACTCTTTTAGCTCTTTTAGGATTCGTTCGCGGTGCTGTAGGTGCAGCATCTGGCTGACGAAGAAGTTGTTTAGACGCTTCTGAGCTTCGAATGTCTCTGCCCCAAGACGGCTGAAACGCGATCCGATCTTCCTGCTCTGGAATGTGCTGCTCGCCTTGGGCGATGTGCCGCTCGGCTTCTCCTAGGTGGCGCAGCTGCATAGCGCGGTCCCTAAGCCACGCTAGAGCAAAACAGACCACCGCAAAAATTAGATTAGCCCTCTGGGACGTTAAGTAAGGCTAGTCAAGCCAACGGAGGCGGCCTTACTGCTCCTTAAGGCGCTCTATCGGGACCACGAACCGCGCCCGCATTACTGGTTCAGCGTCATCGCGAACCTCAATTGTCGCTTCTCCCGGAGTGATCTATCGGTCCAAGCTCTCGCGGGCTGCGTCCGCCATGGCGCGAGTTGCTTCGTGCTCAACCCGCTCCATGTCGGACAACTCTAAACCCTCCTCGTCGATCACAAGGCCGTCTTGATCCACCAGATCGAAATTATACCGAGTCATCGATCAGCCTAACTACATGATCGATCAATTACGCATGTTGATTTCGGTCCCAACGGTGGCTGCCTCTTGAGGCGCGCCAGTAGCCAACCAGCGCGTGCCACTCGAACAAGATAGCTATGGTAGAGATCAGCACCGTCCCAATGCCGGACATTATCAAGATCATTCCCAGTATGGAATCACCTCGCGATAGGCGAGGTCCTAAATACAGTCGCCCCTATTATCCGTTCGGCGGCCGCGACTCGATGCTGAGCTTCATCTAAGTTTTCTATTTGGGCAGCTGCAGGCCGGGCGAGCGCACCGGCCCGCTTGAGTGCGCGCCGGCCTCGGCAATCCCGCCTCGCTTAAGTAAGTCTTCGCGTTCTGCCCCAGCGGGCAACTGACTAGCTTATTCTTTGAGGTTCGTGGCTGTTCGGGCATTCGTTCTTCAAGAGAGCGGGTCTGCTTCACTCTGCGGCGGCGCTTGGTCACAGTGCGCCACCTATAAACATTGCAGATAAATCGCAAACGGCACCAGCTACATTGAGATGGAACTAGGACCCCTCGGATTCAGCTAGCCGGCCCAGCACCTGAGGCGGCCCTACATCCTCTTGAGCAAATCAATCAGGTCCAGCTCGAATGTCTGCTGTGTGCTCGAACAGTCTTAGAAGCTCGATTAAGGCTGGCATCCCGTGGCGGACAACGATAGCCCGCTGGCGCTCAACGATTAGCCGGGCGCTCAACATGGCGCTGTGCTGAGCGATCCTTTCATCCAGCGTCGTCTCCGGCCGAACCACCCTGCGCCGAGAATCAAAACGAGCCAGTTACAAATCTAATTCTCTTGATCGCCAAGCAAGGGAATGGGTCGGTGGGTTTGGCGGCCCAGGAAGGTTTCTGGCAACGGATGAATTTCGAGCACCCTCGTTGATTCAGCGATGACGCGGCGGGCTTCCTCGATAGCTTTCCTCTCGGACAAGCTATTCGGCCGAAAGACAGAAATCTTCATGGGCGTCATGTCCGCTTCCATGACCCTGTTGCTGGTCTGGCTTTTACGCCTGAACGGAAACTTCGGTCCGTCGAACTAAGGGCAAATCCGACTCCCGTCGCTGTCACAAACCTGTGGAACAGCCATTGCTCGGCTAGTGCCAACTGTAGTTTCAGTGGTCAGTTCGAACTGGAACGCTACCATGACACGTATTTCGAGCTCGGCAGCGTTCAATTTTGAGACTAGTGAGACAGCCGCCAGCCAGGCATATTCGTCGCTCCTTTTTGAACTCGGCGCCTGGGCCGCTCTTCGGCGTGGCCCGCCGCAGCTCCGCTCCACCCACGTACCGCCAGAGCATCTGAGTGAGTTCTCGCCGCTATCGTGACTGCGATGACCTGAAGCGGCACCGGCTTCAGGCCACGCCCCGACAGCCGGAGCGATCAAGCCTGCTTAAATGGTCGAATCGATGGCCTTGGGTATTGGTCATGCAGCCAATGGGATCTCCGGCATTTCGGAGAACGCGCGGCGGCTCGGGATCACCCTTCTTTCCCGTCAACTGGCCGACATCGGTCTCGCCCTGATCTCGGCGGGGGTTCCTCGGAGGAAGCGATGGCGAGCGACCGCTCGCTGCCTTAACGGAAGCGAACGACTGGCCTGAGGGAGCGCACTTTCTGGTCTGCTTTCGGCGGTGGGGCTGTGTCATTGATCTTTTCGACGCCGCTCCCTAATCGTTCCCGTGGAAGCGCCATGCGCAGGTTTGTTACGCTTGCGAGATCATTCCGCTGCCTTCAGACCCTTTTCAGTCGGCTCATAGCGCTGCCCGTGCTTCTCTAGCCAGCCGCCCTCAACCATCTTCTGCGCCAATCCGAGTGAGCACGCTGGTTGGTTGCCGCCCGGGTGATAGAGGCCGCCTCCGCGTTGGACCAAAAAGCCATAGACGCGAGCCAGTCGTAGCGGCTTGAGCATGCCGGGAATGAGAAGGACGGAGTTGGTCATTGCTCCACAAGCGCGCGACCTCATGAACGTTCCTGAGCGAAGCCATGGACGAAGAGCACGGAAGCGGGCCTTGCACCTTAAAAACTAAACGACTGGGACGGCAGGCCTGGAGCCGGGCCGCTTGCACCAGAGAAACGGCCCCAGGCCAAGGCGAAGGACCCAGGGCTGGGGCCGCTCGCGCTAACAAAGTAGGAAAGCCGGGTGCGTCTAAAAACGCATGCAGACCAAACAAAGGCCGTGACGGTTCCTATTCGAGGAAAACGCTCGATCTCCGAGATCCACACTTCAACCGGCCAGGGGTACTGCGATCTCAGCCGGCGATCGAGCAGGCATGGCGAGCCGAACGAGGAGACCAGTAGCGGCATTAACCCACTCGCCGACAGCCCATTTTTCCGACGCATGGTTAAATCCGAAGGCACCTGCAAGAGCCAGTCCCAGCAATATACGTGACCAACGCATCCAGCGGATGAGAGAGTTGAATGCAGAACGACGCAAAATCGTCGATACGGTTCACATGCTTTAATGAGGGTGCATCCGTCGCCTCGTTTAGACTTGGCTCTCCAACTCCAGAACTTTCATACGATCCTTCTTGCTCAACGCTTAAACGATCTCTCCTCCCAACTAGCCGAACTCGAACAGCTCCGACTTCAAGTCGAAGAAGCAAGCGCCGCGCGTGCGCTATACCAGCATCACGGTCCCGTCCGAACAATCGACCCTTAGCAGTGTCCCTCAACCCCCATTGCACTCTGCAACCCAAATTAACAGCTGGTTGAGACATGCCCCCGCCGCAAGTCAGCATTCCTATTCAGGGAGTATAGGAATGCGGAAAACGCGTCGGCGGTTCAAAGAGGCGTGTCCTTGATGCGGGCGGCGATTGCTCTCAAGCGTTCGGCAGATTCAGTGCGGCTTGAGGCGCGGGAGTTCGGCACTCCGTTCTCATCTAAGAGGCAGCTGAAACTTGAGCGTCGGGAGCGCGAGAGCGGCGGCTGGTCTGCCGATGGTCTAAGCTCGCGGGCTCTCTTCGTGACATGTATCCAGCGGATAGACCGTGAACGATTTGATGCCTCGCCTGTCAATGCTCTTAGGAGGCTTGCCTCCGGGCCTTTCGCGCCATCTCCATCCACTCCTCCGCGACCTTCAGCCAAGCTTCCTTGTCGGTGTCCCAAGTTGCCCTCTCGGCCTGCTCCAGGCAGTCCTGCGCTTGCTTGACGTATCTTCAAAGGTCGCGTCGATCATGGCCGCAGGGATGCCTATGGTTGATAGGAGCCCATCCGCCGAGCAATAGATCATCCCAGGCTACAACGCCTTCATCCCATTCCACGCCGTACTCGCGATATATCGAGGCCCAATGAGGTCTCCAGTCGATGGCTTGGTCGTTGATGCGGGATGTCCAGGATCAACATCCCTCGGCGTCTTCTTCTCTCGCTGAGCGGCCATCTTCGCCGCACTTTCTTTGCCAGGGACACCGCGGGGACCGAGCTCTTCGCGTTGGATATCCTCTTCGGAGCGCTCGGACTCGACTCCAGTGATCGGTTTGTCAGGCATCATTCCATCCTCGCCTTGTCCTTCAGGTCGCGGATTCGGATTTCCGCCGCCTCCTTCGAGGTGACGATCTCCGATTCATCCGGCACCCGTGCTATTGCGCTAAGCCTCTTGAGCTCGGCTAGTTGTTCTGGGGTGGGCTTTTCCATTTTCATTTCCTCGATCGCCTGCACGACGGCTTCGTCGAAGCAGTCCAGCCCTTGCAATGCGCTTTTCCGGATCCACGGCCGGTACTCCGCTCGACCGAGAGAAACGCGGCTAGGATCGGCGCGTTCCTTTTGGAGAGTTCCTTGAACGAGCTGGCGCGCAGCAGGCCTTCCGAGGTGATGTCCGGTACTCGACTCGGCAAAGAACTTCGGCTCCTCCCAGGTCGCCTTCAGCTTTCTGATGGCCTTGGTCAGCTTCTGTTTCGGGCTCACCAAGGTATCGAGCGCCTTGCGGATCTGGCTTGAGGTTGTCCGACTCCAGCCGGTCCCGACCTTGCTCATGTAGACGAGGTCCTTCCCTTCCTGATTTCCAAGATAGAGGGCCGCTACACCCGTGGGGTCTTTGATAACCGACCACCGGCAATTTCCCGCGCTGGATGGCTTTGATCTTGAGCCAGGCTTCATTGCGGTCCGAGCGGTATGGAGCATCCGCCCGTTTCGACACGATGCCCTCGTAGATCGTCTTGCGTCCGCCTCGAACATCGCCTGTCCGTCACCATCATGATGATCGCTGTAGAGGCTCGGCGGATCGAGCAGATCGATCAGCTCTATCAAACGTTCCTTGCGATGTAGCTGGGGTTTGCCGCGGAGGTCCTCTCCGTTGTGTTGAAGGATGTCGAACAAACAGCATTCGATTCCTGACGGCCTTCGCAAGATCTACTTGCAGCTCCGAGAAGTTGGCTCGGCACTCATGAACCACGGCAACCTCGCCGTTGAACATCGTCTGGCTGCGCAACCTGGAGGAGACGGCGATGTGCGAAAAGCGGTGGGGTCCAATCGTGCCCATTTCGAGTGAAGATTTTTGTAGCACCGCGATCTACATGCACTTGAACCCGGTAGCCGTCGTATTTGATCCCGTGAATCCACTGAGCACCTGAAGGAGCGCTGTCCTTCAGGGGCCGCCAGCCGAGGTTTAATGAACTCGGCATCAACGCCTTGGTAAGCTTTGTCACTACGCAACTAATAACACGCCCGCCGATAGCCTGGACGCCAGCGGCGGGCAGTTAGCCTACCCTACTCTCAAAGGAACTAATGCCATTTACATACACATGGCTCCTCTAGAACAGACAGCGTTACGTTCAATGTAAAATGCCGAAGGACAAACCGCCCAGCGGCAGCGGTATGCCAAGGCGCGTAACCTCCCATGTCACGGCAACATTCGGCCAGCTAAGGTTCTCGCGGCCGACATCATGTTCTTTAGGCACTTAGCACAGCCGTACCAGTGAGTGGCCGAATCCACGGCGGACGCTCGCCGTCTGCCTCTACAATTCCACGAGCGATCCGGGCATGCAGGACATGCTGAGCTACCTTATCGCACGCGATACCATGCATCAGCAGCAATGGCTCGGTGATCGACGAGATGGAGCCGAGGGATCGCTGCCCATCCGAACAGCTTCGCCGCAGCAAAGAAGCGACCGAGTTCAGCTACATGTTCATGGGCACCGAGCGCGGCGGCGACTCTCTGCAAACCTGCGCTGTTGCGAAGGCGCTTCACGCGACGGCAGGGGGGCCTTCCCCTTCCGCGGGGGCTTCGAGCGACTGGGCCAGGAGCCTGTCCTCGGCCCCGCACGTCCCGACAGCGGCGAGCAGATGAAGCAGATGAACGAGCCGCCCGGGACGAATCCGCTGGGTTGAGGCCAGCAAACGGGCCGCCCTAACGGGCGGCCCGTCATTGCAAGCGCGCAATCAGTTATTGGATGAACTCGAGCCGGTTGTGACGCTCGGGGCGTTGGTCGGGTCCGTGGTGGTGGCCTGATGACCGACATCTCGGCCGTTGTAGAAGAAGACGGCCGCGACCACCGCTATGACGAAGATAGCACCGACCATCCAACCAACCGCGCTGTTCTGCCGTGACCTGTGTCTGTCATTATTGTTTTGAACCATATTGTTCTCCCGTGACTTGCTCGAAAACAGGTCGCAGCAGGAGACGTTCCTAAACCCGGACTGCTTGGCCGCGGCGCGGCGATCCACCGACCGAAGATGCATCGGCTTGCCGCCCGACGGGTGCCGCGGCGCCCCATCAAGAGCGCACAATGCCTCTAGGATCTCATCGATGGAGACGGGCGCCTTCAGCCCGGCCGGCGCGCGTAGCCAAGGACAGGATGCACTCGCGGATGCATCGGATGCCCATCAGGCGAGAATGGCGCGCTTTTTCGCCGGACTGAGGCGTTGATGCGAGACCACACTACCCACTAAGAAGGCGAAAACAGCGCCAAGCGTGATAACAGGTGCTAATGAATCAACGACTTAAAGGGCCGAGGCGGCAATCGGGTGCTTCGAATCGGGCTTGACCCGAGGGTTGGACGTCCCGACACACCCAATCCGACTAGACCATGGTCTCGACGAGCGCTCAGCGATCGACCTCACCGAACACGATGTCCAGCGAGCCCAGAATCGCTGACACGTCGGCAAGCAAATGCCCCTTGCAAAGGAAGTCCATTGCCTGGAGATGGGCAAGTCCCGGCGAGCGGATCTTGCACTTGTAGGCCTTGTTGGTCCCGTCTGACACGAGAAACACGCCGAACTCGCCTTTCGGAGCCTCGACCGCGACGTAGATCTCGCCTGCCGGAACATGAAATCCTTCGGTGTAGAGCTTGAAATGATGGATCAGTGCCTCCATCGATCGCTTCATCTCTCCGCGCCTGGGCGGCGCGACTTTATTATCCTGCACGAGAACGGGACGTCTTCCGTCCGGGGACTTCAGCTTCTCGATGCACTCCTTCATGATGGGGACTGACTGCCGCATCTCCTCCATGCGAATGTGATAGCGGTCATAGCAATCGCCGTTCCTGCCGATCGGGATATCGAAGTCCATCTCGTCATAGCAATCGTAAGGCTGCGCCTTCCGCAGGTCCCAGGCCGCTCCGGAGCCGCGCACCATGACGCCGGAAAAGCCCCACGCCCAGGCCTACTCGAGTGTCACCCTGCCGATATCCACGTTGCGCGCCTTGAAGATCCGATTGGGCGAAAGCAGCCGGTCGAGGTCATCGACTACGCGTAGGAATGGATCGCACCAGGCCTCGATATCATCGATCAGCTTGTGCGGAAGATCCTGATGCACGCCGCCGGGCCGGTAGTAGTTCGCATGCATTCGGCTGCCGGATGCACGCTCGTAAAACACCATGAGCTTCTCGCGCTCCTCGAAGCCCCATAGCGGCGGGGTCAGGGCACCAACGTCCATAGCTTGCGTCGTGACGTTCAGGAGGTGTGACAGGATCCGGCTGATCTCATGATAGAGCACCCTGATCAGCTGTCCGCGCCGCGGCACTTCGAGGCCGATCAGTCTTTCGATCGCAAGGCAGAAAGCATGCTCCTGCGTCAGGGGGGCGACGTAGTCGAGTCGATCGAAATACGGAATGGCCTGGAGGTAGGTCTTGGCCTCAATCAGCTTCTCGGTGCCCCGATGCAGCAGTCCGATATGGGGATCAACGCGCGCGACGACTTCGCCGTCAAGCTCGAGCACGAGCCGCAGGACGCCATGGGCCGCGGGATGCTGAGGGCCGAAATTGATGGTAAAGTTTCTAAGGCGCGAAGACTGTTCGGGCATCCTACTTTCGATCGAAACGTCGCAGCGGTGACCCTAGCCGCGATCCAACGCGAGTGGCTTCACACAGGTTAATCGCGCGTGTGGATTCCTGAGATTCACGTGCTGGGCGCGCGTTTGGAACGCAGCCTCACTCGGCGTGCTTCAACGCCGAAACTGGAACTTCCAATGAAGCAGCGCTTCCTGATATTTGCCGCGCCTGTGTTGTGGCGAACCGTGGCTATTCGACCTTTGCAGTCACCCACGAGCGCTACTGCCTCAATGGCCGGACTTGAGGTATGGGCAATTGGCAGTTCGCCGGACGCGGTCAATGCATGGTGACCGCATCGGGGTCAATGACCAAGTTCGTCGCAGGACGTTGCCGAGCCCGAGACCTAGGCGACGCTACGACGCCGCTCGGTGTCTCTAGGAACGTCCTTTTGCAGGCTCGGTTAGCCCAACACAAAACACAAATAGGAGCCTTCATATGCGAAAGACAGTCTTATCATTGCTGACGTGCGCGCTGCTGGCAGGCGGATCCGTGGGGTTTGCTTATGCCCAAGGCGCGGGCGGAGCTGGCGGAGCAGGTGGCGCCGGAGCGGGTGGCGCCGGAGCTGGAGCTGGTACGGGTGCCAGTTCAGGGAATGGAGCTGGCCCCGGCGGAATCGGTGGCGGGGGAACGGGAGCCGGCGCTGGTACGGGTGCCAGTGCAGGGAATGGAGCTGGCCCCGGCGGAATCGGCGGATCTGCGGGAACGGGCGCGGGCACCTCAGGCGGAACGTCAGGTACCGGGACAGGAGCATCGTCCGGCACCGGCAGTAGTTCAGCCGGCGGACTGCAGAAGGGTGCTATCCGGCCAGGCAGAGGCGATGACCCGACCGGTAGGTAGCGCGCCACATACCACAGGCCCGGCGGGGTAAACCCGACGGGCCTCGCTTCAAAAGGGCACGCTCCTCCAGAGCGCGATTCGCGGGAGCTGCGCGCGGCCGGTCGAGGTCGTTCGCCGGGGCAATGTGCGAAAACCGCCGCGTTCAGTCGTGGCTGTTGCGGGTGAACGCGGCGCCGCGGCCTATGAACCTGCGCGCGGTAGCCGTCATACTTAATCTCGCTAATCCATTTGACCACCCGAAGGAGCGTTATCCTCAGAGCCGCTAGCGTGGGGGTTTAATGAGCCCCGGCATCAAAGCCTTGGTACGCTTCCCCACGCTACCCACCCCAAACGAAGCCGCCGCTGAGCGCAAGTGCGACCTGACCTTCGGCAACCAAACCTTCCGGCGCCTTGGCCACGCCCTGGAAGCGCGCCGGCTCTGCGCCGAGCTTCTAGACCTTAGTCGCGACGATCAGATCTATCGCCTCAGCTACCGGCCAAGCCGCTAGGAAGCCGGTCCCGAAAAATCCTTCAACCTATCGGAGCCCGCCATGGCACAACGCTGGTAGCCCGGCTCTCTGGACATACAGCATGCCGCAAGCCTTGCTCCCACCCGAAATAGGAGCTGCAGTGTGCGGCGATAACGCATGTTGCACCTCGGCAAGCGAACTGGCCCTAACGCTGCCGGTTAAGATGCTGTCCGGATGTCCAGAAGAAACCGGCTGAGGCCATCATCTAAGGTTATGCCATCCGTCGGAGTAATGGTGCCTGCACCGGATTGCGTTGGGCGACGAACACGAAGGATTTCGGCCGGTCCTGACGATGCCCGGATCCATCCCAGATCTGCCAGATCCGGTGCAGCAGCAGCCGTATGTTCGGATCAGACATGCTGACGAAGAGCAGCGTGCTTCCCAGGGCATCGGCGCGAAAGCGGATGTCGAGCGGAGAATCGAAGGCGAGCCGGTTGAGAAAGTCAGTCTCGGTCAGAACGAGCGAGGCATCATCGTCGAAGTCGCCGTGGATTTTGATGATGTGCGTGACGCCGGCGCCAGCGCCCGCAATCTCCTTCGCGTTGCTGACCTTTGCATAAGGCCTCTTCAGGACATCGCAATCGCAGCTCTGTTTCGGGCATTGGTCCGGTATGTCGTACACCATCGGGGCCTGAACGCCACCCATTCGGCCGTGCACCGCGCGCTGATTGAGGAGAACCGCTGGCGAGCCCAACGCTATGGAACCGACGGGACGTATATCGATCTGGTAACGTTCGAGCCGATTTCATTTCGCAGCTGGCTCGAGGCGGTGATCGCCATGCTGGCTCCCGACATCGCCCATCTCGGCATCGAAGACGATATCCAGCACCTGAAGACGATCCCGAGGCGCGGCACATCGGCGCATCTTCAGCTTGAATATTTTCGTAGCTTGAGGAAATTCGGCCGATCGCCGCGCGAGGCGATTGGAGATGTTACGAATGGCTAGGGACTTCGACAGAAGCCGGGAACTTCACCGCGAGGGGCCGCGAGCTGAAAAGCAGCTCCGATCGGCAGTTGTTGGCAGGCACAGTATGATCGGACCGAGTTGCGCACCGAACTGGCGCGGCGAAGCACGAGGATCTTCCATCCGACAGGCGCCTTCGTGCTCACTAGTCCGACTGATACAATTCAAAAGATGTACCGGCACATCGGGCATCAGACAGGTCGCGGTGACTCTATGAACGGTGCGCGGACGATGTACGCCGCGCTACCCCGTGGGACGACACGGCTATCACCGAAGCCTGGTGGTTCTGATCCGAAAGGCCGGCGGAGCGAGGCGGAGACGTGTGTCCGCATGGAGGGCTACGGCGGCTTGCAGCCCTCCCCACAATCGCTGGGTATGTCAAAGGCGGGCTCGCCACTTTACTGCTTCGATTAGCGCGCCCGTTATAAATGCTAGGCTGCCTGCCGTTCGTGCTCAACATATTCCATGGTCACTTTCTCGACGTTCGTGTCGATCCATGCGGCCATGCGCTCCTCCTCCTCCAGCGAAGCCTTCAACAGGGCACGCGATGATTCCATTCCAGCAGCCGAGCAGAGCGCCAGGAGCGACTTGTAGGCAGCGATTTCGAAATGTTCGAAGGCATTGTTCGCGAAGGTGTTCTTTAGAATTTCGTCGCCCGCCATGGAATGTGCCATCGCCATCGCATTCGCTGCGATCGACTGCGTCGTATCCTTGAGGGCAGACGAACTCTCGCCACAAGCGTCGAGGCATTGCTCAAGCCGCCGCAACTGGGCGTTCGTCTCCTCAAGATGAGCGGCGACCTTCGCCTTCACCTCGGGGTAGTCGTCCAGCCGTTCCGACTGCCGCTCCATGAGCTCGCGCGCCTGCGTTTCCATCGCGTGGGCGTTCCTCAATCCCACCACAAAAATGTCTCGCGCCGTCTGTGCCATTTGTCTCTCCTCGATGCGTGTTGATGGGCGGACAACCGAAGGAAAGTTGAGTGGTTCCTCCGAGCGGCTTCAGCTGGAAAGCGCGTCATTTGGGAACCGTCAGGACCGGTGCCGGTCGCCGGTCTCTTGGAAAGCCCGGCAATGACCCGAATTGCACGTTATCTCGGTGGACTCGCCGCCATCCTCGCGTCCCAGTCCTAGATCCCTCAACTCCAGAACGCCTGGCCATACGGATCGACCCGAGACCTCTCGTTGGGAATGCTGACGGCCCTTACGGCAGGCTGATCCTTTGGATCGTCTACGGCTTCATTCGGAGCGACTGGGTTTTGTTTGTGCCAACGTCGTCGGCGCGGTGCTCGCGGGACCGTTTTCGCATGTAAAGTTCGGGATCTGAGATAGGTTCTGTCACACTTTAAAACGGCACTGGCGATGCTCCTAGGCAAGTCGTCATGAGGGCCAACAGCCGACCTCCCTCGTTGCGCACTATCACCCGGCGTTACTTCTTCAGGATGCCCGTGTTGGTGTTTCCGAGCTGCTGGACGGCCCCGTCTGCAGCTGGCGTATTGTACGTGGGCCGAGATCCCCACAGCTTGATCGGGATTAGTTGCGCCGAGTTTCTCACACGTCGTTCCGTGGCTTTTAGCATTGGACGTGTTGGGGCAGGCGAGCCGCCGTTCCGCTGAGTGTGGTCCCATTCGATAGCATCGAGCCACCTCCGCCGCTTGTACCAGTTGAGTTCGCACCGCCGCCGGATGACGAACCACCTGAACTCCCTCCAGAGCTTTGCACGACGGCGACCGACAAGGTCGCCCAGCAAGATAATAACAACTATGAGAAGCTGCATTTATGCCTCTCTATCGCCGGCAAGCAAGACTTGTGCAGTTAGACTCACCGGACCGGGGCTGGCTAGATATTTCACTTAGATATTTTCACCCGGATTTTTTCGAGAATGCTAGGCCGCAGCGGTGCCCTGCTGCGGCCTTCGCATTTTGCAGGCGACCAAAGCAAACCGCCGGCTCCGCCGTCGGCGGGATCCCGTCAGCGACGGTCAAGCTGCGTTGCTGAGAGCGCGCTCGCTTGTTAATGGTCGCGCGAACGGCCGCTTGGCAATCGACGGCTAATCTTGGCGCCCGCGCGTGAGGCAACCCTGAGCTCTAAGGCCCGTAGCCGTGAGGACGCAGAGTGACCGTTGTAAATTCGGAAGCCGTCCGCTGGCGAACGCTCGGCAGATACTTCTACGCTGCAGTCCCGCTTCCTCGGAGATCTCCGCAACCTTGAAATTTTTAAGAGCTTGCCCGATTGCTTGCAAATTGCATGAGGGTCAGCCGAGGCGAATGCTTGATTTAGCTCAGCCGCAGCTTGGAAGGGATAACCAGCCTGTCGGATTTCGCCATTTAGAGGTCCCCAACAATAAGGCCGGCTCTTTGAGCCGGTCCTTGTTCTCTTAATGGCTCAGTACTTCGCGACGAGCGGACCACTAAATCACCAAAACGGTAGTTCATAGAGCTAGGTCGACATCCTGTCCGATACGAGCGGTTCCGAAAACACCTCCACCCGGCACGGTGAAAACGCTATCATGGTGGTCCAGGAAGATATCGATAGCGAAGCCAACGGACCAATTCGGAGCGAAGCCAAACTCGATGCCAGCACCGACCGTACCTCCCCAGCGAGTGTCACGTGCTGAAGCCAGAAGCGTACCGGCACCAACAAAGCCAGGCCCAATATGGGGTGTCGAAGCGATTGCCAACTACCGCCGCACCGCCCTTGACGTAGAGGAGGACATTGTTCCAAGCATAACCCACTTGGCCGGTGATCAAACCAAACGAGTCGGTGCGGGTGCGATTTTCGTTAAGCGTGGCTGGTGAAATCGGCCCAGTTGCCTTGGCCTTCAACGCCGAAGACCCAGTTGGCTGATTGCCAGCGATAACCGATGGCCACCAACCGTGCCCCCGGTCGCGTCGTGGCACCCCTCAGCCGCAGCTGGCACGCCCGGTACAACCCCGACCGCCACGATGTCTGCGCAAGTACGGGAAGAGCCCCAGCCACCGTTGATGCCGATGTAGAAGCCACTCCAGTCGTAGATGGTGGCGAACATCGGCGGAGCCTGGTGTACGGCCGGGCGGCCAGGACGCGGACTCATTAAGGTGGAGCCATAGCCTGATTGACGCGAGCTGAGCGAACGCAAGATAGTTGGCAGCAAGCCTGTCGTAGCGCGTTGCCACCCGACGACATTGTTTGATCCTGTTGAAGAACCGCTCGACCCGGTCGCGAGCGCGGTAAAATAGGGGCTGAAACAGATTGGATCGCTGCCGTTGCTTTTCGGCGGGATGTTAGCCCACGCGCCCTTCTTCATGGCAAGCTCCCTGATCCAGTCCGCGTCATAGCCACGGTCGGCAAGCAGCATTGACCCGGATTTCAGACGAGACAGCAGTTTTCCGGCAAGTCGAACGTTATGGGCCTGACCGGGGCTCAGCGCCAGCCGTACCGGCAGACCATGTTGTCGACCAGCGCATGAATTTTGCTCGTCAGGCGGCCGCTGGCGTCCCATCGATTGGCGCTGGTTCCTTGTGATGTAGGCTCCATGCTGATGAACACGGACGATGGAGGTGTCGATCGACGGCGGTATCATGAGCAGCGGCAAGCTCCTCGTGATGCGGCCCCAGGCACCTGCCCTCCGCCAGCGGGCAAAACGGTTGTAGCATGTAGTGTACGGACCAGACGGCTCGGGCAGATCACGCCAGGGTGCTCCGGATCGCAAGACCCAGCAAATGCCATTGAGCACACCTCGGTCGTTGACCCGAGGAATGCCACGCGCTAGTGGCAGCATCGGCTTAATGGCAGTCCATTCATGATCGGCGAGTTCGTAGCACATGATTCGAGCCCCCAGTTGGGACTTTGAATCACGGGGGTCGGGCCCAGCGCAATTTCTCCCGGCCCGGTCCAGGACCCGGCGCTGTCGAGCTGCTGCAGCTGCTCAGACCGCTCGAACTTGGGCAAGCCGCTTGATCGCGAACGCGTCGTCCCAGCAGATGGCGGCTTCCCATGCGGCCGACGCTTGCGCGGCGATGTCGTGCGCGCCGCCATCGAGACCGGCGGCGTTGTGGGGCAGCACCAGGTCGAGATCGGGGACGTCAACATGCGACTCGTCCCAGTCGATCAGCCCGACCCGATCTGCGGTCATGCGGATGTTGCGCGGGTTGGGGTCGCCGTGGACGACGCAGGTCTGGCGTCCGACGAGCCGCGCCCACGCGGCTCGGCATCGAGCAACGCCCTCAGGTGGCATCGCGCCGAGGTTGATCCTCGTCCCAGTTTCGGTGTGCAGGAGGTCAGTCGACGATCGCCAGCCCGGACGCTGCGGCCACCCCGCTGTCAACCGATGCAGCCGGCGGAGCATGTCGGCCACGCGACGCCAGTCGGCCTCCGTCTCTGGCGGTCCGCCCTCCACGTATGTCATCACCACCAGACCGTCCGCGAACAGCCGGCCGTCAGTCGTCGGGATCGGCACCGGCACGGTCAGACCTCCACGGTCGAGCTGTTTGAGGAGCTCGGTCTCCCACAGGAGATCAGCATCGCTCCTCGCACCGAGACGAGCGACGGCGAGGTACCCTTGAACGCGCACGCTCCACACATCGTTGGCGACCCCGCCGGCCAGTGGCTCGACGCGAGCTACGTCTTCACCCCACTGCCCGAGTGCCTCCCATCCCATTGGCGACATCAGGGGTACTCCTAAGTCGAGTTGGCTGACAAAAGACATTCGGTGAATGTCCCCTATTGGCCCTTAAATGTCACCTATTGGCCCCGAGGCCGACATTCATTGCGCTTCAATCAGGCTATTAGCGGTCATCGAACTCGGGGCCGCTCAATGCTTAGAAGTTTTTGGATTTGCGCCGCGATACTCGGCGCGCTGGCTTCCCGTGCGAATCACATCGATCGCAGCGTAGTCATTAGCTGAAACGAGGTTTTCGAGGGCCGGTTGATCCGCTAAGAGACCAGTAGACGACACTCGGAGATTGTACGCTATCCGGCCGCCACATTGGGTTGTTATTGACCAGACGCCTCTCTCAGCCCGCGGAGGTTGCTCGCCGCGCGTTCTTTATCACTCGCGTGCCGCTCTGATTTGGAAGCTCTGATGTCAGTCGATGCGATAACCTTCGATCAGCAGTGCGCTACCGCTTGTTGACGACGCGCGCTACCACTGTCTGTCCGTTCCATCCAGAATGTGATTATCCGCGTCGGAGACATGGCGCGGCGCCCCATGCTTATTATCGCGCTCGTAAAATTGTAAGAAGTGTGGTCAGTGCTCCATGACGACCTGATGGACGAGATCGCGCGTCAACTTGTTCATGCGGCCGACAGCACGTGTCCGCGGTATGCACAAGTCACCGGATCTCGCAATTGATGTCAAGCCGGCCCCGCGAGTTCCGGGACTGACGTCACCGTCAGTCTTGGGCCACCAGCCGAAATGCCGGATGACGGAGGCGAGACCTGAGGCGCTTAGTCCACCTCGCGACGCTGCTAAGACCAGAAAGGCTTTAGGCTGGCGGCTGTCTGAGTAGCTCGCGTTCGGTGGCTCAGCTGGTCTTCTCGTTGACAACGGGTCGAAATACCCATTCGCGCCACACAGTCAACAATGCCGCCATGATGACCGGCCCCAAAAACAAACCGATAAGTCCGAAGGCAGCAAGTCCTCCAAAAATGCCGACAAAGGCAAGAAGAAATGGGAGCCGCGCTGAGCCGCCTACTAAGATCGGCCACACAAGATGATCTCCCGTTAGCATAACGATCGCGCCCCAAAAGAATACGCCTGCGGCTGCTAATCCACTGCCGCCGTCGGTGACCAGGACCAGGGCAGCGGCGGTAAAGGCCAGCCAAGCGCCAAACGGGAGCATTGCAAATGCCGTTGTCAGAACCGTGAACATCACTGCATTCGGAACTTCCGCGACGAGATAGCCGACCCCAATCAAAAGTCCCTCACCCACAGCAACCAACACCGTGCCGTTCACCGTTCCGCGGATGGCATCGACCATCCTTTCGATTAGACCCTCCCCGGGTTCTCCGAGAAGTCGGTCGCAAGTTTGTAAGACGCGATTGGCAACCGCGCGACCATTGCGGAGCAGGACGAATAGAGCAAAAAGCGAAAACAGGAGGAAAAATAGCCGGTGAATTAGCTGCCCGCCAAAGGTTCTAAAAAGATCGGAAGCATTGTCCGCATTGATGCTTTGTAGCCAAGCGGTCGCAGCTTCTGGATCTGAAAGGTTAGCGCGCCACCAGTGCTGCAGACTTTCGGCCGCAATCGGCACTCGGGCAATCCAGTCGGGCACTTCAATCCCGCTCTCGCGCGCCCTTTTCAACCAGCTGACGAGGACGTCACCCTGCTGTGCGATCTGGTAGACGGCAAGCGCCATCGGCGTAAACAGCACGAGTGCCACGATGGTGGTAAAGATGAACGCGGCCAGGCCAGAGGAGCCTGATGCAAAGCGCATCGCAAACTTGATGTAGAGCGGCCATAGCGACACGGCAAGAATGGTCGCCCAAATCAGCGATGGCAGAAAGCCAGCAGCGGTCCATAATGCAAGCGCGACTAGCACCAGGGCAAGCACGACTCTGCCCTTCAGTCGCGCGGCAGCGTCCAAAGGCAGCGGTTTTCTCTCTAACTCTTTTGACGAACCCTCTTTTCGCTCGAGTGGACGCTTGCTTGACGCGCCTCGCTTTACTGGATCGGACATCTTGGCCACTCGAGCTGCGAGTCCTCCTACTGATGCGATAGTTGTTAGCTTGCTACGCGCTCGGCTGCTTGGCGCGCAGCGTGATCAGCTTCTTCGACCGTCAGCTTACCAGGCCGCTCGGCGGAAGCACGCGCTTCGCATTTTTTCCGCAACTCTTCGATCTCCTCATCGCTGAGGTGCTCGATACCAACCATTGAATTGCGCGCAGCGCCAGCGCGGATCAATTCATCAAGTTTGACCTGTATTGCAGCGCTGTCCCGGTTTTGCGAATTTTGAATGAGGAAAACCATCAAGAAGGTGACGATCGTAGTACCGGTGTTGATGACCAGTTGCCAGGTGTCCGAGAACTTGAACAGTGGCCCACTGATCGCTTAGACGACCACGACGCCGGCGGCCAAAAGGAACGTAGAGGCCCGACCAGCCGCGATAGAGGTCCGGTTGGCGAGTTCACTGAAGAACCGCGAGGTTGACGACAGTTCAGCATGCGGCTCCCGACGATGCACCACTTTCCCTCTCAGAATTTCGCTGTCTCGCCACTTAACGGTCAAGAACTTACCGGGTTCCAGAGACGGCCGGCTGCCCTAAGCACTACATCATCCCAGCTTGTCGCTGCTCGCTGGTGCAACGGGTGCAGTACCGCGCGAGCCATTTCGGTGGCTCCCGTTCGAGGAAGATGCCCCACCGCTCATATTCGACTCTCAGATCGGATCGCGGATCTAGTGTGAGAAGTCTGCCGTTGGCGAGCGCGTCCGATTGAGCGTACCATCACGCTTCAATTCCAACTGCCGGCTAAAAGTCCCAAGCGATCAACTTACCCGAGGCCACCTCATATTTGGTCCAGGTCGCCGATAACGCTTGATTTCGGTGAGTGGCACGGCGTTCAGAATCCGTTCCCCCGCACCTGCCATGCACGACATCTCGAGCGCCCAGTGCATGTGGTCGAGCTCGGGGACCAGAATGGGCATCCGGGTCGATGCTCATCATGCGGATGATATGAGGCCGCCTGGTGCCAGCGCCAGTCCAGATCCGGTCGCCTAAGTGTGGTCTCTCAGGAGGTTGTCCACAACTAAGCAACTGACGGGGCACCGGTTGATGGATGCCGGGGAGCGACGATCTGGCGGCCATGGAAGCGCATCTGCTCTCCGCCAGAACGTGCAGAGCCCGCCGAGGTTGGCAGCCCCTTCATGGTTAGTGAGGAGAGACAAGCGCCGCAACGCCAAAAGCAACCGCGCACGCCGCAGCTAGAGACCGTAGAGTGATTGCAACCTGCCTGAGCAAGAAAGCTTGTTACCGGTTCCACAATGATCCATTCCAAGGCGAGAAATAGAGGCTCGTGACGGCTATCAAGACGAGCGCTGAACCGATCTCGTGAAGCATTGAATTACGTCTGGCTTTGGCGTCTTGCCGTTTTCGCGCGTCTCGGCTGCACCCCCACAAGGGGATGGAGTTTGCCGTGTATGCAGCAGCCGGTGCGACGGCGGCAGGCGCAAGGGCCATCGGTAACCATACGCTTAACCGGAATGCTTGATGCCACACTATGGAGTCCTCAGCCGCTGTCGCTCGGATTAAATCGCGACGAGGCTGGCTGCGCAACCTCTTGTTCCTTCTTGTTGCTCCATAAGGGGCGCGGCGCTCCGCGAGCCTCTGCTGCTAATCCACGCGATGGTTGGTGCGGATAGGTTCGGTGTCCTCGATGGCAGTTCTGTGAGCCTCGCTTGAGCGGTTACGAATTATCCCCGCCCATCCGCCGTTCCACGGCGATCAGGCAAGCTGTGTGGGCAAACATCATCGCGGAGGTGAACGACCCAGTTGCAACTTGGGATCTAGTTACCGTGCGTGCACGATTTGCCGCCGGCCATCGCGGACATGCTTTCATAATTGCGGTGAAGGCCTCCAACTTCGATAGCCTCGCTATTCGGACTGCGTTTCGCTGGCAGGTTGCTGGCGCGCTTCTAACCAGTCAGCAATGACCTTGTATTCGTGCTCCAATTTTTCGAGTTCTTGCTTGGTCTCTTTGTGGCCCGTGATCGCAGCTTGGACGCGGCACTGGTGTTCTAGCTCGCGGTATTTTCGGTGAGGCATGGTTGACCCTCCGATTGGACATGAGCCTAGCCTGTTTCGGTGATGCAGGCACTTACATGCGTTAAGCCAGAATGCAGGTGCTTGCTAAAGGACATCCGCCGGCCCCGGGATACGCGGCTTGGAAACCCGATGCTTCGCTCAAATGCCGGTCGTGCCGTACTCCGCGCTACGCGCCGCCTGCCCGCATGATCAAGCTGACCGAGACAAGGCAGATTACGCCCTATAAAAGGGTTCACCCGACCGAAGAGCGATAGACATGGCGAAATTCAGGCCCGACCGTCCCCGCAGATCCGGAAGCCGCAGCCCGCAAGATCGTCCAGCTCGCCGCCAGCACTGAGCCGGTCCAAGACGGCCGAATTCATATCGAGAAGATCAACGCCCCCTTCCTCTACGCGCTCAAAGCGAGCGGGCGGAGTTTGGCGCCGGCATCGAGCATGCGATCGGGAAAGGTTGGCTCGAGTTGCACGAGAGCGGGACTTACGTGCGGCTCCTCGCAGCGGCGACATGATGTAATCTTTCGGCGGCCTAATCGGTAAACCACAGAGCGGCTGATCGAGGTGAGGGAAACAGTTGCGCAAGCCCTGAGGGATTCAAATTTGTGAATTCGGCAGAGAGGGAACGCCCCGGCCGGCGAGGACGAGTTGGAGCGCTATATGCGCTGGTTGCCCCGAGCTACAGGGACGGCCCTCTGCCTCATTGCCTTGCGCACCACGAAAATCTCGGCCGATAGGCCGCCTTTGGTCTGGTGGCCAGGGAAGCGCTGAAATTAAAATTACCTCCAGAACGCCTTACGTTCCTCTTCTTTCAGTGGCTCAGATCACACCCACGATGATCAATACTCCGATCTCAACCAGTAGGAGTGTGCCTGTTGCGGCGGAGATGAAAAATAAATTGCCCAATGACAGGAAGCCCATGATTCGCCTCGCAACTTGCCAAAGAAGCGGCCCCTACATCCTTGGGGCGTAAACAGGGGGGCAGGATGACGGGACCGCTTCTCGGAGGTCCTTGACGCGTTCGTCCGGCGCCAAGCACCCCTAATTAATATTAAGTTTTTGTCCATTTAATTTATTTAAATGCGACTTATTTTAAATATGATGTTTAATGCGCGGTACTGCACGATGCTATTCTCAGCAGGGCCGCCTCAGAGCTCGCGCTCCATCACTGGATGACTATGGTGTCGGCTGCTGAGTCTGGATTGCCGCGGCACGATGCCTAGTCGAGGACGAACAGTCGGATCGCGGACAACAGGTTGGCCTGCTGGTGGCGTCTTAGCTCGGCCGAGGGCAGCCCAATGCGCGCCCGATATTGCAGCACGCTTAATCTCCGGCCACGTCCTGATACGACGCGCCGAATTTTTTTGCGGAAACATCCATCAGCGCGCAAGTTGAGTACGCGCGCTCGCGGCCCCCGGCGCTACTCCTCACGTCCAGCTCTGGAACGGCTTGGGTCGCTCATACTGAGCCCTTCGTTGACCGAACGGCAGAGCCATTTTAACTTCCGATTCACAAAGGTTGGCGCGGGAACATCTCACCGCGTCTACCGTGATCGTCACCGGGGCTGGCTGCATATTCCACTTAGACCTTTTCACCCGGGATTTTTTGACAAGGCGTGGGCCGCAGCGATCGACTTCGCTGCGGTCTTCGTCACTAGTTGGCTTCCGCACATAACGCTCAAAGACGTAGTCGCCGGGATCCTCGGTGAGACGATTGTCGCGGTGTCCTGAGTTGCGGGAACGAGTCGCCAACAAAGAGATTGAGATGTCGGTCGGTGGCGCGACACTCTCACGCCATCCACCCGGAACGGCCCGTTGACCGATGCGCGCGTTGGCAATGGGCCGGTTCTCGTCAGGCTGTCTAGCTGACCCGTCATGTCCATAGAAATCTACCGAGGCCGTGTGCTTGACCCAGACCAACTGGAAGCGCTTCGCCTTGAGCTGGAGAACTTCGCCACCATCGACGAAGTCGATTTCGAGCTGCGCGGCATCATCGAGCGCAACTGGCCCCACTTGGCAGCGAAGCTGCCGCCAGAAGACGCTTGAGAGGCAGTCCCCGTGGGAGCGGATTGGGCAAGGCATTTCTGTCCACCTTACGGACCTCCGGCCCGCCCGCCGGATGTTAGCTTTTGACCCGCCAGTTGTTTGGCAGATCGGAAATTGTCTAGTGCTTTCGCTCTTTCCCTAGCGTTAGTAAGCTGCTTCGCAGGCCAAAAAGCACGAGCTCAACGTCGGATGAAACGCCGAGCTTCGATTTGATGGCGTAGTGATAGTTCGAGACCGTCTTTGGGCTGAGATTGAATGCGGCGGCTATCTCTTCGGAAGACCGGCCATCAAGTAACATTCGCAGTATCTCGAATTCACGAGGGGAAAGAGTATCAATGATACTTGCATCGTCCTGTAGTCGGCTCCTTGCGATGGCGTCACTGACCTCGGGGCAAATTGCAACCCGGCCGGCAGCGACGTCGCACACCGCACTAACGAGCAATTCGGGCGGGCTACTTTTGGTGACAAAGCCCTTTGCACCCGCCCGGAAGGCCTGGAGAGCGAATGTCGCGCTCAAGTGCATGGTGAAAACCAGCAGGCGCGCGGTTGGATCCCACTGACGTATCTGTCGAATGGCATCTATGCCGCCGCGACCCGGCAATGAAACGTCCATCACCACAACATCGGGATTGTTGCTCTTGTACGCTTGATAGGCGCCGGCCGCGTCGGCTGCCTCGGCGACGACAGTAATGCCTTCATGTTTTTCAAGAAGCCGATGGTATCCCTCACGCACAACTGCGTGGTCATCGACAAGCATGACGCTGATATTTCGTGGCCTCATGGCTGGACCGGCGGTACCCGTCACGGGAATGCTGGCGCTGAGGATGAGGCCTTTTTCGGCCTCGGCACAACGCTCATCTCCCCACCCAACGCGAGCGTTCTCTCGCGAATCCCGATCAGCCCGAGGCCGAAACCAAGCTCGCCCCTGATCTCGCGCGCCAATCCCGCACCATCGTCCTCAACGGTCGCCTCCACCAAGCCGGCGCCAGACCTTGACGCAAGGTCGATACGCACCACGGCACGCACGATGGCCGCCTGCGCATGTTTGGCAGCGTTTGTCAGACCTTCCTAACTGATATGAAAGATGTGACTGGTAACCGACAGGGGTAGCCCGTTCACGTCGCCGTGCGCCTCGAGCAGGAAGTGGGTCTTCCCGGAGCCGCGGAGATTATGATCGCCGATTAGTCCCCCAAGGCTCGTGAGCAGGCCGATATCGTCGATCTCCTGCAGTCTCAATTCCTGCACGGTACTGCGTAGCGCCTTCATGATACAGCCCGCAGTTTCCGTAAGGGCCTGAGCTTCGGGAACAAAAGAGGGACAATCAGTCGAGGCGGTGATCTTGATCGAAGCAGCTGTCGCACTCATGGCACTGAGGCTCTGGGCCAGCTCGTCACGAAGCACGCGTGCGAGGTGACGCCTTTCCTGCTCCCGAGCTTCAACCAGACGCCGCGCAAGGTCGGCACGCTCGGTGGTTGCGACTTCCATGGCGTTCGCCAACTGGTTGAAGACGTTGCTCTCAATTAATCGTTGTAACGCGCTGTCGTTTTTGTCTGATCGACGATAGAAGTCCTCCACCAGTTCGCTACGTGAACAAATTTACGACCCACCTCAAAGTCGAATTTCTCTCTGATGCTCTGCCCGAAAAATATTTGCAGCATCGCCAGCATATTGTCGTTCCAGTCGGTCAGTGCTGCCGATAATTGTCAAGCGACGCTTTAAGCTCTGCCTCGGAGCCACGCTTTGACCAAATATAAAACTGATAGACCCTGTAGAGTCGCCGATCCATAAACCGGCCATCGTACACCTCGGTATTGAGCTCAGTCATGGCCAAACGACAAGTCTTTCACTCCGTTCCTTCGAAGGAAGGCTGGGCCTTCAAACACAAGGGTGAAGTGGTTTCGAACCATCGAACTCAAAAGGCGGCCGAGAGTGCCGCCATCCTCGCGGGCCACAAAGCCGAAGGGCAAGGAGGACTTGGACAAGCAGTATTGCACAAGTCCGATGGTACTATCCGGAAGGAGCGAACGTACGGCGCCGATCCCCGAAGCACGAAAGGATAGATGCGCTTGCCGAACTAATGGTTCAGGGCGTCCTTAACCGAGTTTGTTTCAACACGTCCTAAGGAGGCGGCGCCCGATAGGGCTGTCGCATGACGACGACTATTGCAGCACGACTGAGGGGATACATGGCGATGACTGACTAGGAATGGAACGTGCGCGCCGGGGCGGCTGCGCCGGCTACTTGCCTGGTCAAGTCGCTTGGAGAGTCGGATCCGACTTTTCAGGGGAGATTTCTTAAGAACATGGGGGAGGCCTACAACCACTTCCGTGATGACTCTGCGGCTGTTGGAGCCGATGGCAAGCCGCGACCGGTGAAAGGAGCACTCGAAATTCTTGACTGGACGCGCGAGATGCTGACCGGATGGAATCCGATCACTGTACAAGGCCAGCCATTGTTCAGATAGCTCTATGGGCGGCACCTGACAGGTCACATCGAGGAAGCCCTTTGTATTCCATGAGATGGGGCCAGTGACCTACCTTTCGGCGAACTGCTGAAGGCGACCAGATCCCGCTCCGTTTGCGAATCGCGCCTCCTATTCGCCCGCCGACTGGCCCTGAAAGCCTATCGAGACACGTCGACTTGGGCGATCGATAACCCGCACTCGAAGCCCGCGCGGCCTTCAGGTTAACCGCAAACGCTGTCGATCCATCCTCAGATTCTCAGCTACTGGCGGTCATTCAGTCTCGCGCACCGTTTACAATCAACGCAATCTCACTGGGCATGACGGTACCCCGATCGGCACGGCGATGAGCGGCACACTAACGCCGGATGGTCCCGGGACGTAAATCCTCGGTTAGTCCCGTCGCACGGCGATGAACTCCCGTCGTCGTCTTTCGATTGCGATAAGGAGCAGTCAACAATAACTGGAACATGGCTCGAGCCGCCATGTATTGGGCTGCGGACCGGCTGCGCTCGTCGCCAGCCGACAGAGGATTCCCGGATTGATCTGAAACAGACCACCGCCAGGTGCGGCCGCGCTTGCAAATCGAGAGATCGAAGAGAGCAAAGTCGCCGAAGGCCATGGTTCGACCACCCTTCAAGAAGCCCTAACAATAGACAACAAACATTACAGTTTGGAAAGAACAACTTCGGCTAGGGCAGAGTTCCCGAACCCAGTTCACCCGACGTGTCCGAAAGCGCGACCATTGGCGCTAACGATCTTGGGTAGCTATCTGTATAAAATGCGTCCGACTACTTCCCGACGAGGATGTAGAATTCTCTTGGCTTATAACCTTGCACTTTCGCTCGGAAACGGCACACATGCCCTCTCCTACCAATAAGATCGCGCTCTTCATCGACGGGGCCAATCTCTACGCGACGGCGAAAACTCTGGGCTTCGACATCGATTACAAGCGCCTGCTGAAGGAGTTTCAGA
The DNA here is from genome assembly GCF_024199845.1 of Bradyrhizobium sp. CCGB12. Lineage (NCBI taxonomy): Bacteria > Pseudomonadati > Pseudomonadota > Alphaproteobacteria > Hyphomicrobiales > Nitrobacteraceae > Bradyrhizobium > Bradyrhizobium sp. CCGB12. The sequence goes on along the minus strand of NZ_JANADO010000002.1, from coordinate 191,921 downwards.
GCCGCGGGACGTTGTTGCGAGCCTTCTATTACACCGCGATCATCGAGGATCAGGAATATTCCTCGATTCGCCCGTTGATCGACTGGCTGGACTACAACGGCTACACCGTCGTCACCAAGGCGACCAAGGAATTCATCGATGCCTCCGGCCGCCGCAAGGTCAAGGGCAACATGGACATCGAGCTTGCCGTAGACGCCATGGAGCTCGCCGAGCATATCGACCAGATGGTGCTCTTCTCGGGCGACGGCGATTTCCGCTCGCTGGTCGAGGCCGTCCAGCGCCGCGGCGTGCAGGTCACCGTGGTCTCCACCATCGCCAGCCAGCCGCCGATGATCGCCGACGAGCTGCGCCGCCAGGCTGACGTCTTCACCGATCTCGTCGAGCTGCAATCCAAGCTCGGCCGCGACCCGTCCGAACGCCCTGCCCCCCGTGATCGCGAACCGCGAGGCCATCTGCCGAAGTTTTTACAAGAGCCGAAAGGAAATGACCCACCGCAGTGAATCGGTGCTGCTGTGTCGGGTGAGTGCAAGGGTTTAAACGGCCTTCCGATTTCGAGATCTCAAGCGCGCTCTACCCGGGATAAAGGCGTACGCGCGAACTTCTCGCCTCTGAGGGACGACTGCCCGGCAGGCGCCACCGCATCGGCCCCGGGAAGCTGTTGGCGATGCTCAAGGCGCGCTCCTCGTCCGTCTCAATAGCTATTTTCTGTGCCAGCATAACGTCGCCCTCGACCAAGCCACCCAGCGGAACAAAGCACCACCCCCTTCCGAGCCGCCCGCAATTGTCGACCTCGTTGATGTTAGCGGACGTTCCTCGCCGGATGCGGTACCGCCTCCCGGTATCGCATCCTACGACGTCGAAGTATCCCTTCGCATCGAACTCGGTCCTTTGCTCGGGCGAAAGCCAAGAACGCAGAAGTCGCATTGACCGCCCGTGAATCGTTTTCTCGTCCTTAGCTGCTTGATACAACGTGCTCACAGCCAAGCTTCGCAGGTTCCAGCGGCCGACAGGACCAGACTTTCTCTTCACTGGATGATCATCCGCCGACAAGCCGCGGGAAGAACAACGTCTCTTCCGCGGTTGGATCGAACGTGGTGATCCTGGTTGCCTCACCCGGGCCCGTACGCACTGCCGCGGTATAGCCTTTGCCGATAAATTCCAGGAAAAGCCTCTCCGCCTCCGCCAAGGCATTTGCATTGGAGTTGTCGAAGAAGTGTCGGCTATCGCCGCTGTGATCCATCACGATTTGCGTTGCCATGCTGCGGCTCCCTATTGAATTTAAAAGCAATGTGGAAGCCGAGATCTCGTTCCTAACCTGGTAGAAGGCAACACGACCGGCGGCCACTGTATAACCGTGAAACACAGTCCGCTTTTATCAGCAGGCCCTGCCGGGAAGGTGCGCTACGGGCCAGGAGCTTCACGTCCTGGGGTGCGCTAGCATTTGAACGCGCCTGCCATGAAATTTTGGGACAGGCTGAAGAAGCAGGTGCTCTGCGAAGGAACCGGGCCTGGAGGCACCCATGAACGTCGCGGCTTGGCTGCACGGTCTGGAACTGGGGCAATACGAGCAGGCGTTCCGCGAGAACGACATTGACGCCGAGGTTCTTGCCCACCTGACCGCCAGCGATCTGATCGGGGTTGGCGTCACCTCGGTCGGCCACCGCCGTAAACTGCTTGCCGCGATCGTGGCGTTGCGGAATGCAACAGCGCGGCGGCTAACGACGACCTCGCGGGGGAACGCGCGCGAACCCACCTCCTGCGCGGCAATCTCTACTTCCCGCTTGGAAGGCTCGTCGAGTGCGTGCAGGAGCATGAGCGGGCGCTCGATTACGCGCGAAGAGCGAATTCGCCAGAGATGCAGGCGCGTGCGCTTGGCGGTTTGGGCGATGCCGAATACGCGCGCGGTCGGATGGCCACTGCCTATCGGCACTTGAGCCGGTGCGCGGAGTTATCGCGCGCGTCCGGCGCCGGACGCGTCGAGGTCGCCAATCTCAGCATGGTCGCGCATACCCAGGTGTACCTCAACGATTTCTTCGACGCGCTCGCGACAGCCCAAACGGCGGTCGAGTTGGCGGCGCGAATTTCGGGATGTTCCGGTGGTCGGATTCGCAATCGTCTGTTGGTTCAAACCAACATCCCCCACGACATGAGGACAAGGACATGACTCCCGCGCCGTTAGACCCATTTCGGGCCTCAAGATGAAGACCATTGTCATCAACAATCAAAAGGGCGGGGTCGGCAAGACGACGCTTGCTGTCCATTTGGCTTGGTTCATGGCGGAAGCGAATCTCCGCGTTCTCGTGATCGACGTTGATGCGCAAAGCAATGCGTCGGACACGTTGAGGCACTACGCCGGCTCAACGTTAGCCGCGGATTTGTTCAAGCCGGGGGCGCGGATAGTGCCCAGGGAAGACGAAGGCCTAACGCTGGCGCCGGCCGATAGCTCGCTGACGGATCTCGATCGCAGCAATGCCACCGCCATAACGACTCTGCAAGAAAACCTCGCCATCTCGTCGGATCAGTTCGATGCCTGCGTCATCGATACGCCGCCATCGCTTGGACTTCGCAGTGTCGGCTGTCTGGTTGCGGCGTCGCATGTGCTGGCCCCCATCTATCTGGAGGACTATTCGATCAAGGGGGTCAAAGGTCTGATGCAGACCGTGATCGGGGTGCAGAGGCGTTATGGCCGACAGGATACGAAGTTCCTCGGGTTGCTGCCTTCGAACTTCAATACAAAGTCGCCCCGTCAAAGATCGCATCTTGAGCAGCTCCTGCGCGAGGCTGGCAAATATGTGTTCCCGGGCAAGATCGTTGCATCGGGACGGCTACGCTGAGGCCGTCGCTGAACGTCTGCCGGTCTGGAAGCTGAAGCGTCGCTCTGCGCAAGAGGCTGGTCGGGAAATCCGCGATGTTCTCGCCAAGATCGTCGCGCAGATGGCATCGTGCTCCGTTCTGCGGCATTCGGAGTGGATAGACTCACTTGTGACTGTTGTCCGCTAATTTTCTCTCGTCCATTGTATTTCCCGTGGCCCTCCTATTCGCACAAGCTCGACCCAAGCTTCGCGGCGCCGATCTACGCGACGCTGGTCGAGGTCTAAGGCGAGGAAGGTCACTCGCTCATCTGGTCTCGCCCGAACCGCGACTGAAATCGCGCGCAAGAAGGCTCGCCAGTGGCAAGGTCTTCATTTACCGAAGGGCAGAGACAACGACGAGAACGCGAGTATGCCGGCCAAGCGCTCAAGCACGGTGCAATCCGGATCGACCAGCACAGCAAAGGTTATCTCGTTCCGCCCGAGGTCTCTTAGAGGATTCCCCACGCCCGGTACCGCCCTCGCCCGGTGGCCTCGCGCAGGCCGAGCTCGATTACCAGGCTCAATGCTGCGCGTGACGTGATTCCCAATTCTTCAGCGATCATGCCCGCAGAGACAACCGGACGGCTCAACACGTAATCGACGAGCGCAGGGAGTTTGGAAGTCGACCGGCGGCCGGTTAGTTTCCGAAGCAGTAGCGCGCGCTGGTTGAGCCACCGATCGTGCGCCTTCAACCCGACTCCGGCCGCAGCCGTGATGGCATCTAGCTCCGCGACAAGCCGCGTCGCGGTGTCGCGCGACCGGCGCCGCTCGCGCGGAATGGTTTTAAGCCCGTCGAAGAGGCAGGCGAGGTGCGAGCGTGTTTTACCGCGTTGACGCAACAGTGCCGCCGCTAGCAATTGGCCGAGCCATGGCCTGTGCTGTAGCGGTTCGATGCTGCGCCATGCATCGGCGGCAATGGCCGCCGCGAGCGTCGGCGGCAGGCTGCGGGCTTCATCAAGGCTGTCGCGCCAGGCGGCAAGGCGCGCGTCCTCGTCCCAGTCGATGTCGTAGACCAGTGGATCGCGCTCGGTCGCGCGGCGCATCTGGGTTCGGCTATCGCTGGCGAGGGCGCGATCGGCCTTGGCGATTGCTGCATCGACCGCGGCGAACGCCTCAGACAGTCGACCGTCCCTCGGGGTTAATGCAAGTGGCTCCTCTGCCTCCAACACATCGCCGGCCTCCTTCGCATCGCTGCCCCCTGCCCGACTCCAGTCCTCCTCGCCGCCTACCCCGTCCAGGTCGCCTGTCCCGTCTTGGCCGCGCAAGCTGGCAAGTCCGGCCGGCGACAATGCCCAGTCGGGCTTTTCCCGGTCGATGCGACGGCGGGCGCGCAGCACGGCGCGCGCCCGAGTCAGCTCATGTGTCGGGGCGCGGATATCCATGCCGGCGTCATGGAGAACCAGATCTTCGAGGTGGACGAGTTCGCCCTCCAGCCATAGACTGGCGCAAGCGTCGGTGAAGTGGTTTCGGCTGACCCACCCATCCCGAATCGGGCTTTTTGCGAGGCGTTCGTCGAGGCGGGCAAGCGCGTCCTCCGCGGTCGCAAGCGGGCGGGCGATAGCGGCCCAGGGCAACGGATCTGGCGTTTTGTAGCCGAAGAGCAAGGCCTTGATTACCTTAACAAGTGCTGTTGAAACGGAATCTATCAGGCGGATAGGTTCCGTCATAGCGACGGCCGCTTTCGGTTGTCTTGCTAGCCACTGTTATCGACAACAATCCACGTCAGAACACAAACTTAGTGGCTCTCGCGGCCCGAGGGCCTGAAAATCAAGCCAAGGGGCGTCCCATCAAGGAGGGTCGACCCCTAAATTTAGCTGACCGCGGTCATCCGACGCGGCCTGTGCCGCCATCGATTTGGGTGGTTTGAGGCAGCCCCGCCTTCTTGAAGGCCCCTGCCCTTCCGATCGCTGGCCGGTCATCGACGGCGATTTGTATCTCTCTCGTCCTGGTCTACACTTGCCGTGAGCACTCCTGCGCCGACGGCGTCATGCCGCTTCGATGTCCGTCTGCGGGAAATCGGTGCCTTTGAACATCAAAGGCTCCCCTAAATAGCGGGCGCAGGCGTAGGCGAAACAGTCCCCGAAATTAAGCCGTGCCGGGTGCCGCCCCTTGCCGTAACGGTCGAAAGCATCGAGCGCGATCCGGGCCGTTTCGGGGGGCACTTGCACTATCTTGATCTCCATCAGCGCCAAATAGCTCTCGACCGCTTCGCTAGCCTCCGAAATTGGGAGACCAAGCACTCGGGCCACGGCGATCGCTGCCTCCCACACCGCCAGCGGCGAGGTCAGGCGCGTGGCCGCTTGGTGAAGGCGCGCCAACAGCTCCCGCGCTTCGTCTTCGTCGGTCAACAATGAGGTCAGAGCCGAGGCATCGATAAACATCAGTCACCCCCGTAAAGGCCGTCGCGGAACGCCTTGTCTGCCGGCTTGCCCTTTTGCGGATTGCTCCTGGCCCGGAGATCGCGACAGAACTGGACGCCCAGATCGACCAAGGACGGCTTGCCCTGCTCGCGCTCCAGCTCGTGGGCAAGTGCCGTATGCACGGCCTCGGTGAGCCCGATCTTCTTGAGCGCGGCGACCCTGCGGGCCAGCGCGTCGGTCTCGGGATTCTTAATGTGGAAAGCCATTGGGCGCTCCTCTACCCACCGCCGTGTATCCTTATATAGCATACCGGATACACTACTTGAAGTCTCGTCCCAAATTGAGCGCCAGGGCCTCCTGACGGTGGCTCGCGGAATTCTGATGGTTAACGCGAGAAGTTCCTTCGCCCCTACGCAGATCCTTGAATTCGGAGCAGTACGCTCCTCCTAGAAGTCTGTTCAGCCGGCGGCCCTGCCGAGTTCAGCCCCAGCCGAGTAGAGCCGGCGGGCTCTGAATGCCCTGTGGCCTGCCGATACCCGAGAAATGGGTCGCCCAGCCGGATGCAATCGCAGAGGCCTACGGGGCTGGAAAGTCCGCTCCCTTCCTACTCGCGGCACAAACCGTTAGGGCCCGGGCGACCTCGAGATGCTGGGTCGAATGGCGTTATCTGGGCCGGGCCCCACGTCTTTCCTTCAAATGACCGGCCAGACGCTCTGATTTCCGCGCGAGCAACTGGGCTTGTCCAGCTTGTTGACCGCGGTCAACTTTCAGCGTTCGAGCGCGCACGCCCCCGGCGGATCTAGAGGTGCCGGGATACCGCGGAAAGCCGGCCCACGGTCGGGGTTCCTGCAGCGTAGGAGCGCCTGACCGAGACGGGTCCGGCGCTCGGTAAACCCCTCGCGTTGGAAAGTTGACCGCGGTCAACTTTTGCGAAGTGTCATACGACGCGGCCCCCCTGTCAAAAGTGCCGGAAGATACGGGTAAGACCTTGAGTGGGCGCGGCCGTCCAGACTCACACGTTCGCCAAAAAATCGAATCTGGGACCAACGTCTTTGACCATCAGCTTCAACACGCAGAAGACAAGTCGACTTGCAAATCGCAGAGTTCGAAACTGGCCTGACGGACATCTTCGAGCAGAGCCTGCGCAGGCCGGTCTGGTGCGGAACGTCGCATGGGGCATCGTTTGCCAATTGCCTCAGACGACGCGAGGAGTGGAGCGGCTCGAAAGGTCGCAAAGCCGACCCAGCCCCAGTAGGAAAGTCGGTGACGCCCTGTGGAGATTCGCGCTCTCCGCTGCATCGAGACACCGCAGAACGTCATCGCAATCAACGATCGGCCCGACCGGAGGAGGGTGCCTTTCGATCTAGCCAACGGATGGTTCGGAAGTCTTGGAGAGAAGGGGTCTCGCTTGAGATAGTAAGCCCCTTCAACCCGCCACGGGCCGAGATCTTTCGCCGCTCGCGCCCCAAGATATTCTGTCCCAGACAAACACTGCATTGAGCTGGCAGCAGCTTATCCAGCGGCGGAAGAAATCTTCATGGCGTTATCCCTGGATTTTGAAGGTATAGCGCCTTCCACGGCAGGATGTTCGGCGGCTAGGGAGCCGCGATGTTGTCGCTGGTGGCGCCGAGCGACTGCGGCCGGCAGGGTGCTTGAAGTGGGCGACGTCGAGCAGTCTGGCCGAGACCACTTCTCAGTAGGTGAGTGGGATTGCGGGCGAACTTCGCCCAGCCGGGGACCGCTTCGCGTCCGCATTGTTGCTGCCTCGTTGAATCGCGATGCATGCAGGAGCTCGGCCTTTGCACGACTGGTTCGTTGGCCTGGCCCCCGCCGTCTCGCCTTAATGTCTTGTTAACCCTTTCTTCATTGCCGAGCGGTAGAGAATCGGAGTTACTAACGCCGAATGTAGAGTTTTCGGCAAAATGTCGTAACCACGAGATGCCGCCGTGTCTTTAACGGAACAAACTGTCGCCGATCATTCGGCGTTAAATGAGCCTCGCGCGATCCATGAACTGATCGCTGCGGACGCTCGCGAGCTGTCGGCAAAGCTTGTCGCCCACAGACTGAAGCTCTTCCCGCCGAAAGCCGCCAAAACCTTACGTCGATTCTCGTCCGGCGAAGCGGCCAAGTTGATCGGCGTGAACGACTCCTATTTGCGGCAGTTGTCGCTCGAGAAGAAGGGGCCCGATCCCGAGATCGGCCCGGCCGGCCGACGTCTCTATTCCTTGGACGACATCCAGGCCCTTCGGACTTATCTCGATGAGACCGGAAAGGCCTCGCGCCGATATCTGCCGACGCGCAGGGGAGGGGAGCACCTGCAGGTCATAGCCGTCGTCAACTTCAAGGGCGGCAGCGGCAAGACCACCAGCGCGGCGCACTTGGCCCAGCACCTCGCCTTGCAAGGATATCGCGTTCTTGCCGTCGATCTCGATCCTCAGGCGTCCTTGTCGGCTCTGCATGGATACCAGCCCGAATTCGACGTCGAAGAGAATGGCACCTTGTATGGTGCCATCCGCTACGACGACAGCCGCCGCGAGCTGAGCGACATCATCCGACGGACCTACTTCCCGCTCCTGGATATCGTGCCAGCGAACATCGAACTGATGGAGTTCGAGCACGAGACGCCCAAGGCTCTGGCCCAGCGGCAGTCCGGAGATCCACTCTTCTTCGCAAGGGTGGCGACGGTGCTCGGGTCGGTGGAGGCGAATTATGACGCCGTGGTCATCGATTGTCCGCCCCAGCTGGGATTCCTCACGCTGTCGGCGCTATGTGCCGCGACCGCGGTCCTCATCCCGGTGCATCCGCAAATGCTCGACGTGATGTCGATGTCGCAATTCCTCCTGATGACCTCGGACTTGCTGGAAGTCGTTGCGAAAGCCGGCGGCAACATGAACTACGATTGGATGAGATATCTGGTCACCCGCTACGAACCGGGCGACGGTCCGCAGGCGCAGATGGTCGGCTTCATGAGGTCGCTTTTTGGCGATCGCATGATCACAAACATGATGCTGAAAAGCACCGCGATCAGCGACGCCGGCATCACCAAGCAAACCCTCTACGAGGTGCCGCGCGAACAGTTTACGCGATCGACCTACGACCGCGCGATGGAGTCGCTCGACGGCGTCAATGGGGAAATCCAGAATCTCATGCAAGCGGCTTGGGGGAGAGCCTGATGGGACGCAAGAACCTACTCAGCGATCTGCTGAGCGATGCCACGCAGGCCGCCCCGAGCGCGCCGCCGGCGGAAGAGGGAAGGGCGTCTCAGCCTACCCTCGGCGGGCGTGGCGTCGTCGGAGCCATGAGCCGATCACTTGAGCGACTGTCTGCCGAGAGCGAAGCGGCGAGAGCGCTGGCCGATCGGTTCGCCAATGGCGAGACAGTGCTCGAAATCGATCCCTCGCTGATCGACGCATCAATCGTACCCGACCGGATGCCTGGTACGGACGAGGAGCATGAGGCGCTGGTCCAATCGATCTCCGCCAACGGCCAGCTCGTTCCTGTTTTACTGCGTCCTCATCCGAGTCAGCCGACCCGCTACCAGACGGCTTACGGTCATCGCCGGGTGAGGGCGCTGAAGGCGCTCGGAAAGCCAGTTCGTGCGGTCATCAGGAAGATGACCGACGAAGAGCTCGTGGTGGCGCAAGGCAAGGAGAACGGCGAACGGAAGGATCTTTCGTTCATCGAGAGGGCAATCTACGCCGTCACTCTCGAGGACCGCGAGTTCAAGCGCGACACGATCGGCTCCGCCCTTAGCGTCGACAAGACCGAACTCTCCCGCCTGATCTCGGTCGGCCGAGCCATTCCGCGTGCGTTGATCGAGGCGATCGGCCCAGCGCCGAAGACGGGCCGGAGACGCTGGATGGAGCTCGAAGCCTTGCTCCAGGGCAGGGATGCAATCGGCGACTTGGCACAGCTGGTATCGAGCCAGGCCTTTCGCAGTAAAGATTCCGATGCGCGCTTCCTTGCCGTATGTGCAGCGCTTGCGCCCAGGCCGCAGCGAACGGAACCCGAGTCCTGGACGTCGGCTGACGGCAAGGCGGTCGCCTCGATCGAACGCAAAACGGAAAAGACCACCCTCGCGGTAAACGAGAAGGTCGCCCCGGGGTTCGGTGAATTCGTCGTAGGGCGACTAGCTGAACTTTACGTGGAGTACCTCAAGGGAACTGCGTAGGCGCGCTTCCCGAGGCTCGTGCGAAACATGGCGCAGCCAGCGACGAAGGCTTGCGGCGCGATCAGTAGGCGTATCGATTTTCAACAGAGGAGTAGAACGCAAAGAAAAAGGCCCCCGAAACGTCTCCGCCCCGGAAGCCTTCTCTAACGTGTAAGCAGCCTTAGAGAATCACGGACGCGAATCCCAGTCAAGCGTATTTGCTGCGGTATCGATTCGCCGAGCGCTTTTTCTTTGCCTGGAAAGGCGAAGAACATGACCGACAGTCACCCAACGACGCCCTTCGGGCGGCGGACGCTGACGCTTGCCATGGTGGCGAGCCAGGCGGCCGCGAAGGCATGCCCTGAAGACAGGGTAGTTCACAAGTGGAAGATCTTCCGCGCGATTACCGATGCGAGGGAGCGGCTCGATATCTCGGATCGTGCGTTGACCGTGCTCAACGCCTTGCTGACGTGTCTACCGGAGACGGCTCTTACCCCTGGCAACCTCGTTGTCTTCCCCTCGAATGCGTCGCTGAGCGAGCGCACGCACGGCATGGCAGGGACCACGCTCCGAAGGCATTTGTTCGCGCTGGTCAACGCGGGACTCATCATCCGCCGCGATAGCCCCAACGGAAAGCGATACGCTCGGCGATGCGGCGATGGCACAATCGAGCAGGCGTTCGGGTTCGATCTGACGCCGATCGTTGCGCGGGCCGAGGAGTTCGATCGTCTGGCCGACGAGGTGAGGATCGAGCGCCGCACCATCGCCCTGGCGCGGGAGCGTGTCTCGATACTCCGGCGGGATATCGCCAAGATGATTGCCGTTGCGGCGGAGCAGGGGGCCCTGGGCGACTGGGGGGATGTCCGGAGACGCTTTGCCGGTCTCAGTGGCCGCTTGCCGCGCGCGGTCGGGCTAGGCCTCCTCGAGCCTCTGGCCGAAAACCTGGAGCGTCTCGCCGCAGAGGCAGGCAAGCTGTTGGATTGTCATCTCTCTGCACAGAAAACGGACGGCAATGACAGCCATTCCGGCGCGCACTATCAGAATTCAAATCCAGACCCCTTAATTGAACTTGAACCGGCCTCTCAAGAAGGCAGGGGCGCGATCAGTGAAACCCAACCGGTGCCGGAGAGGAGGAGCCAACAGGCGACGAGATTCCCGTTGGGGCTGATCCTCAAGGCTTGTCCCGACATCGCGATGTACTCGCGGACAGGAATCGGAAGCTGGCCGGAATTGATCGCGACGGCCGCGATCGTTCGATCGGCGCTGGGGGTCAGCCCGAGCGCCTGGGAAGACGCCGTGGACGCGATGGGGGAGGGCGATGCAGCGGTTACGGTCGCCGCGATTCTGCAACGCTCGGCGGAAGTCAAAAGTCCGGGCGGCTACCTGCGGGGTCTTACAGCGAAAGCTAGGGCCGGCAATTATTCCATCGGACCGCAGATCATGGCGCTCTGGAAGAAGCAAAAGACTGCGAATGATAAACAGGCTTCCTAGCAGCGAGCGGGCGTTCCAACGCCCTGCGACTGCGTCTCCGGCACCGTTGGACGCGAACTGCACTGCGGGCGCGATTGAAGTGTTCGATGGTTGATAGAAGCGATGCCGCCGGAGGGCGCGGGAGGCACCGTGGCGCGATGTGAAGGACGGAGAAGGGGAGCGGCAGAACATAGACTGACGGCGCGCCCACGATGTGGCGGTGAAGCGGCCGACGATCTGCACTGCGACCTTTTCGTCAGGCCTCGCCGGAGCCGGAGAACAGCACGGTCGGTGGCGTTGCGCGCTGGGGCGGGATGGATCGTCCGCCGGGTGATCCTGGTCTGCTCTTGAGGTCGTATCGCTGGGCCAGGTCGAGGAGCCGCCGTCTGGTGAATGGGTCCGCCTTCTCGGCTAGATCGCGCGCCCGCTGCGCGAAGCTCCTGTAAAATTCTTCCACGACGCCACCCCCGCAACATCACTGAAAGCCGGATTTCAATGCTGGACGCGCTCCACGTCAAGCGGTCTGGTACATACGGTCAAGTTTTCGGCGATCTACTTGTGTTCGCGGCACACCGGGAACTAAGCTGGTACCGGCACGGAAAATCCATGACACCGCTCTACCTGAGCCGGAAGCTGTGCCCGAAGTGCGGGAAGCCGATGACGGCTGCGTCCGAAGACGTCGCGCATGGCCGGCCGCGCTACTTCTGCCTGGTCTGCGAGGATGATCCGCTGCACGATCCCGCCGCCCGAAAGTGGGCGGATAGCCCGCTGCGGCCGCCTGCCAAATAGCGTCCGATCGGTATCGAGCCCGGCAGCCGGATTGCTGCGGAGGCCGATTGTGCTCACGAACCGATCCAACGCTGTGGTGTTGCAACCCGCACCACCAGCGTCGTCCATCGCGCGCCGGCGGTATCGTCGCGGAGCCGGCGCCCGGCTTGTCCACCGACGCTACCATCTGTTCACGCCCTGCAGGGAGGTCGCATTGATGCGGAGGGCGAGGTGCATCCACATGGCGAAGGTCGGAGCCTCGTTATCGATCTTGCTGTGGCGACTTCGACCTCGCCGACGTTGCTGACAGCGACGGTTTCCATTGCAAGTGATCGCGCGGCGCTTAGGTGGCCCTGCTTGAGGTGAACTAGGTTTCGGCGCGATGCCCGTTGCCTCGAGATCCGAATGGCGCATAGGGCCGTCTGTCTTCATTCCATGTGTTTTCGCGACGGGCGCACTCATCTGCGTCCTCGATAGAGCTGGTCTGACCGAAGGGCGATCCCGCTTCGCGGGCTCTCGATCTTGTCCCCGCAACGTCCGTCCTCGACTTTCTTCCCCTGGCGCTGCGCGCCATTCCTCGCGGTTCAAGAAAGTCGCTGCCGGCCGCCCTCCATTTCATTTCGGCCCTCTGGGTGCAGGTCGATCGCCTCCGGTCTCACGACCGCCATCGAGGTCGCGATGGGCGCGGCCCGAGAAAACAAGGGAATGAGACAATGGCTACCATCGGCACCTTCACCTCCACGCGCAATGGCTTCTCCGGTGCGATCAAGACGCTCAACCTCAACGTCAAGGCCAAGCTGATCCGCGTCGAGAACCCTTCCGACAAGGGACCGCACTTCCGCATCTACTCGGGCAACGTCGAGTTGGGTGCGGCCTGGCAGAAGACCGCCAAGGACACCGAGCGCGACTACCTCTCCGTCAAGCTGGACGATCCGAGCTTCCCCGCTCCGATCTACGCCACCCTGACCGAGGTCGAAGGTGCGGAAGGTCTCCAGCTGATCTGGTCCCGGCAGAACCGGGACTGAAGCTCAGCCAGTGGGCTCCGCCGCAAGGCGGGGCCTGCTTCCCTTCGACCGGAGATGCGATCATGACCATCGACACTATCGAAGAATTGCGCGCCGATAGATTGCAGTAGGCAGCAGCTTGCTGCCTGCTCAGCAACCGCGGCGTAAGCTGTCGGCAGGGCGTCGAATCGACGTCCTGGGTCGTGGTTGAGTTTGAGAAGCAGATAGCCGCACTGGTTCTTCCACGAGATGTGCGACGATCAGAAGCGGGCGAATGTTCGTCCGTAAGACGCGCGTTGCGCGCGCGACCAGCAGATTCCGACTCCATTTTGACGTGCCAGTCGCCGGTACCAACGGCGATTGTTTCACGTGACTCGTCTTAAGACTGAGTGGGGAGGAGAACTAGCTTGACACCGGATAACCGTGTGTACTTGTAAAACTATCTCAAAACCGTAGCGAAGTCAAAGCAAGATCGGGAAGCAAGCTGCTCACGATCTGCCCCTACTTCTCATGCGCTGCTCATTCGGCGAGCCCAGTTAATTTCCAGCGACCGCCTTCGAACGCCGTCGGGCCAAATGAATTGTCCCTGCTTTTCGTTCGACCGCGATCGAGTAATCCAGTTTCGTCGTGCCAATTCGTCCAGCACGAGTTTGCGCTGCAAAGCATTGACAAAGACGCGGTTGAACTTGTCGGTCTTCACTATGCAGCGGTATCGACCGCGCTCTGGCTCGACATACCCCTCCATCGAATCATACTCACTGCGCTCGATCGTCGAAGCCCTTGGTAAGCTCATCAGCCGGGCCTTGAGCAATTTCCAACCTGCCTCGAGGGTTCGCTGTTCAGTTGAAAGCGTATCGAGAGCCGTATCGCAGCATTTGGCGATTGCGTCCAGGAGTTCTGCCCTTTTCCAGGGAAGGTCAACGCCTTCGATCGCAAGTGCGCCGCCGGCATAGACAATGCCGAATTTTCGTATGATGTCGGCGTACACGATGCCATCTGCCCTGCCGGCCGCATTCGCCCGAAACCGGTTCACGTGTCTGATGATCTTGTTCCGAAGCTCTGCCCGAGACCTGATCAGAAACCTGATATACTGTGCGAAGATTTCGCCGTGGTCTTTGGCGCACGCGGTGTAAACCGCCGAAAACAGTTGCTGCAATTCTGACTGGCCGAGCTGACCAGCGTTTGGCACTCGATCAAAGATATGATCGAGACCGTCCAAGTAAATGGGTACATCGATTAGGCGGCGAGCATCACCGCCTCTTTGCTCGCCGCACTTGGCCGCAAGCTCCGCTATTGTAGTCTCTGCTGATGTGAGCGAAATCACCCGGTATTGCTCTCCATTGTCCGAACCTTCGTCGAACGCGGGGCTGCGTCGCTTGGTCGAGCCTGTTCCAAGATTGTGGGCGAAATTGTTTGTACTGCGATACTTTTCTTTCTCAGATGCGACTGGCATCTTGTTTAGATCGTCGACGACCATCAGGCAGTCATTATGTGAGCGCAGGGCTGGCTCAAGGCCAGCCAATGTTGCGTTCCAAGTGAGCAACTGGTCGATCTGACCGGCCCCACCAACTGACGAGCCGATCAAGGTGGCTGTCGTCTTTCCGCCTCCGGTCTTCCCTGCGAGACAAAATCCGAACGACTGCTCGTTCGCGATGCGCAAGAGGGGCGCCGCAAATGAGCAGCACGTGGTTACGGTAGCGCGCTTTGGCGGCCCGCGATCGAAACAAACCCGCAGAACCGAGACTTCTACGGTCCCGAAAACCGCTTCGTTGAGGGGTTGCGCGACGTTCTGAATGGATGGCTTGAGACAGCGCCTGTAGATGCGACCGCATATGTGAGGACGGCTCTGAACGATGAGTCCGAAATCATTCGCCGCATCGCTCTGCACACGGTTACCGAACATTTAGAGGTTCTGAAGCCGGTTTTCGAGCCCATGATAAGTCCAACAATGTTCCAGTCTGGACACCGGCACGAACTCTATCGCCTTCTCTCGTCGCGTTTCGCAGAGTTATCGCCAGATGGAAAGACGAAGGTTATCGATGCCATTCGAAACCTATCCATGCCGTCGAAAGGGGAAGATCGGGAACGTCGCCTGAAATTCACGCAGCGGGAATGGCTCTCAGCCATCAAGGACCAGCCCGAAGCGGCCGCTTGGTTTGCCGAACTGACAGCCGCGCCTGAGTCGGGCTCTGTCACCGAGCATCCAGACTTTCTGTCATATCACGAAACGCGTTGGGGTCCTGGCCCCGCGCCGTATGAGACTGACTCGCTGGTTGCATTCGCCGAAGATGGTTCGTTGATCGAGCGATTGAACAGCTTCCAGCCAGGCGATTTTTGGCGCGGTCCGACGCTCGGTGGCCTAGTGTCAGCTCTCGAAAACGCGGTTTCGAGCCAGCCTGACGCGTTCCTGTCGCTGCTCTCGGACTTTCACGCCGCCAAGGTGCCGTTCCAGCATGCCTTGATACAAGGGTACAAGAAGCTGTTCGATCCTTCGAACAACGCGAAACCGGAGTTCGATTGGAAGTCAGCATGGCCCAAGCTCATGCGATTTTTCGCAGAGACGGTCGCTGAAGAAGGCTTTTGGGACAAAGTCGTAGAGGATGAAAAGGCGGATCTCATACCTACGCGCGCGTGGATGAGATCGCTAATCGCAAGTTTTCTGGAGAACGCAACACGCGACGACGATACCGCCTATCCGGGTGAGCTTCTCCCCCAAGGCTGGGCCATTATTACGACGATGTTAGCCCGAGCCGAGTCTGGCGATCTCAGCCTCTCCGATCCGATGACGCACGCACTCAATACGGAAAAAGGTCATGCGGTTGGAGCTATGTACAATCACGCGCTTCGCGCCTGCCGTGTTGCAGACCAGACAACACAGTCGCATAGTGCGGTCTGGGAGAGCATGAGGGGCGCCTTTGATGCGGAGCTGGCAAAGTGCCGAGACGGAAATTTTGAGTTTTCGACGCTTTCGGCATCCTACATCGGCAACCTTCACTACTTGAGCCTAGATTGGCTCACGGCCAATGTGGCGCAGATGTTTCCCGCGCGCGACTATCCAAGTAATTTCAAGGTAGCGATTGGTGGCTTGGCTTATGCTGGTCCTAATCGTCCGATTTATCAGCTTCTCGCCGGCCACAAGATATTTGCGGAAGCGCTCGCGGCAAAGCTCGAGGATAAGAATGGGCGAGAACGCGTCATCGAGTGGGTCGGCTTGGCCTATTTGTGGGGTGACGAGCAACTTGACTCACCGATCGTCCAGACGATTTTTGCAGCGGGCGTCGAAGACGTTGAAGCTCTGGCCGACCTATTTTGGCAGGTTCGTCGTGACGAACTTACAGACGCACAGGTAGAACGAGTGCTCGTCTTCTGGGAGCGATGTCTGACGTGGCTCAAGGAGCGCGGCACGATATCTGAACACTTTATGGCGCGCTTAAGTCGCCTTAGCCCCTACATCAAGAAACTGGACGGCCGCACCAGGCCGTTGCTGGCGGCGGTGGTGCCATATGTCCACACAGATTACGCCAGCGATAAGATGGTTGAGGAACTCGCGCGGCTCGTCGACACGGATCCCGCTGGGGCCGCTTCGCTCCTTGAAAGGATGCTGGAATCGAGCGCGCCGAACTTCGACCTTGATGACAAGCTCAAAACGTTGATTGAGAATCTGGCAGATCTTGGTCTGCGCGCGGAGGCGATCCGTTGCACGGAGAAAGTCCGCCGTACGCTTCCAGGAATGCTCGATCTTTACAAGAAACTAGTAGCGTCCGGCTAGCCACGTGGCTGGAATAGGTTCCGAATCTCTGCTGGTACGACCGAGATTCATTTCGTTCGACTCAGCGCATCTAGGTGCAGCCGCAACCGACGCGGCGGCCAAGGACCACGCGCGCCAAAAGCGGGCACGCTTCCTCGAAACGGCGCTTAGCGATACCCTCCGGCGTCATCGGCGGGGCCATCGCACGCTATCACCCTGACACCAAGGAGTGGGACGGCAGCGAACTTGCCGATCGGCACCTGGGTTGTCTGGCCGCCTATGCCGACGTGACTTTCGTTGATAAGCGTACGCTTGAGGCGTCACGACAGGCGAAACAGAAATCGAAAGCATTTGCGTCAGTGGTCCGCTCCATCGAGCGCGCGGCGGACTACGTCACTATCGCTCAGAAGCTTGGCCACGAGGCGGGAACGACCGAGATCTAACCTCTCGGCTACCGTCCCGTTGGGGCGCCATCTGAACTCCCGAGCGGCCAAGGCTGTTGATGACTTTCAGATGGGGGTTTCCCACATACAGATTGAGTCTGTTGCAGTTGACCTATAATCAGAATCATCGGGCGCCGGTCCAAGAGATTAAATGAGCGCTAGCGTCGCCTGAGTTTGCAGCCCTGAAAATCCGATGAAAAGGCGAGCGATCAAGACATCGCTGACGCCACCAAAGCTACGCCTGAGCCCGGAAAGCTGAAACGCTACCAAAAGCGGAGTCTGTTCGCAGACTGATAAGGTTTCTAACAAAAGCTTATCAGTACACGATGCCTGACCTCGCCGGGGGAACGAACCGGCCTCTCAAATTGTCATGCCGACAAATCTAAGCTGGGAGAGTTCCTCGATCGCATGACGCACGCCCTCTCGCCCGACGCCGCTTTGCTTGACGCCTCCGAATGGATAATTGTCGAGACGAAAGCGTGTGGCTTCGTTGATCCAGAGCGCGCCGACATCGAAATCGTCGGCAAACCGCAGGACTGCACCGAGATCTCGCGTGAAGACCGCCCCCTGCAGGCCAAATGGTGAATCATTGGCGAGTGCGAGGGCTTCGTCGATCTGTTCGAATGACGCAACGACCGCGACAGGACCGAAGACCTCTTCACGCCATAAGCGAGCGTTGCTGGATACATCGACCAGAATCCCCGGAGACACAACGGCGCCTTTCCGTGTCGGTTCAAGCGCGTAGCGGGCGCCATGCGCGATCGCGTCGGCACACATTACCGTCACGCGTTCGGCGGCCGCAGCGCTGACCATCGGCCCGACATCCGTCGTCGGCTCGGTAGCTTCTCCCACCTTGAGCGACTTTGCGGCCTGAACAAAAGCGTCCAGAAACTCTCCAAGGCGGGATCTTGCGACGAGAATGCGCTGGGCGGAGATGCATTGCTGTCCGCTCGCCTCGAAGGCCGCGGAGGCGATCTTCTTCGCTGCGACCGTGACGTCCGCATCATCAAGCACGATATTGGCGGCGTTGGATCCGAGCTCTGCGAGAAATTTCTTTGCACCTGCCGCTCGTGCCAGCGCTTCACCGCCGCTAGTGCTGCCCGTGAAGGAGACCGCGCGGACGCCTTCGTGTGCGGCCAAGGCCGCGGCCGTCTCCTTGTCACCAGTGACGACGGTGAAAAGGTTTTCAGGCCAGCCAGCATCCAGGAACAGCTGTGCAAGCTTCAGAGCGGTGCGCGTCCCGGCGGGAGCCGGCTTGACCACGATGGCGTTTCCGGCTGCGATGGCCGGCGCGACCTTCTGGACGAGCAGGTTGACTGGAGCGTTGAACGGTGTGATGCCGGCAACTACGCCATAGGGGATGTGGCGCACGAAACCGAAATGGTTCGCGCCTGCAGGTGTCACATCCAGCGGTACGGTCTCGCCGCCGAACTGCGTCAGCGCGGCCGCTGTGGCTTCGAGAAATTCCGCGCCACGGCGGACTTCGAAGGAGGCCATCCGGATCGGCTTGCCCACATCCGTGCATATGATGGCGGCGATGTCGTCGCTGGTCTGCAGCAAGGCCTTTGCCGCCGCCTTGAGCCAGCCGATGCGAACATGGGTCGGCTGCTTCCGGTGCCCGGCAAAGGCGGCGCTTGCCGCCGCCACTGCCTTGTCGACGCCGGGCTGTCCCGCCTCTGCGATCCGCCCGACAATCTTGCCGTCCTGGGGCGCAATTAGGTCGAACACATTTCGCGCGTCCTCAGCGATGTTTCCATCGATGAAGCTGGCGTAGAGAGGCGAGATCATGGGGCGGGTCCGTCTTGCGTTAGCGGGCAGCACGCATGCGCTGGATGTGCATGTTGGCGAGGAACGGCACCAGGGGATGCGTGCCCATCTTCGTCAGCGTCGGGAGATCAAGCGCGATCAGCGCCTGCCGCTGCTCGCTGGCGAGCTTGTACTTGTCCGCGTAGGCGGCGGCATCCTTGACGAACTGGGTGCGGCTCTCGGGCTCATGTGCGAGCGCATGAAGCGCCGACGTCAGTTCGACGAGCTCCGGCCTGATCGAGGGATAGTGCGCTTCGCGCGAAGCTGCCTGCGGGCTGTACCAGCCCAGCGATGCATAGTTGTGATGCCAACTCGGGTCCATCGAGAGCACGTCGGGCTTGCGCTCGCCCAACGCGCCGGCCGCGCAGGCCCAGCATCGGAGTTCGATATTGCCCGTGTCATCGAGCTCCACCTCATCATAGCCAATCAGTGACTTGAGGTTGCCGATGGCGAGCTTGTCCAGAACCTTGTTGTCCCAGCTGAGCTCCGGATTCGAGTAGCGGTCCGTTCCAGGAAAATGCGACATGCCGCCGCTCGAGAGCACGACGGTCTTGAGGCCCATCGCCGTCACGGTGCGCGCCACGGCCTGGCCGAAGGCATAGCAACGCTCCATCGTTGGCTGCGGCGGCAGGTAAGCGTTGACGTAAATCGGAAGCACCGGCTCCGTCAGCCCGAGATGGGTGAGGGGAATGCCAATCGCGTAGTCGATCTTGGCGGTGCTGGTGAAGGCGGGATCGAAGTTCTGGCGATAAAGCTGCCGGACGAGCTCGAAGCCAATCTCGCTCGGGACCTTCCAGTGGAACTTGCGACCGGCGAATTCGCCGCTGGCCTCGCCGCCGACATGCACCGTGAAGGGCGGCGCCGCGTTGTGGAAGAACTGCTCGGCATGATCATTCGAGAAGATGATCCAGAGATCCGGCTTCAGCGCCTTGAGCTTCTCGCCGAGATCGGCGGCGACCTGCCTTACTTTCTCGACCACCGTCTTGTCTTCGGTGTCGGGCATGGTGAAGAATTGAGGCGCGTGGGGCAGCATGGCGCCGCCAACAACCGTGGACATCATGGGGTGTTCCTCCTGAGTAGGTGGACTGCTTCTCTTCCCCGAAATTACGCGGCTTGCCACGCGGCGCGTTAGCGCTATTCTGTCAGATAATTGTTATGAAACGACAGAAAGCATGAGCCATATTCATCCTGACGTCTTGATCCCGCCGGATGGAGAGTCGGCGCGCCGGGTGGTGGCGTATGTGCTGGATCTCAAACGTGGCGGAGGGCGTCCTCTGCACAAGCATGATCGTGCCCAGCTCCTGGCCGTGACCTCTGGATCGATCGCCGTGGTGGCGGAAGGCGCGACCTTTGTGGCGCCGCCCGAGCGGGGCGTGTGGGTTCCGGCGCATACCTTGCATGAGACCCGACATCTTGCATCGACTCGTCTGCGAACGCTTTACATCGAAGCAAGCGCTTACCCGGAGTTGCCGGATCGTACGACCGTGGTCCAGATCAACCCGCTGATGCGGGAGTTGCTGTCAGCGATCGTCGCACGTCCGCGCGATTACGCAGAAGCGGGGCCCGACGGCCGCCTGATAGACGTGATGCTCGACCAGATCGCGGCTTCGCGTGCGTTACCGCTTAATCTTCCCATTCCAACCTCGGCGTCGCTTCGAGGAGTGGCGATGGAGATTCTGGAGCGGCCCGCGGAAACCCCGGACATACACGAATTATCGGGTTCTCTCCACATGTCGACGCGCACATTGCAGCGGCAGTTCAAGACCGAGACCGGGCTGTCGCTGCGAAGCTTCAGGCGTCAGGCCAAGCTCCTGAAGGCGCTCGAATTGCTGTCAGCCCGAACGCCAGTGAGCCGGATCTCCGATCAGCTCGGCTTCGGCGAGCCGAGCGCTTTCATCTCGATGTTCAGAGCCGCCTACGGTGTGACGCCGGGGCGCTATCTCTCGCGGGACTAAATCACCGCGGATGGGAGATGAAGTCGAGCATAGCGAGCCCCAGCTCATCTTCGGCCGTGTTGATGTGCCCGATCGAGGACGTATGATTGTGCCCCCGCAACCACATCGACGGCGGTGAACGACGCTTTGCCACCGCGAGGCGAAAGCACAGCTCGGCGCAGTGCACATCGATCAGTGGATTCTCGAACTCGGCCCAGGCGACAAAAGTGGGAACGCTGCTCTCGTCGATATGCGACACCGGGGAAAAATCGGCCAATGCATCGGTGTTGTCCGTCCCGTAGTAGCTGACAACCTTCTTCGCATTGGGATTCTCGACCCGCGTTTCGGCCCGCACCCTGCCACTGATGACGAGATGTCCAGCCAATCCCGGTCCGGCAGCCGGGTGATGCCGTTTGTCATAGGCATAGCTGCCGGTATGCGCCGCACCTGCGGAGTGCCCCATGAGGAAGATGCGATTGCGATCTATTCCGATCTCGCTGGCGTGCTCGTGCGCCCAGGCAACCACTGCGGCGACATCCTCAGTCGCGCCGGGATAGAGGGTGTCGTCGGCCAAGCGGTATCCGATATTGATCCCAACGACACCATTGCGCGCGAAATATCGTAGGACGTTGGCATAGATTTCGTCGGTCCGGTTGCGATGACCGTCGAGGAAGGCGCCGCCGTGCGCAAACAGAACCGCCGCGCGGCTCTCGTCTGAGCCGGCGGGCAGATAGATGTCGAATCTTTGGCGCGGATGCGTGCCGTAGGGGAGGTCCATCCTGACATCGATGTCTTCCGTTGACGCTGGCCGATGTATCTCGCTGAATTTTTCGAGCATCAGCTTGACATACTTGGCCGGAGACCACTGGGGGCCGATCTCGGCCATCAGCTCGCGCAACTCGTTCGGAATGCCAGGGCGTGTTCGGTCCATTGATTACTGAGGCCTTATACGATGATGCGCCTGGCACGATGTTCGATCAGACGAACCAGGCTAAGCGCGGTCAGCTCAGATGATTTCGGGTTGGTCGCGAGCGGCTTGTTCTCGAGTGTGATATCCATGCGGCCGAACGCGCCGCTGGCGATGATGCGGTGACCGTTCATCGTCGAGGCCGGATCTGCGATCAGTTCGACGCGCGTTTGATCAAGCCCGATTCCGGCGAGCGAGGTGACCACCGTCGCGTTGGCGTTTTGCGGATAGGTCGCGGCCGCCTGCCGCGCCGTTCCGGTGAAAAACACCGTCCGTTCGCCCATGGTATCGAGGGCAACGAGCCGTTCCGCCGGAGTATTGATCCAGGCGCGGGGCGGCTTGACGATCTGATGAACGACGTCGTCGATTCCCAGCACGGCGGCGCTCGCGAGCGCATCAATGCCGCCGATCGCGCCCGACGGCAGCTCGATCCGGCTGCCGTGTTGCTCGGCTAGGTCGTTTAGCCAGGAGAGCAGACCGTCGTCGCTGAAGGCGCTGGTGGACGCCGTGATCATGGCGGGACTGGCGGCGAGCGCAGCGGGCGCCCACTGCGAAATGGCAGCGCGGCCGGCCGCCTCGATCACGAGGTCGGGCCTGATGGCCGCAAGTTCGTCCGGTGAGCCGAGAAATGCAACGCCGGGCGGCAGCTCGGCGCGCGCCCGTGGCGTATCCATCGTCGCGATGGCGGCAATCTCCACTGGTGTTTCGCGCTGCTTCAGCAGGGCGCCGACGCGCGAATTGATCGCGCCCCAGCCGATGAACACCAGCCGCGGAGGTTTGGACGCCACTCTAAGCATTAGATCGTATCCTCTCGATTGGCGCGCAGCACGGAACGTGGCGCCGGCTTGCCGCGAGCACCGCGCTTGGTTGCGGATGTTTGCCCCTTGACCGGCTTCGCCGCCGCGCCTTGCGCCTGACGGTGCGCCAGCATCAGGCGGCCGACGTGCTCCAGATGCTCGCGCATCGCAAGGCCGGCAGCTTCCGTCTGGCCTTTCAGGATGGCCTGCAAGAGATCGGTGTGGCTGCTCGCGCTGTCTGAGGTGACCGATTCGCCGAAATTGACGCGATAGCGCTCGCGATGGACGTGCCACATCACTTTTTCATGCAAATCCATAAGCGACCGGTTGCCGGTGCCGTGCACGATTGCGAGGTGAAACGCGTCGTTCAGCGTATAGTAGCGCGCGGCGTCTCCGGTTTTGGCGGCGGAATTCATCTCACGTTGTATCCGCTGAATCTCGCGCAGCACTTCGGGCCTACCGGCCTCGGCTACGCGCGTCGCTGCAAGCTGTTCGAGAGCAATCAGGACTTCCATGTGCTCGCCGACCTCTGCCTCGTCTGGGTCCGTAACAACTGCCCCGACGTGCGGAATGAGGCGGACAAGACCTTCCAATTCCAAGGTCGTCAGTGCCTGCCGCAACGGAGTGCGGGAAACGCCGAACTCCTTGCAGAGCAGGGGCTCTGACAGTCGCTCGCCGGACTTCCACCGGTTCTCGATGATGTCCTTGCGCAGATGAGGCAGGATCTGGTCGTGCATCGGCGCGTAGCGCACGACCGAGTTGTTCTGCTTCCCTGTCATATCGATTTTATCCGACTTGCCCACCGCGACCTCCCTGGAAGGTAGGCCTTGTGAGCGGGGGATTGACTCTTTGCAAGTATCCGTAGATCGTATACGAAATACGATATCCAATCACAAGAGGCGAGCCGTTGACAGCCGGAGAGATCGCTAAGAACAGGGAGCAGGGGATCGGCGCGTCGGTCAGGCGCAAGGAGGACGCCCGCTATCTCGAGGGTAAGGGCGAATACCTCGCCGACTTGCAGGTCCCCGGAATGGCGGAGGTCGCGTTCCTGCGCAGTCCGGTGGCGCATGCGCATATCCGCGCCATCGAGATTCCTGAGCAGTATCGCGACCAGGTGTTCGTGGCCGCCGATCTCGCCTTTGCGGCACCGATCGTCGCCGTCAGTGCGGCGAAGGGATTCAAGCGGTCGGAGTATCACCCCCTCACGGGTGACAAGGCGCGCTTCGTCGGCGACCTGATCGCGATCTGCATTGCCCCAACACGGGCCGAGGCCGAGGATATCGCCGCCGCCTGCATCGTCCACTTCGACGAAATCGCGGCCATCTGGGATATCGACGTTGCGCTCAAGCCTGACGCGCCGCGCGTCCACGAGCACTGGTCCGACAACATCTACGTCGAGAGCAAGATCCAGACCGGCGACCTCGACGACGTCCGCAAGAACGCGGCTGTGAAGGTCCACAAGACCCTGCGGATGGGCCGTCACGCCGGCGTTTCGATGGAGGGTCGCGGTGTCCTTGCGCACTACGACCGACGTCTCGATGAGCTCGTCGTCTATAGTTCCACGCAGTTTCCCCACGTCATACGCACCATTATGGCCGAATGCCTCGGCATCTCGGAGAGCAAGCTGCGGGTGATCGCCCCGGACGTCGGCGGTGGTTTCGGGCCGAAGAACAATTTCCAGCCCGAAGAGCTCGCGATCGCGGCGCTGTCCATGAAGCTCAACCGCCCGCTGCGCTGGGTCGAAGACCGTCGCGAGCACCTGATCGCCTCGCCGCACGCGCGCGAGCACCGCTATGATCTGATGGCCTACGCCGACAGCAAGGGCCGCATCCTGGGGTTAGAGGCGGAAGTCGTAGTCGATGCCGGCGCCTATTCCGTGTGGCCGTGGACCGCCGGAATGGAGGCCGGGATGTCGGCCGGCATCATGACCGGGCCGTATGACATCCGCGTCTATCACGCGCGCGCCGTCAGTGTCGCCACGAACAAGTCGCCGCTCGGCCCCTATCGCGGGGTCGGACGAAGCGGCGCCTGTTTCGCGATCGAAACCCTGGTGGATGCCGTCGCTCGCGCGGTCAATCGCGAGCCGATGGATGTCCGCATGGAGAACATGGTGCCGCCGGAGGCGATGCCGTACAGCTCCGCCACGCACAAGCTCTACGACAGCGGCGACTATCCGCAATGCGCGTTGCAGGCGCGCCGGGCCATCGATCTGGAAGGTGTTCGCGAGCGACAGCAAAGGGGTGAGCCGGACGGACGCCTGATCGGCGTCGGCATGGCGAGCTATACCGAGCAGTCAGCCCATGGCACGGCCGAGTGGGTCGCGCGCGGTCTGCCAGTCGTATTCGGCTACGAGCCGGCGCTGGCGCGCTTCACGCCCGACGGCAAGCTCATCCTTTTCGTCGGCATCCAGAACCATGGACAGGGCCTGGAGACGACACTGGCGCAAGTGGCGCATCAGGAGCTTGGCATTGCCGTCGACGACGTCATCGTCCGCCATGGCGACAGCTCGGTCTCGCCTTACGGCATGGGCACCTTCGCCTCGCGCAGCATGACCATGTCGGGCGGCGCCGTGTCGGCGGCCTGCGTCATCCTCGCGGACAAGATCGCACGCATAGGTGCGCATCTGCTGCAGGCCCCGAAGGAGATGGTGAGGCTGGCCGACGGCAAGGTCCATTTCGGCGAGCAGAGCGTCGGCTTCCGGGATATCGCGCAGGCGGCGTTTCTCCATCCAGAGCGGCTCCCGGTCGGCGAAGACCCCGCGCTCGAGGCGAATGCGGTCTATCAGCCCGGACGGAGCACCGGCGCATTCTCCTATGCGACGCATGCCTGCACGGTCGCCGTCGATCCCGGGACAGGGCAGGTCGAGATTCTCGATTACGTAGTTTGTCACGACTGTGGCACCATGGTGAACCCGATGATCGTCGAGGCCCAGGTGGTCGGCGGCGTGGCGCAGGGGCTCGGCACTGCGCTCTACGAGGAAATCCCCTACGACGAGAACGGGCAGCCACTGGCCTCGACGTTCCTCGATTACACGATTCCGGGCTTCACCGAGGTGCCCGACGTTCGCGTGCTGCACATGGAGACGCCGTCACCGCACACGCGATTCGGCATCAAGGGAATGGGCGAGGGCGGTGCTATTGCGCCTCCGGCCGTCGTGGTCAACGCGATCAACGATGCGCTGCGTCCTCTGGGCGTCGAGATCAACGAAACGCCGGCGACGCCAGATCGCGTTCTCGAGAGGATCGTGGCAGCAAAGGGAGACCGCCGATGAAGCCGGCTCCGTTCGCTTACCATCGCGCGACCTCGATCGAGGACGCGATCGCGCAACTCAACGACGACGAGACGATCGCACGACCGCTGGCCGGGGGGCAGTCGCTGGTTCCCATGCTCAACCTCCGCCTCGCGCCGGTGCAGAAGCTGGTCGATCTCGGCCGTATCGAAACGCTTCGACGCGTCGATGAGCAGGCTGGCCGTATCGCCTATGGTGCATTGCTTCCGCATGCCGCCTTCGAGGACGGCCGCGTCCCGGATGGTAGCAATGGGCTAATGAGCTTCATCGGCGGGCAAATTGCCTACCGGGCCGTGCGCACGCGCGGCACGATCGGAGGCGCGCTCGCCTTGGCCGATCCTGCGGCGGATTGGCTCACGACCGTGATTGCACTCGATGGGCAAGTGGTGCTGGTCGGCCCGCGTGGCCGCCGCAGCCTCGCCGCCGCTGACTTCGTCACCGGACCGTACATGACGGCGCTCGACCAGGCCGAGCTGCTTGAAAGCGTGGTCATCCCGCGTCGTGCGAAGACCGAGCGTTGGGGTCACTATAAGGTGACCCGGAAGACCGGCGAATACGCCGACTCGATGGCGATTGCGCTGTTCGATCCTGACGCGCGGAAGGCGCGCATCGTCGTTGGTGCCGTGAATGGAGCGCCAATTGTCCTGACGAAAACCGCGCTCGAAATCGGCGAGGGAGCGAATGAAGAGCGGCTCCAGGCGGCCATCGGGCAGGAACTCGCCGAGAGCGACCGTGCCTTCTCGCCCGCCAAGCTGAAACTGCACGTCACAGCCGCGCTGCGCGCGATCAGGAAAGCCGGCTTGTCATGAAGACCGAAATCACACTCACTATCAATGGCAAGCAGCGCAAGGCGCTGGTCGAGCCGAGACAGAGCCTCGCCGACCTCTTGCGCGAGGATATGCGCCTGACCGCTACCCATCTCGGCTGCGAGCATGGCGTCTGCGGAGCGTGCACGATCCTGCTGAACGGCGAGCCGGCGCGCGCCTGCATTGCGCTTGCCATCACGCTGGACGGAAGCGAGGTGCGCACCCTCGAAGGGCTGCAGGATGATCCGCTGATGGGCGTCCTCAAGCAATCCTTCCACGAGGAGCACGGCCTGCAGTGCGGGTTCTGCACGCCGGGGATGCTGATCAGCAGCCATGATCTGTTGCAGCGAAAGAAAGGTCTTGATGAAGAGCAGATCCGCGTCGCTATGAGCGGCAATCTGTGCCGGTGCACGGGCTACCAGGGCATCGTGCGCTCCATCAAGGCAGCCGCCGACAAATGGGCAGAGAAAATGACCGCCAGTGAGGAGGTCGCCTCGTGAAGATTGAGAAGTCCTTCGATATCAGGCAGCCGCGCGAGCAAGTCTGGGACAGGCTGAACGACGTGCGCTTCGTCGCCGAGTGTCTCCCAGGGGCATCGATCGTGAGCGAGCTTGGCGAGAACCGCTACAAGGGAAAGATGTCGGTCAAGGTTGGGCCGATGGCCGCGACATTCAACGGCGATATCGCCATCGACAGCCACCGCGAGAACTGGAGCTGCGTGGTGTCCGGCAAGGGTGCGGATTCGGGATCTGGCTCGCGCGCCTCTGGAAGCATGAGCTATTCGCTTGCGGACGGCAGCTCACCCGCGACGACGCGGGTCGACATCGTCTCCGATATCAACCTTGCGGGCCCGCTGGCGCAGTTCAGCAAGGGACCGATCGTCCAGGAAATCGCTAACCGGATCACTGCGGCCTTCATCGCCAACTTCGAATCGAGGCTGACGGCGGCGGCCCCGGGATCCGGCGAAACGGCGGCGGCGTCGCCGGCCGCGTCCGCGCCGCCAAAGCAACAGCCGCTCGATGCCGGAGGTCTGCTCTGGGCCGTTCTGCGCGACCGGCTGCGTTCCTTCTTCCGGGGATTGTTCGGCAAGTCCCCGGCCTGATCGTGAAATGACTTAAGCCGTAAACGCACAAGGAAATTCACATGTATTTGCGAAAAAGCTTGGTTCTTGGTCTCCTCCCGCTGCTGCTCCCCGCCTTGGCCTACGCCGAGGACACCGTGAAGATCGGCGTCATCCAGCCGCTGACCGGGTCGGTCGCCTACAACGGTACGACAGACGTCAACGGCATCAAGCTGGCGCTCGGCGAAATCAACGCCAAGGGCGGCGTGCTCGGCAAGAAGGTCGAGCTCGTGATCGAGGACGGCCAGTGCAAGCCGGCGAACACAGTCAACGCGGCCGAGAAGCTGACCCAGCGCGACAAGGTCGTGGCGCTCATCGGCGCGTTCTGCAGCTCGGCTACGGCGGCCGTCATGCCGGTCGCGCAAAGCGCCAAGGTGCCCCTGGTGACCGGCGTCTCGTCGGCTGCAAACCTGACCGAAAAGGGAAATACCTGGTTCTTCCGCGCCACCGAAACGGACGCGCTGCTCGCCAAGTCGTTTGCCAAGATTCTTGTCAATCAGCTCAAGCTGAAGAAGGTGGCCTACATCGGCGTGAATGACGACTTCGGCCGTGGCGGTGTCGAAGAGTTCGAGAAGCAGATGAGTGCGCTTGGTGCTACGACCGTGATGAAGGAATATTTCGAGCACGGTACATCGGACTACTACACCCTGCTCACCAAGCTGAAGGCCTCGGGCGCCGACGGCGCGTTCGTGGCTGTGGAGACCCAGGACGGTTCGACCTTTGTCAAGCAGAAGGCGGAGCTTGGTCTTTCAACCAAGGTGTTCGGCGTCGGCTCCTGGGCTACGGCTGATTTCATGCAACTCGCGGGCCCGGCCTCGAATGGCATCTATGCCGCCGTGCCTTATGCCTCGACGATGAAGACGCCGAAGAACGAGGCTTTCGTGAAGGCCTATCAGGATCAGTACAAGGTTGCGCCGGGCAAATATTCGGCCGCGGGCTACAATACGCTCAACATCGTCGTCGATGCCATCGCACGCGCGCAGTCTACCGACTCCGGCAAGGTCCGCGAAGCCCTGCTCAAGACGGACTACGAAGGCCCGAACGGGCACTTCCATTTCGATGAGAAGGGCCAGGCCACGGGCTTCACGGTGGTGCTGGTTCAGCTCGAGAACGGCGTTCCCGTCGTCGTCGAATCCAACACGGTAGAAAAGTGATGTCGAGGGCGGAGGCAGTGCAGGCTGCCTCCGCCGCTTGATCTCGGGAACCAGTAGATCGCGATGGACCTCCTTCTTCAGCTTGTGGCCAACGGCCTTGTCCTGGGGGCGTTCTACGCCCTGTCGGCATTGGGACTGACCCTGGTATTCGGCCTGATGCGCGTCGTGAACTTCGCGCATGGCGAACTCTATGTCATCGGCGGACTGTTCGGCTGGGCGCTAACGGTGGTGTTCGGCTGGAACTACTTTCTTGCGCTCGTCGTCGTCGTGATCGCGCTCGGTATTCTCGGCTATCTCATCGACCAAGTCCTGGTCGCGCGGGTGCGCGGGCAGGGCGAGGAGCCCACGATCCTGCTCACGATCGGCCTGTCGATCTTCATCGCGAACACGGCTCTTTTGATCGTCGGCACGACGCCTGTAACGGTTGCCTCGCCGTTCGCGAGCAAGCCGCTCTTCCTTGGCCCCGTAGTCATCACGCAGGCCCGGCTGGTGCTCGTTGTGATCTGCGCGGTGCTGATCGGCGCAGCCAATCTCCTGATCCAGAAGACCACGCTTGGCCGCGCTATGCGCGCCACGTTCCAGGATCCGATGGCGGCTCAGCTGGTCGGCATCCGGACCCCGCGCATCTATGGTTTCACCTTCGCGCTCGGCGCCACGCTGGCCGGCGCGGCCGGGATGTTGCTCGGCTCAATCTACGTCGTGGAGGCGAGCACTGGCGGCATTATCAGTCTGAAGGCGTTCGTAGTCGTCATCCTCGGCGGCATGGGCAGCTTCGCCGGCGCGGTGGCCGGCGGCCTGATCCTCGGCCTCACCGAAGCGCTTTGGGGGGGCTACGTATCGACCGGATACGTCGATGCCATCGGATTTGCGCTCGTCATCGTGACCCTGCTGGTACGCCCATACGGGTTGTTCAGCCGAAGAGCCGAGCGCGCGTGATGACGTTCGAACGCAATTTCCTCCTCGCTGCGGTCGCGCTGGGCGCGCTGATACCGCTCGTGGCCTTTAATGAATACGCCCTGCACATCGGGATCATGATCATGTTCTCAGTGATGCTGGCAACGAGCCTCAATCTGATCGTCGGTTACGTCGGAGAATTTCCGCTCGGCCACACCGCGTTCTTCGGAATCGGAGCCTACAGTGCCGCGCTGCTATCGGTACGGCTCGGACTACCGATCTACACCACGATCCCGCTTGCCGCCGTCGTGGCTGCAATCGCGGGCCTCGGCATCGGCGCGGTGACGCTGCGCCTGCGCGGACCCTTCTTCGTCATCGTGACGCTCTGCTTCGCGGAGGTGCTTCGGCTGGTTGCAAATAACTGGATCGACCTGACCAACGGGCCAATGGGCGTCTCGGGAATTGCCAAGCCGGCTTCAATCGCCGGCGCAACCGGCGTGCAACAGAAGCTCTGGTTCTATTATGCCGGCCTGTTGCTCGCCGCCATATCGCTCCTGATCAGCTATCGTTTCGTTTATTCGAACATCGGGCGCGCGGCGGTCGCGTTGCGGGAGAACCGGTTCGTCGCGCAGTCGATCGGGATCTGGCCGTTCTATCTGGGCTTGGTCACCTTCGTGCTGGCGGCGGCGGTGGGCGGCCTCGCCGGCGGCTTCTACGCCCACTATATCTCTTATGTCGGTCCCGAAGTGTTCGGCTTTTCCTTCATGATCACCATGATCATCATGGTGCTCGCGGGCGGAAAGGGCACGCTGGCTGGCCCTGTGATCGGTGCGGTGCTCGTCGTCTTTCTTGAAGAGTTCTTGCGCGACTTCAAGGACCTCCGCTTCTCGATCTTCGGGCTCATCGTCGTCGGAGTAGTCATCTTCCTGCCACGCGGCTTGATGGGCTTCATCGGCCGACGGCATGAAAGCTACGAGCGAAGGCCGAGGGGACCTGCGGAAGGTGGCGCGAAGCGGGACCGCGTTGCTCCGGCGCTCAAGCCGGCCGGCCTCAACCGAGGAGGCGCCGCCGATGCTTGAAGTGAGCGGACTATCCAAGCAGTTCGGGGGTTTGAAGGCGCTTTCGGATGTAAGCTTCTCCATCCGCAAGGGCGAGATCATGAGCCTGATCGGTCCGAACGGGGCCGGCAAGACCACTTGCCTCAACCTCGTGACGGGGTTCTTCAAGCCCAGTGCCGGAACCGTGCGCTACTGCGACGACGACATCACAGGGCTTCAACCCTATGCCGCCGCCCAGCGGGGCCTCGTTCGCACATTCCAGAAGACCAACGTCCTGCGCGGGCTCACCGTGTTCGGCAACGTGCTGACCGCCCGCTACCGTCATGGCGAGAGGTCGCTGTGGCGAACCTTCTTCGCCGGCGGCGGCGTGCGCGAGCGTCAGCTTCGTGATGAGGCGGCAGCCCTGATCGAGACCGTTGGTCTCGGCGCGCGAATGAACACGGACGCGGACTCACTGTCCTGTGGCGAACTTCGCCTGCTCGAAGTGGCCGTCGCCCTCGGCGCCGGTCCAAAGCTGCTGATCCTCGACGAGCCCGCGGCAGGCTTGAACACCCATGAGGCGGATCGACTTGGTGATGTCCTGAAGGGGCTGGTGAAGGACCATGTCGAGGCCATGCTGCTCGTCGAGCACAACATGGCGCTGGTGATGGCCGTATCGGATCACATCGTCGTCCTGGATTTCGGCCGAAAGATCGCGGTGGGGACGCCGCTCGAGGTGAGGACTAATCCCGATGTCGTCACCGCCTACCTTGGTAAACCTGCCGCATGAGCGCCCAAACCAACATTCTCGAACTGCGTAATCTCGAGGTCCGCTACGGCAAGCTGCGCGCGCTCAACGGGATCAATCTGCAGGTCCGGGAGGGTGAGATCGTCGCCTTGCTCGGCGCCAATGGCGCCGGCAAGACAACGGCCCTGCGCGCGATTTCCGGCTTGCTCGCTCCCTCATCGGGCGACATCCTCTATCGCGGAAGCTCGATCGCAAAGCGGCGACCGGATCTGATCGTTCGTGACGGCATCGCGCAGTCGCCTGAGGAAAGGCATATCTGGCCCGAACTGAGCGTGCGCGAAAACCTGAGCCTCGGCGCATATTGTTGCCCGGATCGGGCTTTAGCCGAGCAGCGGTTCGAGAGTGTACTTCAGCGGTTTCCGCGGCTGCGCGAACGGCTGTCTCAGCTCGCGGGCCTGCTGTCGGGCGGCGAGCAGCAGATGCTGGCGATCGGCCGCGCCTTGATGTCGGGGCCGAAACTCCTCCTGCTCGATGAACCAAGCCTCGGGCTGAGCCCGCTGATGTCACAGGAAGTGCTCGGCGCGCTGCGCGAACTGTGCCAGCAGGGCATTACAATCCTCATTGTCGAGCAGAATGTGCATAGTGCCCTCTCCGTCGCAAGCCGCGCCTACGTATTCGAGACGGGCCGGGTTGTTGGAGAAGGCAGCGCCGCGGATATGCTTGGAAATCCAGATTTGCTGCGCGCTTATCTCGGCGCTTAATCCTGTGGGGGATCTAACAAAACAGAACCAGTTGCCACACTAACCTAGTGGCACAAGTGGAGACGGTTCGTAGACTGATAAGGTTTGGTCGCAAGCGGAG
Source organism: Bradyrhizobium sp. CCGB12 (assembly GCF_024199845.1). Lineage (NCBI taxonomy): Bacteria > Pseudomonadati > Pseudomonadota > Alphaproteobacteria > Hyphomicrobiales > Nitrobacteraceae > Bradyrhizobium > Bradyrhizobium sp. CCGB12. Next base: position 159,713 of record NZ_JANADO010000002.1, on the reverse strand, counting down.
TCAGTTGGTCAACTGATAAGGTATTCGGTGAAACCTTATCAGTCGGGACTGGCCGTCGTTGCTCTCTGAAGGCGCTGACGACGGTCCCCGCCGTGCCGGACCCGGGCCATTGGCTTGCCAGCATAGCAGTCAGATCGCGGTGTGATTCCCGTGATATGCCCGATCTCCGGTGAGACTGGAGGCGAGCAGGGTGTATTGGCCTCGCTGTCCGTCACGTTCAAGGCTGCTGCCAGCCTCTGCACGAGACCTACGCTGCGCCGGTGGAAGTCATCGGGCTCCAGCTTCTGATCGAGCGGAGAAGTCGGTTCGGCGGCGTGGGGAAGCTCGAAATCATGCCAGTTCCGGTAGCTAAGCGCGATGGCCAAGCCGCCTTGGACTTTTGACAGCGGAAGGGTGCCGCTGAGGAGGCGGGCAACCTTCTTGGCGGGCTTTTTTCGGCCGATCGAGAGTCGGAAAGTCGAAGCGCGTCGGGAAAGGCGCCCGTACATTCCGTAAGATCGAGCACCTGGCCCGGACGAACGGGGGAGAGCGCTGCCTGTGTTAGCGCCGCTGTCGCTCAGGACGTTCTTCGCGGCAGATGTTGCTCGGCAATTTGGCCCGCGCTTTGTCGGGTTCACAGTCCAGCGTTGGCATTGGGATAGGATGGGCCTTACGATAGTTAAGCCGACTTCGAGGTCGCTCTGTCTGGTCAGGTGATCGAGAAACATCCTCCGTGGCCACCGGGCGTTGATTCGCTTGCTTGGCGAGAGCCTCGGTTCTCGCCGTGACGAGGCATAGAAAGCAGGCCGCCATCTTTGCGAAAGAGTGGAAGCTAATTTTCCAAGCACGCCGGTGCGTAATCGTTGCAAGCCGCATCAACCAGCTTCTTTACGTTCTCGGCCACGAATGGGCTAGCACCCATCCACTTGACGGCATTGTTGGTCGATCCCCAGCTCGTCACGCCAATAATCGTATTAGGGGTGGGCGCACTTCCGAATTGAGTTCCTGTCAACGCCGGTTGAACGCCAAAGTTCATTATCCAAGGCCCCCCACTCGAACCGCCACACATCAATGACCCGACAATCGTGTTGTCCGAGTTTGCTGAATCGACCGCTCCTTGCGAGTCATTTCGCTGCATGTAACCCGCATTGTCGAGGCAGGCCGGATAGCCAAGCTGTGTTAGATGCGTGATGCGCTGAGGGGTAAAACCTCCACCATTCCAAGCGAAAGCAAACCAGCCGGTGCGTTTGCCAGGATACGAGTTCCTCTGAGCAACCAGGACAAGGACGGCAATGTCATTCTTGCAAACAACTCCCGCCACCTTGCATGAATCTGATCCATCCAGGTAGGACTTAAGAACATATGCTTTCTTCACGGTCCATTTTCCGAACGGGGAAATTCCGTCGCGGTAACCCGGATGGAACTCCCAATCGGAATAATATTGGTTGCTTCCAAATTTTGCGACGCAATGCGCCGCTGTGATGACAAGTCCCGGCTTTATCAATGAGGCGGAGCAAATGTAGGACTCTCCAGATTCATTAAAGAAAAGCTTCCCGGCCGCGCTGTAAGGGTATTGGTCGTTCGTGGCATTCGGCTTGAGATCGGCTCGAGCAGTAGAGAACGGAAGGCCAGACGTTCCGAAATCGACCTGTGCCGGAGCTTCAGGCAAGCTCTCCCGGGCTTTCGAAACCGGAGAGCGAAGGCCCGGTGTCGATGGTTTGCCGGTACCGATGGCCCCAGCCTGCAATCCTGGTATCCGTTGTTCCTGTGGGTCACTTCCCTGCAGAGCCTTGCGAGCATCGGCGTCGGTATAACCCTGCGCAATCGGTAGCGGCCTCGGTCGCGCGGTTGCGTAAGATATTTTCCCTCCCGATTGTTCAATTGACGTGCTCACAGGACCAACAGGACCGGTCTGCGCATGAGCAGCCGCCGTCACCGTCCACAAAAGCAGCGAAGTCATGCCTGTACGAAACATCATTTGCTCCTCCAGATAAATTCTGCACGTCGCAACTAGCGATAACGCGATCAAATGGTGCGTTGCGCTCGATCATGACCAGATCGAAGCGAGAGTTTATCAGTTCTTCCGAAACAGCTTTGGCACGTAATCAACCAAATCGCCCCAGGCGATCGGGTCTGGTCTCCCGTCGAGCACTAATTTGTCGCTCGATGGCTCGCATTCGGTCTCTTGAAGCTGTTCTTGGCTGTCTGACCACAGAACCCGAAGAAGAAGCGCGCCAGCTTTGTTTTTAACGTTGATTTTTCTTATCGTGGGAAGGATCACCGTGTCTTTACATATGTCGGACGGAGCGGTCCATTGCCCAAACTCCAAGGGATGCGATTGCAACTGCAGAACGTCATCATACAGGCTGAGTGCCTTCGAAATATTGAGGCGGCCAGACCACGCGGCAAGATCCTCCAAACGTCCGTCGTAGTCCACGGAGGCTTGCAGACGACGTTTGATATCCTTGGGTGTCCTGAGGCCGAACGATCGCAGCAGGGAGGCAGTCAAACTCACCAGCGGAGCGGCAAAGGATGTTCCCGTCACGCCCGACGCCGTCTGATCGTACGGCACATCACAGCCCGGCGCGAAAAGATCGACATACTTGCCACCTTTGTTCGTGAACCCGGTTGGCGAGAGGGTCGCATCTATTGCGGCTACCGTAACAAACTGGGTTCCAGACTCCTCGTTACGACCTCCATAGTTTGCCGGATACCAATCCGTAAAATTGAGTTCAGCGCTCTCGTTACCTGCCGCGCTCACAACGAGCGACTGAGCGTTTCTCTTTATGGCGTTCAAAATGCCTGGCAATTGCTCTTTGGATGCGATGCTCAAATTCACAATATCGCCGTGCGTGACGAACCATTCGACCGCCTTCACCAGCCCGCCCGACGTTATGCCATAACCTCCGCCGCCGCCCGCTGGCGGCTCCATGACGTTCACGACATTAAGCTTGAACAGGGACGACAGTTGCGGATACGCCTTCTGAAGCTTAGGGAAACCTGCGGCGATACGAGCGACCTCGGTGCCATGTAAGCGCACCTCGTTTGGTGTGTGATCGGAATAGGGGCGAATGTTGTCCAGGCGAAACACCCCAATCCCGTATGGGCTGTTCGCGTTTGTGAAGTCATTGCGACGGAGCAAGCCAGGCGGAAATGACGGATCAAGTCCCGTATCGATTACTGTAAGGGTGGCAGGATAGGACTGCTCGGCAAGCGAAAGCGTGCGCTTGATAACTGCGGCAACTGCCAGATCATCGTACGGCCAAGAACCGGTAGCATCTGGAGACGCCGCCGGACATGTCTGGGCGTCTGCATCAACTGGATTTATGAGTGAAATGGCTGGCGGTACCTCGATCTCTATCAACGGGCTGTCCGGATCTGGAAATCCAGCGAGCTCTTTTATTTTTGTGATGTGTTCTAAGGCGGTGAGAGAGCTGCCGCGTTTAACAGGGAAAGTCGTGATTTCGGTCACAAAGGGAAGGCGGATGGTCGAGCCTGGCTTGAGATTGGCCAGATCAAGGCCCTTGTTGAGATTCTCAACAAGCTCTCTATATGTTAAGCCGCATCGCGGGCTAGCTGGATCATCGGGACTGCACTTCTGTATTTGATTGGCTTTGCGGCCAATTTTTCTCAAAAGAATGGAGTCCAAGGTATCTCCAACGAATACGCTGACGGCAACGCCATCTCCGGAGTCGTCTCTTCGCCATTTCGCGCAGGCGGGAATGATTGCGGATCTTCGCACTTGGGCAGGCTCGCGGACGAGCTTCGTGTTGTAGCCGCCGAAAAATAGCGAACTGAACGTGTTCGTGACGTGCCCACACACTTGTTTGATGAATCGTTCCGGCAGCTCACCAATATTGATGTATCCAACTTTCGGTTCAGAATTCTTCGCAATGTATTCGATCGTAGCGTTTGACAGTCCTGGGGTTCCCCGCAACGAAATGTACTCATCGGCCTGAGCAGCGCTCTGAAGTCCGAGAATAATTACGAGCGGCTTGAGAAAATTCATGATCGATATCTCACCTACACGTAGCGCTAAGATTGATGCCGCAGATTGTTTGACCTGGATTTTTCTTCATCCAATCTGCAATAAACGCAGCTGCAGCCGACGACGTGACGCTGGATAGGAGTGACGCGCCCTCCTTGTAGAGGGTACGCGAGTTAACAGCGGCCAAAACTCGTGATCCGTCGATTCGCTGGATGTAGGCCCCGCCTCCACTGTCGCCGGGGCAAACGACCACCTGATCTCGCGTTACTATCGTATTTGGCTCTCCAGGATCGGCACCGGGGAGCTTTGCGATACGCGCCTGTCCGATGCGAAACTTTCCATCATTTCCTCCCGAAGGCGGCCCACCTGTTGGCGGAGGTGGAGTGGTGCAACCAAACCCCGTAAGAAGGAGCTTCGCTTCTTGCACGAGCTTGGACGGGTCCTGATTTAGCCGTTCATACTTGATGCCGTCAGCGGCCTCTGTCAGGCGACATAATGCGTAGTCCGCGCTTAGATCACCCACGCCTCCTTTATAGCCCTCGGCGTGCTTGCAAGGTCCCGACAACGTCTTCTCGCGGAATTCAATAGCCGCTAGTTGCCCGTCGCCTACACAGTGGGCAGCAAGCAGCAAAGCCGTTGGACCAATCAAGGTCGCAGTACACCTTGCTCCTGCTTGAGCCGAATAAAATGAAGCCGGCCATTCGCTCGATTTGGCTTCTTTCCCTCCGATCAACTCAGGACCAATGCCGGGCTGATTCAATTTTTCGACGGAGCCCATCTGTATGGGTCCCTTGTTGATGACGAACGGATCATGCTCCGCGGCACCGACAACCGAGGGAAATATGAAAGCGATGGTTCCCGCAATTACGCATCGAACTGCGGCATCCTTGAAACCGCCGGCATCCAATCTGGGTCCTCCTAAGAAATCAAAGCCACCTAAGCGTCCGAGTCTCTGATGACCAGGTTGACTGCTTAATCTCGTTATTCAAAATCTATTAAAGTCGAGAAATTTGGGACTTGCGACACTCAGCCTTTTACCAAGGCATCAATCGCCTTTCGTATTTTTTCCCGGTTCTCCTGCGACACCGCAGTCGCTACCGAGCCGGCAAAGCTGACCAATTGCGTAACGTGCTGCCAGAACTCATCAGCTTTAGCCGGGCTAGCGATAATCGCCCCGAAATCAGCGGTGATCTCCCTGAAACTATTCAGCCCAGCCGACGTGTCCCCAGCATCTGCGATGACGTCGTAGTCGCTCGCAGTCTTCAATGCCGCGCCAATTTGCTCCTGCACTTCCTTCCAAACTGCGTGATGGCAACGCAGAAAGATCGTGCTCGGTCCGCCTGTCTCAGAGCGGCTAAAGACCTTCTTATCGGGATCAGCGCAAGCGTCTACTTTTCCGATATCGATTTTCACTGCGGAAATAACCGCTAACTGTTCTGCAAACGACCCGGCAAGCGCCATTCTTCTTGCAAAAGTATAATCCGAGGCGGCTTTGGCGAGCTCAATGCCAGTGTTGCGTATCGCCGTTTGATTCTTCGGTTCGGCCAAGAAGTCTTTAATCGCTTGCTCACGCTTGCTTTCATCGACAATCGTCGCGGCCTCGATCGCGACAGGAGTGATGATTCCGAGCAGTGTATCGATCAACACACCGATCGGGCCCAAAAAGCTTAGACTCGGAATGCCTGACGCAGCAGCGGGCTGAACCAAGTCACTCGCGGCTGCTTGGGCAGCTATCTCGGCCCCGTAGTACGCCCTGTCGAATTCCTTTAAATCGCCTTGGCAACGCTGGAGCGTCCGAGCTCTGATTTTGTCTATAGCACCCGGTTGTAGCGTCGCGTTGCTGGCCTTGATTTGGTATGAAGCGAAGAGAGCCTGTAAAGCAGAGAGGATATCCCCAGGAGCAGCACTCTTACTAACGGACTGTATCTCGGTTGCGACCGAACTGAGGTAATTGGCCCGAGCAACCGATTGGAGATGATCTACAACGAATCTCGCAGATTGATCGCGTTGAGAGAATTTGTCTAGGATGACAACGGAATTCGCGCGGATCCCGCAGAGGACCCCCGACAGTTCAAGCGCCTGTCCCAAGTCAATTGTCTTACTTGATGAACTGGAAGTGTATGCAGCAAGCACCTGCTGAGTAACAGATTTGCGGATCAAAGCTAAGCGCCCCGCTCCCCTTTCAAGTAGTAGCAGGTCGGATGCGGAAGCAGTGACAGAAGAAAGCGATGCGACAAAGGATGTGTATCCCTTCTGGTCCTTAGGATCCGGCGCCTGAGCCAGCGCACCTAAGGAGCTCGCATCGATCGTACCCAGAATGATCGCAAGTACGCGCGCGTGCCAGATGAAAGAATGGTGGCGGGTCATGCTGTTAGCCCCCCTCAATCAATAATTGTATTTTTCTTCATATGTTGAAGTTGAGTCAAGTTTTCTTATGGATTAGCCGTCCTGCACAATTCATCGACTTGAGCCCTGCTCTCGGTCGGACATGTATACCACGGTACTTGCTGACCGCTCGCCAGTGACGGCTGCAGTCTGCTATCAACGGCAAGGAAGAACGACGCCAGCATAAGCTTTATAACTTCAACGAGATTACGATTGGCAGAAGTCTGTGGGCGCGCCTGCTGCGCGGGTTTCCGCAACCCAAACCGCCTCGATTGGGGGCAGCCGCCCTCTCGGACATCCTGGGCAGGGCAGCGAGTTTGCGGTAAATCTCGATCTCGACGGGTTTGTACCGGCCCCGTGAAACATTGGCATCGAGCTGTTTTCATGCACGGCTCCGGTACGCCCGCCAATTCGATGCGCAATAAACGCCTGACGCGCCTGCTCGACGCAGGTAGCAATGTAGGGGCGATACCACCTGTTACCGAAAATGCAAGGCTCGCGGGTGAAGCGCCGGCCGTCAATCGTTGCCGCCAATCAGCGCAATGAGTGGTTGACAGCCCTGTGGGCGCAGAAGATGATACAACCCAAAATGGTTGCGCAGTGAAGTGAGTGATATATCGTAAGGATCCCGCTGGGTCGAAACATTGATTGCGGACTTGCATCTCCGGGAAATTTTATCTCCACGCGCCTTATGCAGGCGAAATGCTCATCATCGCGTGAAGGCAAGTCTATCGCGGAGACGAAAGTAGCTGACGGAGCGCCGCGACGGATTCTATTGTCAAGTTGAGGGTGTTTGCCTCAGCCCAGGGTTGATCAGGCGGAACGAGTGTCGCCTTGTTGCATGTTTCAGATACGAGCCACCATGACGAACCATTGCCGTCACGAAACTCGAACCCGAAGTTGGCAACGAACGGGCATGTATTCTCGATCTTCGTACCCAAAACGGATCTGAGGTATGTATCGTTTGAAAAGATGATTTGGCGCAATTTTGCAACCGCATCGGCGCCACCAAAGCGCTGTGGCTCCGGGAGCGATGTCCGAACTGAGCGCTGCCGGTCTGGAACGCCGCCGGCGAACAGATAGGCACGCGCGTCCGTTGCGCGCTTGACGACGTCCACGAGTTGAGGATTGAAAATCGACAGGTTGTCGCGGGAAGGCACATCAGGTTGCGGGCAGGTGGAGATCGTTGCAGTTGCGATAGCACCCTCGTTCGGAACGAAAGAGATGAGTTTGATCGCATAAACGGTGTTGGCGTGGGCCGCGGCGGCTTTCCGTGCAAGTTCGGTGACGAGATCACCAAGATTGACTTGCGGTTTGAAGGGCGACGCAGTCACGGTAATTGTATCGGTGGCGGTGGGCTTGCAGGGAGGATCACGTTCAAGATAGACGGCAACGCCCGCAACGATGAGCGGCTTCGATGATTCCGGTGCCAGGCTCTGCGCGTGCGAATTCGGGCTGCCGCAAAGCGCAAGTAGCGCGCACGCCAAACTGGCAACCCGTCCTGCTGCTGAACCCGTCTTGCTCATAAACTGGTCTTATGCGTCATCGTCTGTGTCTCGAACCACGGTAAACCTGTGAGAGTGAAATCGTAGGGCCGCCCAACGATTGCAGTACTACTCAAATTTGAAGCTACCACATTATTGGTTCTATGGGGGAAATCGATGCGCACAACCTTTACGACCTTGCTCGTCGGTATTTGGCTCGCTCTTTTCGCAGCATCTGACAGGTCGATCGCGCAGACAATTCATGCCGTTCTGGTGGCGGACACGAATGACGGTTCGATCGGGGCGGGGGTGGCTGAGAATGAGACCAACATCGCCTCGTTCCTCAGCAGCTTGAAAACCCTGACTGAACTCAATGTCGCAAGCACGGTGATTGACGGCGCAAATTTCAGCTGCAAGTCCATCATTGATTCGATCAACGGCCTCAACGTCGCGCCTGATGACGCCGTGTTCTTTTACTATGCTGGCCACGGCTTTCGCAGGGACGGTTCGCAAACGCAATTCCCGGAATTCTTTTGCGGCGGCCCGCGCGATCCGACACTGACCCTTTCGCAGGCTGTCAATATGATTCAGTCGAAGCAGCCTCGGTTGGTCATTGCGACTGCCGATTCCTGCAACAAGATAACCGAGCCCGCTCCGGTAATCGCGGCGGCCCCTAGGATTGCGGATGTCGATCGAAAGGGAGCTTTGCTACGTCTCTTCAAGGATTACAGGGGCTCGCTGATCATGTCCGGTGCGATCCCCGGCGAGTTTTCCTGGTATATGACTGCGGGTGCGTCGCTCGGTGGATTCTTCACCAATCAGCTGCTCAGCGCGATCAACCAGAACATTGTCCGGAGCGGCGCCAGGGTTAGCTGGGAAGCGATCGCGGCCGATGCCGTCAAGCCGATCTTCGTGCCCACGATTCCTCCGGTGACACAGAACCCGCAATATCTGCCCATGGGACTGTCGGCGAGCCCGGCCGCCGCGGCTGTAGCAAGTGCGTATGTAAGTCAGGACCAGATCGACCCAGCGAATCTTCGGCGCTTCTGGGTTGAGGACGAGCAGTCGCGCCAGCCACAGGCCGCGGCCGCGCCGCAGGTGGCCGCGCCGCAGGTGGCCGCGCCGCCCTATATTCTCACCAACCGCGAGCCATCGAAATTTCAAGGTAGCTTTGGAATCGACCTGTCGCATTACACCTTCGATATCGACAACGATGATGCGACTTGCAAGACGCAGGATGGGTATTCGAAGCCTGCCTGTTCCTGTGTCGCCGATTGGCAGGCGGTGTCCAACAGCGGGGTGCGCTTCGTCTACAGCAAGGCGAGCGACGGGGCCGGTGTCGATCTCTCGTTTGCGAAATTCTGGTCCGACTTGAAGGCTAAGCACGAGGCTAAGGCCCTGTTCCGCGGCGCCTACCATTTCCTTCGCCCCGCTGTCGACCCGGATGTGCAGGCAGATGCATTCCTCCGCGCGGTCGGTGCGGTGAACGGACAAAAGCCGGCGCAGCTGTCGCCGGTGCTTGATATCGAGTGGTCCAACAAGCGGATCTTGCCGGGCACGCCTGAATTTCAGGCATGCCCTGATAACCGGCGTACCAAGAATGATCAGGGCAAATACTTCTGCGACATGTGGTACCAAATGAAAGCGTCCGAGATCGCCGTCATGGCACAGAAATGGATAGATCGGGTGGAGCAGGCGACGGGTCTGCCGGTAATGATCTACACAAATCCCACCGCGTGGTGGAATCCGGTGCTTAAAGGCGAAGGGAACGTGCTGTTGGACAACAAGCGAGCGGTCTGGACTTCGCGCTACTCAGGGCCCGGACCGAAGTTCGATAGTTCATGGGCGCGGCAAGGACAGAACGGTAGCTCAAGCTGGAAAATGGCTCCGTTGCCGGCGGGGGCCTCGTATCCGCCGTTTCCAGGTAAGTATTCCCCCTCACATTTGTGGCAGTTCACGGAAGCCGGCTTTCTGGAAAACAATTTTCTGACCTGCAGCGGTCGGGCAGTACGCAAATCGGTTGATATGAACTTCTTGCCTGTCAGTGAGGACAACTACCCCGTTGCGGCCAGCTTCGCTCCGCGATGAATCCTCACCCTCACCCTATCTATTCCATCGCATCCATCCCGGGATGACGCCGGAAGTATTCAAGAGGTAGTCGACCATGAAAATCTCATTCGGTGTTGTTTCAACGCTGATGGCAATCCTGGGTTCCATGTGCGGAATGATCCAGGCACAAGCGCAGAGCGGACCGTGCAGCGGCCCGGTTGAGTGTCTCAATCAGGGCTGGAGCGATTACGAGCGCTCATGGTGGTATTCGGTGTCGCAAGGCTCCCGTCTGTTGCCGCTGTCCTGGATGCTGGCGCTGGAGCAGGCGGGCGACGCGCAAAAATTTCTGTCCGATGCCAACGTGCAGAAATACCGCTACCTGACCAACTCAACGTCCCGGGACAATCCTTATGGCCTTCCGCTTGGCTTCGCCGTCGATAAAGAAGAGGGCGCAAACCTGCAGCTTATGTGCACGATCTTCAAGGTCGGTTGCGCGCGAGCAAGCTTGCGGCTGCCGTGGGTCGGATTGAATTGCGCGGCTTGCCATACCAACGAACTGACCTTCGCGGGACGCCGGTTCCGCGTTGAAGGCGCCCCGACGCATGCAGATTTTCAGGGCTTTCACGAAGATCTGCTGAAAAGTCTGATGGCCACCTCCACCGACGGGGAAAAATTCTCGCGCTTTGCCGCGACCGTGCTTGGCGCGGCAGCATCCACCGAGCGCCGCAACGAACTCAAGCTTGAGCTCGACGAACAGATCGCCTGGAAGACGGCACTGCAGCGCAAGAACGGCACGGCCATGCGCTATGGCCATGGTCGCCTGGATGCCCAAGGCCACATCCTCAACAAGATATCGCTGGTGATCGGCGCTGATAATCAACTAGCGGATTTTCCTTCGGACGCACCCGCCAGTTACCCGTTTATCTGGAATGCTCCACAGCACGACAAGGTGCAGTGGAACGGGATCGCCGAAAACAAGTTCAAGTTCGAGATTTTCGGCCGTCAGCATGATATCGGCGCGCTGGTGCGCAACACTGCGGAGGTACTTGGCGTATTCGCACAGATCGATGTCACCCAGAATGACAAGCTGGGCTATGCTTCGAGCCTGAGGTTAGGCCAGATGATTGATATCGAGCGTCAACTCAGCCGGTTGCATTCGCCTAAGTGGCCCGAACACATCCTTGGGAGTATCGACCGGGAAAAGGCGGCGGTCGGTGAGCGGCTGTTTGTCGCAAGATGCGCCGGCTGTCATCTGCCGCTTGATTCGGCCGACACCAAGAAGCTGATCAAGGCCGAGATGCAGCCGCTGCCTGCAGCAGGCACCGACATCTGGACCGCTTGCAACACTTACTTGCACAAGTCGAAGGCGGGCTTGCTCGAAGGCAAGAAGCAGTTCGTCTATGCCGGTGACGTGATCAAGCCGGTCGACCATACTCGCTCGATGCTGGCGCACGTCTCGATCGCCTCGATCATCGGCCGGGCCGATGAACTCGTCGGCAAGATCATCGACGACACTTTTGGCCGTGGCGAGGAAAAACCTACGATCGTGGCGGCGGCGCAACGCGATTACCTTCCGGGGACGGTCGACCCGGTCAAGAAGGCCCGCGCCAAGGAGTGCTTGGAAGCCAACAATTCGATTTTGGCTTACAAGGCGCGACCACTCAACGGCATCTGGGCAACGGCTCCTTATCTGCACAATGGGTCGGTGCCGACGCTATATGATCTGCTGTTGCCGTCGGAGATTCGCACCGTATCTCCGCCGCTGCCGGGCGAAGCGAGCCCACCATCAACCGGTCCAAAGCGGCCGGAAACATTCCATGTCGGCGACCGCCAGTTTGATGCCGCAAAGGTGGGAGTGTTGTCCGTGCAGGGGCCGGCAACGTCGGAATTCCGCGTACGAAGCTCAGACGGCGCGCCAATCCTGGGCAACTACAACTCGGGACACGAAGGAAGTTCGTACGGCGCCAGCGACCTCAACGAGGAGCAGCGCCGCGCACTTGTCGAATATCTCAAGACGCTCTGATGCGCCGTTACTCAAAGCCCTACTTAAGGCGCGTAAGCTATTCTTTGAGCATTGGCCAGCAATCCAAAGGACTGCAGGCAGTCAGCCGCTGGGCATGAGATGAAATTATCGCGCCATTTCCGGCTCGGACAACTGTTGAGTCTGGCCGCCGAGGGCATTGGCCGCACTGCACGCGAGGGATATACGACTGGGTCGGTTGGTTGATAGAAGGCCAAAGCAGCTTCAAGAATTTTGCGTACGGCTCGCGCGATCTAATCACCGCATTTGAAGTGATCGGTTTCTGGCCGCTCAACCCGATTCACGATCGTACGATGTGCATGTAGCTGCCACCAAGCGAACTTCCCCTGCACCTCTCTCAAGAGTTGGAGCCTAGGCAATCCAGAGGCCGTCTGGTTTCTTGGGGAGGAGGAAATGTCGGCCTTACAACTCGGAGCCCATCCCTGATAACGTTCGGTTGCTAATTGTCGGGACCGAGCCGCCACAAGGGTTTCCGAGCCGCTCAATGCAAAGGAATGGGAGCGCACAAACTCGATCGCCAGTTCTACTATGGTTCTCGGCATAACACGGATAGCTCGCAAAGCTTATCGCTGCTGTTTCATGATCATGTTCATAAGGTCGTCGGTCGAAGGACCAAATACGCTGTGCTCCTCATCGGCGTGAACGGCTGCTCAGATGATCTCGTTCAAAGTGCTTAACGTTTCTTAGCAATACTTCCAAGCAGGGCACCTTCGCGACTCGGGCTCGGTCTGGGACGCACCGGCTCGGAACGGCTTTGCCGCGTATTTGGTTCAGGTTGTCTCGAGCACGACTTGCGTTACGGCCTCCCAGCTACTGACCGTCGCCGCCGCGCCTCAGAATTGCGCCATCATCTGTCGTATCCAGGCATCTTAATCACCGACGCGCGTGTACACACCATAGAGGTTCGGCTGGGCACAGCCGATGCCCCAGCTCACGATTCCAAGTTGAACCCAGCTTTTTCCGTTGGGCGCGCCAAGGAATCCGCCGCTATCTCCCTGGCAACTGTCCTTGCCGCCGGCCGGCTCGCCAGCGCAGAGCATGTGCGAGGTGATTCTGGCGCTGGGAACGGCCTGTCGGTAGTTCCTCTCGCAGTCCGTCGAAGTCTGCACCTTGAGATCGACCTCCTTGAGTTCGGGCGTCGTGTTCCCGCCCTCGGTCGTAGCGCCCCAACCGATGACGGTGACCATCGAGTCGGGCTTTCCAAAGCGGGCATCCGGGTCGGCACTCGCCCAGACAGATGGCGTAAGATCATCCGGCGCGTCATCGTCGAGCCTGAGCGAGCAGGGCGATGTCATGGTCGTGCGTCCGCCCGTCATAGGATTGATGCGAGACGATTTGGGTGACGTGCCGCCGCGTGCCGGTGACGCCCGTACCGTGCCCCGCGCCGGAAGGCAGAACCGTCGCGCCGATGTAGACATCCACTTCCTCAGGCCGCGTGTTCGGCACGCAGTGCGCCGCGGTCATGACCCATCGTTTGTCGATCAAGGCTCCACCACAGAACTGGCCGAAATGCTCCTGGCCTTCCGGCCAACTTTCGGACCACTTGAAAAGAGATGATCCTGCGACTGCTTGAGATCGGATGACATAACTCGGAACGAGGCCCGAGGGCATCTCTGCACTGCGTATCTGCCAATTTCCGAAAATGGATTGTCCTTGCCCTGTGGGTGGGTCCCGACCTCCGAATGCGCCTCTCTCTTCAGTCTGCGCCGAGATGTGTTATGATCAAGGGTGTTGATTTGAGGTCGTGTCAGTTATTTTGGGAGTTCCTTATGCATCCCATAAATCGTAGAGCTGTCCTCACTATGTTTGCAGCAGCCGCTCTGGACGCATCGGCTCGGGCGGCCGACACAATCCCTGAATATTCTGACGAGGAAGTGGTCAATATTCTTCGGGAAGAGGCGGAGAGTACGCTGACGTCGAGGGATACCCTGGGAAGCTTTTGGTTTCAAAAGCCCGAAGGTCAGAGGCCTTCACCAAACTGGCCCCAAGACAATGTATCTTATGACTACGCTCATCTTGCAGGATATGTGCTTCCCGAAGAAGAATTTGAACTTACCGGGAAATTGCTCCTGGATTACATGCATCTCTGCTCGTATGCAGCCAAGACCAAAGAAAAATTGCTATTTGGGCTGCGGGGCTGTGTTCTAGTAAGCGAGAACCGCGCCGCTGATTTTGCCGAGGCGCATCTGGTTCGGGAGACCCGTCCTGACCACGTTAGCTGCTCGTGCTTGCTAGGCGTTCTCGATCCGACAAACAAGAAGATTGCACTTTTCGCTGGATCCACTGTTCCTAACGTGGACCTGATGGAGATGCAGGCTCGTGGACTGTTGGGGTGCAACATGCTTCCAACAGGCATGCACGTGTATCGCGTCGGTCCTCACAAAGGAATACGTCAGCCAGGTGCGTTCAGGCAGCAGACGTCTCTTTGGGTGCATCGAGCCAAAGGCATGTTGCAGTATTCGCTGAACGACAAGGACAACATCTGGGATGATCTCGAAGGGGCTCTGCCCGCCGACAATATTCATGCGGCGGTGCTTAATTACAGACGCAAGCCGCCCTACTTTTCTTCGGCAGGGTGTCAGGTGGTGGAGGGGGCGTATGCCTCCAATAGAGCGCCGATCGGGCCGTGGGCTGATTTCCGTCGGTGTGCAGGTCTAAATCAGCCGCCAGTTTTGATCAATCAGACTGGCGCGACAACGGACGATGGGCGGCAGTTCGACTACGTCCTCCTGACCGGCAAGGAAGCACATCTGTTGGCCGCAAAGAATCCCGTTCCTGTCGAATCATTGAGATACGGTTCTGAAGGCACACGCGCAGTGAAGCTTCAGAAAGTGCTTGTGAATGACGGAGCGCTGGATGGCTCATATGAACCAGGAAAACTCGACAGGAAGACGATGGGTGCCCTAATTCGTTGGCAGCGTTCGAAAATGTTCATGCCGACCGGTATACTGGCACGGACTAGCGCTCATACGCTAAACGTCTGGTAACTGCACGATGTCGAGCAGGTCCTCATTTAGTTGCGCACTTATGATTTGCCGGTGGACTTGCGGTAAGCTTGATCGAAAGTGCGCCTCCGTGAATAGTCTAGAGATGAATAGGAGGTTTGGTCTGGTTATGCTAGTTGCGGTGAAGCTGCTGTGGGGGAGCTTGTGTACGATGCTCGTCGAGCTGCAGCGGATCAGGCTTTCCTGGCATGGGTGCTGCCTATAGTGGATCACGCGAACCATTGAGGTCTGTGATGAACCGAAGAAGTCTCCTATTCACTTCGACTGCTGCCGTTGTGACATTTTGTGCAGTGATTCGCGCGGCAGCATGGGAGCTGATCAGCAAAGACCAAGCAGATGCCGTCAACAGCAAACCGACGGAAAGGGAGGCTCTTCCGTCCCAGGATTCGAGAGCGCCAGTGATCAAAGTCGAATCTCCCAACATCGATAATCCAGTTAAGACACCTGTTTCGATTCGTCTGCGCTTTACGCCCCAACCGGGGGCCACAATCGATCCAAAGTCCTTCCAAGCAAAATACGGATGGTTCGACATCACGAAGCAAATAGTTGCAAACGCAAAAGTTGATGCCACTGGTCTAACTGCTGACAATGCTCAAATTCCGCCAGGCAGATACAGAGTGACACTTCAAGTCGCGGATACCAGCGGACATGTCGGGAAGAAGGTCATCGAATTCACAGTCGTCGCATCCTGAGGCGCAAATCCGCCGCTGCCCTAGGCGCGCGGCCTTCCATCTGCGCCCAAAGCATGAGCGCCTTCTCGCGCCGCTTCGTCTAGGTCCAAACTGTTCGCCCATGAGACGACGGCACCAGTGCTCGATCCCGGTCGAGGGCGCACCAAAGACCGCCAGCCTTGGCCTTGCCGCCGATGATAGACCAGGGGTCCCGTCGCAAGAATGCGCTGTTTGCCAGGTTCCGCCACGGAAGCGGAAGCAGCGGCGGCCAGTGCCAGGGCGGAGGCTTCCGCGCGAGAGCGGACATATTTGCAGTACCGTAGCCCTGATCAACTGTCTCAAGTTTCGAGATCGGAAGCTGGGGCGGACGCTTTACGGTATGCGCTCCGAGCGCAAGGTAAATTGCTTAAAGCAGATGGAGCTTGAGCTGGAAGATCGATGGACCCATCGTCTATCGCATAAAGATATGAGCGAAGCTGATCGCAAGAATGCGTGGAAACATTTCTCGCTAGCAAGCTGCCACATCCGTCGCTCAAGCTGTTTCGGTCAGTTCGCGCGTCTTATTTCGAACTCGGCGCTCGTTCCAGACCAAGCGTCAACCGTAACTCCGATCGATCCTCGGCCATTGGCTACGCTGCTCAGCAATATCTCGATCGGCGATGAACTCCGAGCACCTCTTGCGGCGGCGAAGCTGGCTTGGCTCAACATCTGAGCATTAATTGGACTGTCGGTTGATAGGACAATTACTGATTCCGTGCCTTCTTCATCGAGCGTGTATGTCGTGGATGCGTTAACTGTTTGCTGAGGATCAAGACGGGCGGTATCCTGGTTCTCGTCCCGCCGCGGAAAGAGTATCTGTACTTCTGCCGACGGTCCTATCGCAATAATATAGGCGTATATAGACTTCGTTGTCTCGGAGTTATGCAGCTGAAACTGTAGCCTGTCTCCAAACGATGGCGCAAAACTCATAGAGGTCAACTTTGATGTGCCCACAAAATCCCAGGTACTGCAAGATGGAGCACAGGAAGGGCGAGGTCGATATAGCTTGACATGAACATCAACCGAGATGCCGGTGCCACCTTCGCCAAGCCTACGAACTTCGCGTGCCCACACAAACTTCTTCAAATTATCGGCCAGTTGCAGGAAAGACTCAGCGCTCGTCAATGGAATGCGCATCCGCTTATTCATTAGCAGGCCTTGCGGACTAACAAGGACCAATTCGGGGATAATATCGATAGGTTTGGTCGACGGGGACGGCAGCGTCAACGCAGAACTCGTAGAATGACCCGTGTTTTGAGGCGTCGGGCGAACCACGTACGCTAACCAGTCTGCGGCCAACCGATCATCCACCAACGTGAACCCCTGCAATGCACTCAGTGCACCTCGCAGCTTTTCGATGTTTTCCTTGTCTATATCCGCTTCAAAATCACCACCGACGAACAGTCTCACCGGTCGATTTGCATACTGATGCGACTCTTCGCTAAACAGATCGCCTAATAAAACCGCCCCGCTCGTTATGGCAGCAGTACTCTCGAAAAGTCCGACATTGACTATCTTCAACTTCGCAACGGCTACGCCTGAACCTGACGACGTGACTGGGCGAAATGTCGAACCCATCGTAACGCCAGACAAAGTTCCGGCGCTCAACTTTGCGGAACGTCGGCTCTGATCAACCTCTGTAACGGAGACACTCGGAGGCGCCGCCGAAAAACCTCCACCGAAAACGAGTTGATCGGACTGACCTTCGATCTGCGGACGTTGGGCCACTCCCCTCTGCGTTGACACCAAAGTCGCTGTTCTATCAAAGATCTCTTTCCAGCTTTCGGTCGGCTGCGCCTTTAGCATCCCTTGTGTCCAATACATTGTAAAGACGCCGGCGCAATTCTTACTCCCGGCACAAGAGCCGCCCTTGGTTGGATCGAGCTCCACTGCACTCTCGAAATCGCGAGCGGCACCTATCCGAATTCCAACTTTAGGGTTTGGGAAGGCTGGAACTTTTCCTAAAAGAGGATGTGGGCGTAGATCCGGCTTCACTGACCGAACGCCCTTTACACTGCCACGCGATACGGAGGCTGAATGGCAAGAATCCGAGACGAACAGGACTTTGCTCGTTCGTTGATAAATGGGGTAGAGCCAGGAATTTATTTCCTTATCCAGTATGTCCCAATCGTCCTCGTCGTTCCTACCCAGACGCGCACCGAACGGAACCCACGTTTGGTCTTCTCCTCGCGGATCGTTCGGATCCGAAGCAACAGACCCGTGCCCAGAGTAGTGGATGTAAACCCAATCGTCGGCATTGATCTTCGCGTTCAGCGCCGCGAAGGCGGCTCGTATTTGGCTGTGCGTCGCCTGTCGGTTACGAAGGATCGTTATGTTTCCTCCGGGCACTCCGAATCGAGAAGTCAGCACTCTCCGAACGGCATCAATATCGTTCAGCGGCCCGTCCAATGAAGGAAGCCCGGTCCCACGATAGTCCGCGACCCCGATTAGCAGTGCGTGCTTAGCTCCCGCTTCCGCGGGCGCCGCCGGCCCCGAAAAGGCAATCAGTCCAAACGCTATCGCCGATACTCTCCGCAATAGGTGCATGATCTCTTCCTCCAGCGCCGGCGCCCTGGGAACTGCTGCTTAGTGCTATCTGCGTCGCCGTCCCGCTTCCATCACAGTTGTAAGCCCTTCTCGATGGGCTCGCCGGTCCTAATATCCACGGGGCGCACATCTTCGCCTGCAGGAGGCGCCGCTTTCAACTGCGGAATACCATCGAAGAAAAGTGCGTACTCGCGCTCCCGCCTGTTTCGCAGGCCCGGAATCTGCTTGCCGCCTGCCCAAGTCCATCGCATCAATTGCGTGTAAACGTCGTCAAACCGATTTTCGTTGACGGCCTTTAGCAAGGCCGATTTGCGAAAGTTTGCAACACCCACATTAAATGTAAAATCGCAGAGTGCAGCGAACTGTCCGTCGGTTAATGGCACCGTTACTGCCGACATCACTGCCCACCGTGGTGCCGTCATATCCGCTAGCAGGAGTTCTTCGCCGCGTTTCTTAGTCACGCCGCGCAAAAATTCTGCGTCTTCGCTACCGTCGCACCGGGCCTTCTTGACCAAGTGGCATATGCAATTGTGCAGTAACCCGCCGGATCATTATATAGCGTCGCGCTCCAGCCCTCTGCAGACTTACTTACAGCCAATCCCTTGTTATAGACAGATCTCAGAATAGTGCCTTCAGGGATGGCCGCCCTCCGTTGCAACTCTAAGAAAATCTCAGACGTTAAGTGCTCTCGGGTCGGAAATGTGCGGGCATCGATCTGCTGGCTTCCACCCAAACACATCGCCGTAGTGGCGGCCGAAACCATTAGCACATACCTGCCCATCGTCGCCCTCCCGCTTGACCGTGCAACCGGCCGCGCGAAACCTCTCGCGTCACGACTGGCCGAATCGCTACGAGGCTGACGCAAGTCGTGGTTGACGCGGCTAGCGATCGAACCATTATGCTAGCGACAGCACTCCGGGACGTCTACACGAAGTGCCATTGTTTTGTGCGCTCTAGCACACACCACCAAGGGCTCGCGTATTATGAACACTCTGCGCCTTGTATTGTTTTGTACCATCGTGGTGCTGATCGGAATGATCTTACGGGCTGCTCAAGCGCAAGAGTTGCCCGTCTATAGCCAAGCAATATCCGGCGAGCCCGGCAACGGCTTGTACATGAAGTCTGTCCAGCGGCGCGTCGAGAGGATCTCGTTCGGCGATGGGGTTGCTAGTACCACACTAGTTAGTTTGCTGAGGAGGGTCGACGGCGCTGCGGAGACGTACATTTGGGATCTGTCATCTGGCACACTCCAGATAGGTACGGCCACCCAGGAATCGAAGGAGGCGGATCAACGCCATGTTGCCGGACGCACATTTGCCGACATCGAAAATGGGATAGTAAGGCTGTGGTCCACAGAAGGCGATGTGAGGCCTCAGCGGCAACCGGATCGCGGCACTCCTATTACGCTCTCACGCAGTGGAGGCGTCGTTGTTTCGTTTGCATCGTCGACTGATCAGTACTTTGTGTGGGATGCGTCTTCCGGCACTGCTTACGTTAGCTATACTGCATCGCAGGTCGCCGCCTCTATCACCGCCGTGGAGATGAGCTTGGATCGCAAGACGGTCGTCGTCGGAACCGAAGCAGGCGACGTACTTGTTAGCTCTATCGAGACTGGAAGCACCTCTCGAGCAACGTTGGGGAGCGCAGCAATCCGGTTCTTGCGTCTGATTTCACCTTCACTTCTTTTGGTTGGGACGTCTGATACACTCGGCCTAGCGACGGTGTCTGTGAGCGATGTCATCACGCGTTGGTCTGTCAATCATAGTGACATATTGGATGCGGTGTATTCAAAGGAGGCAAACACTGCGCTGTTCATTTCCAATAGGGGACAAGTCTGGTCGGCAAGCATCGAAGAAGGGCTCGAAGCCCATTTGACAACCGTCGCAGAGGGTGCGTCAGCTCTGGATGTGTCGCCGGATGGCCGGATAATCGCGATAGGCGGCTCGACGGGACTTATTCACCTGTGGAGCTTGGGAGCGATGCGCGAGTTGGTTCGCTTGGCTCCTTTGGAATCAGGTTGGTTGGCCGTCACCCCGGATGGTCATTTCGATACAAACTTAATCTCGACGGATGCCGTGTACTGGCAATTGACAAGCATGTCCGAACGGGTCTTGCCGTTAGACGCACTCACCACGCAGCTCCAGACTCCACAGCTTGTACCTAGGGTCTTGGCTAACGAAGTTTTAGCGCCTGCAGACTTCAAACAGATTAGCGGTCGCTTGCTATCTGCACGTATAGAGCGGGTAGAGCCTGACGATGCGGCCAAAGGAACCGTTTCAATCACTGTAAGAGTGAATTATGCAGACGGTTCGACAACTCCACCACTAACTGGGCCGTCTTTTGATATACGGCTGTTTCGCGATCGGCGCTTGGTCGCTCAGTGGCCCCGCCCGGCTAATCCGGAGAAGGTCGTGATTGTCTCGAACAATGACCAAGGGCTCAAGCTCATATTTCGCGGTGTAGGAGTTCCTTTACCTACCTTGTTCGGGCCGTCGGAGTCGGAGTTCTCAGTCTATGCCTACAACAATGAGGGCGTAAAGGGACAAACGTTCCGTGAAAAGTATAAGATACCTACTACCTTCGCTAAGGCTGAGGCGACTGCTTATATCATAACAGTAGGCGTAGATTCTTACAGAGCGTTGCCAACACTAAGCTTCGCATCGAATGACGCTGTTGCGCTAGGCTCCGCGTTCAAGTCCTTGCTGGTGGAGCGACGAAGCGCGGCGACGGGCCGTAGAATCTTCGGTCGCGTTGTTTGGGTTCCGCTTATATCGACGACAAAACCTGCGGAGGGTAGGCTCAACAACGCGACTAAGCGAAAAATCGTTGCAGCATTAAAAGTGCTCGCTGGAGACGATAGCGGGAAAAAGGATTTGCTCGGCGTACCTGCAGCGGCCTCTCTGAGGCAAGCACGCGCTGTGGACTTTGTGTTGGTGAGCTTTTCGGCCCACGGGGCAATCTACGGCAATCAGATGTACTTGATGGCAGCAGATGCCAACGCAGGCGAGTTGACGCGGCATAACCACGACAAAAAAGGGGCTATATCTAGCGCTGAGCTTTATTCGCTCATGGGATCCATCGACTCTGGAGAACTCGCTTTGATCATTGATGCCTGCTACAGCGCTGCGGCGCTAGGACCAAACGGGCTCAAGTTTGGAACGACAGGCATGCGTACGCTAGGCGAGCTGGCGTATGACAAGGGGATTGCAGTTTTAGCGGCAAGTCAAGCTGATAGGGTAGCAGTAGAGGAAAGCTCGTTTAGCCTCGGTGCTTTAACGTATGCACTGGTGAGGAAAGGGCTTCAGCAGGGCGAGGCAGACTACCGACCGCTGGACGGAAAGATCACCTTGTCGGAACTTTTTGAGTATGCGGCGTCTCAGTTGCCGATCAAGCATAGTATTTGGATCAGAGAAGCACGAAAGGACCGGCTTCAATCGAAGCCGCGAACCCGAGGCACGGCAAATCCGCCGCTTGTCGCGGTCTCGGATCAACCGCCCCAGACACCGGTGTTGTTAAACCCTCAAGCCAACGATCTCCCAGCGATTAAAATGTGCCATGAAAGATGTTCCTGCGCATCGGACACACCCAAGCTGACGTCTCAGCAGGTGGGTTATATTCGGAGCCGATTAGAACTTGGATTCTCGTTCGTCGCTGGCTGCCGAGATCTCGGTCTGCTACCCAACAGAAGTGGAGGTTGATCCTTAGTCGGTCGGTCTAGGCGCGAAAAAGAAGCTGCGTTTCGACCGGAGCATTGCCTCCCTCAATGTGCCGCCATCTCCACCGGTTGAACCGGATCTAGCGGTTTTGCAGAGCCCCGCGTTTCCGTTCCGTCGAGGGACCGATTTGCTGCGCGCACAGCAGTCGAACCTGTCTGGCCGGGGATGACCGCTCGGGGAGCGAGCGACGATAGATGCCTGGAGAGGCGACAGCAGCCGTCCCAGAAATGTCAAGCCCGAGCTGTCGGTCCCGCTCCGACAAACCGGGTCTAGGATGAGCTGCAGGGCCCGGATGAAATTGCATTTGCCAACCTTGTTTTCCCCGACGACGACGAACTTAGGCGAGGACAAGATTGGTGAGCGTCCTCCCTTTCGCTGCCCGACACGCTTCAATCGAGGACATTTGCGGCGGTGGGACCCAACTCACTCGCGTCAGCCGCAGTGATCTCGCGATTAACGCTTCGAAGCCTCATCGAAGGCGCTGCCGAAGCCGAGCAGCGGCAGGCTTATCTCGATCGGTTTCTTGTTTGCGTCCTGCACGGTGATCTTCAGATCATTGGCGGTGCGCATATTGGCGACGAACTTCTCGGTCAGCGTCACGAAGCACCCGATATTGGTGCAGGTTTTCATCAGCCGTTCCGAGGCGCTGTTGTCGACCTTGACCAACATCGACTCGGGGAGACTGAGGCCGTCCGGCAACGTCAACACCATGTCGCCCGTCCTGCCATCGGCCGACCACACCTCCGACACCAGCAACTGCCCGGTCTCGCGGTGCAAGACCTTCTGAACGGCGCGGCAGTCGATCATCTTGAAGCCGCTTGAGCAGTCGACCCCCCATTCGGTGGACCGTTTTTCGGGGGCCTGTTGCGCCGGCGCCGAGCTTGCGATCGCGACTATCAACACTGTCGTAGCGACCCCCACTGCGGCGCGCTCGCCCGCAGGCGAGGGAGGACAACTCGCAGGCATGGATTTACTTGCCCTAGTTGGCGCGCCGGCGCGACTGCGCTTAGACCCCGCGAGCGCTATGCTGAACATGGAGTGCAGCTTCCCAGCCGCATGCGCGGACTCATTGTAGCTCCCTGCGACGTTCTGATCGCGACGATCGCTTGCCGGAATCGCTTGTATCGCCTGCTCTATGAATAATCGGGACTAGCATTTACAGCGTTTCTTGCACGCGTCCGTCCCGCGCTCTGCGAGCGATACACACACAGGCACCCCCACGCCTGCGGTGGCAGTCCCACAAGCGGTTACTGCAACAGCCGCAGCTGCCTCACATCCTCTTCTGCAGACCCACTTAACCGGGCCACACAGGCTGATTCTTGGATCGCTTGGATCATCTATGCTCCTCGGAGTGTCGCTCCTCGGCACGATGACTACATCGTCGATCAACCGCGATTGACGTAAAATAGCTTCGATCGCATCCTTCTCATTTTGCGGCAGTTGCGACCACTCGGATTCATTCACGTCAAGTTCGTTGGGCGTCCCGGAGGTTGGGGACGCAGATGTGCGCGCGGTAGCACCGCCAGAGGTTTCGCTTGGTGCCGCAGACATGCGCACCGTAGAGTCTTCCTCTCTGGGCCCACGCATTGTTCGTTGCACCCATGCGGTGTAGTTTGCCACACGTGTGTAGACGCCGTACTTCAGCTTCAGCGCACAACCATCGCCAAAGCTAACCACCCCATATAACGTCTCCCTGCCTGAGATGGTCGTCCAGACTGGTCCACCGCTATCACCTTGACATGAATCGTGGCCGCCTGCGCGATACCCCGCGCAGAACATGTTGGCGGTGACACGCCCGCCATAGCTGTCTCTTTCATTGCAGACGCTATTGGCGACTAAGGGCACGCTGACGCCCAAAAGTGCATCGGAGCCTGTACCCTCCTCGGTAACACCCCAGCCTGAGACCGTAACCGGAATACCGTCAGTAAGAATAGTGCCAGCCGCTACCAACGCGATTGGCCGCATGTTATTCCCGGTCAATGTCAGACGCCGACTCAGTTGCAGCAGTGCGACATCATTGTCCATAGCCGCGCTGTTCCAGTCTGGATGAACAAAGATTCGCTTCACAGCGACGCGTTCCCCTCCAGATTTATAACGCGTCGTGCCAGCAACGACGTTCACTCGAGCCGGAGCCTTATTCACGATGAAGTTGTCCATGCAATGGGCGGCGGTGATGACCCATTCGGGATCGATGATGGCACCTCCGCAGAATTGCACTCGAGCGTCCGCGACAAGCCCTTTGATAAGGGCCACCTGCCAAGGGTTCTCTTCAATTGAGGTTTCGTATCCGCCCCAAATTCTCGGCAAACCCGCTAGCAGCCGCGACTTTTGCGATTCCGGAATGTCCAAATTCCGTATCGTCTCCTCCAGTCTAGGAACCGCCTGCCTAAATGTTTCGACCGGAGGGTTTTCACGCCGCAGCTGAGCCTCCGCGTCTGTCAAACCTGCGAGGAACAACGCAACCGTGGCCATCCGTTTGAGAACGATCGTACGCATTTTCTCCCTCCTGGATGCTAGTGAAATCTGGATGCTAGTGAAATCTTCCGGATGCTAGTGAAATGCGACTCGTCACTCGCGATGCCGCGAGCCCGCGCTGCGCGTGCGCTTGCAGCGCACGGCAGTCAGCATGTAAGATGCGCTCAAGCAGCGGCGCACCGATCGAGGTGGTTGTTAAGGCGAGAGGATTGCGGTGCGGTGATCATTGCCCACACCCTTGCACCCTCGGGCAGTTTTCCGCGCTAAGGCAGACGGGCGAACCTTGTACTCCAGCGAGGCGCTATTGCACTACGGCCGGATCGTGGGCCCAATAACTAGGCCAACACGTCCGTAACAGAGTAGCAAATCTAGGTTCGCTTGTCAACCTGCGGCTGCAAATCGATGGTGCAGATGCAGTAGCGTGGCGAACCCGCGAACCACTCGAGCACCCACAGCAACCAGCCACTCGATTCGAGTTCCACGATCAAGGCAATTGTCGCCCGACGTGATCGGGCGTCTCAAGGACATAGCGGTCAAGATATTATAGCGAAGGATTTTAGTACTTGGACGGGCGCGGTGCTGGCGGCCATGACCCGAGTCGACTCAAGAGCTTCGATAGCGCCGCTCAGGCAATCTTCGCAGCCCGTTCGAATAATCTTCGCGCAACTCCGCACCACGGCTACGGTCTGGAGGAAGTGCATCTCGATCCGGTGGCACTGAACTTCCGCGCTGCCATGCGATAGGCGTGGAAGTCGCTGTTGGCACTCAGCCGAACTGCGTATTAGCTCCCGCAAGCGCTCTCGGAGGAGAACCGGACCGTAGGTAGATGTCCGCATGACGAGCCGGCTTCTTCAGTCCTCAGCTAGACCTGGAATCAAAGCGCATCTCGGTACAGAAAAGGCAGCCAAAAAGTAGGATTGCTCCGCGATCCTTTCTTTTTGAAGAAGTCAATTGAAACAAGGCCACTGCGCTCTTACTCACTTCTTCGATTGCCAGACCAAAAAGCTTTGCGAGTGTATTTAAGGTCTGCTCGGTCTTCTCGCCCTTTAGCTCCTGCATCGTCGTCATTGAGTTTCGGGCATTCTGCGAAAACATTTGAGACTAGCTTGGCGTGCGATACGGCGGGGCAATGCTAGTTCGAAACCCATGAATTGGTCGGACCACCGCACCAAAACGTGCTAACTGCTTCCTTTTGCCGCTCGCGAATAGACAGCCCGGCTGTCTAGACTCTCAGGTTGTACTGCAGGACAATAGCCCTTGGAAGAAGTGCGCCGCTTTTTCAGCCGCTTTCTGGTAGCGAGAGTCACATCGGGATCAGGGTCTGCTATCCAACAACGCGACGGAAGTGCGCCCACTGGAGCGCATGTAGGGCGCAGATACTAGTGTTGCGGACAATCTTTAAACCACCACAACAGTGAACTGGCAACAGCGACCGCCCCAAGCGGCCTGGATCAACTATCGCTTTGGTGGCCCGGACGGTCGCCATTTTTGGCGAGCTTTGCATGTAATGTCGCCCATTTATTGAGACCAGATCTCAAAACGTGGGCGATCCGCTAAGCATCTCTCGCAGCCGGCCGGCTACACCTTTGCCGATAGTTGGTGCATGTGCAGGGAGTTCACGATGTTCCAGTTTCCAAGAGTCGCGTCCGTTTCAACCCAAATCCTCCTCTGGGGTGCAGTCGGTGTGCTGACGTCAAACGCGAACCAAGCACTTGCAGGAGAATTAATCTTCAGTAATCGGAATTCTACCCTAGCGATAAATGCTTGGGGCGGTGCGGAAGAGGGTACCGCTTTGCGACTGCACGATGGCTGCGAGACCACGAATCCAGACTGCCGCTGGACCTACAGTCAAGGAATGCTTACCAGTGACAGAAATTCAAGCTTAGCAATCAATGCTTCTGGAGGCGCCCGAGATGGCACTGAACTAAAGCTAACGGCTGATTGCCGGCCGGATAACAAAGATTGTACCTGGACCTATCAGAACGGCATGTTCATTAGCGACCAAGATAAGACGCTCGCAATAAACGCGTCGGGTGGTGCACAATTTGGTACGACACTACGATTGTCCAACATCTGCGCGCCGGACAATAGCGACTGCACTTGGCAATTCTCCTCAACATCACGAACTCTTTCAGACGTCGTTCCTCCACAGGACTTTGGTGCCGGCAGACATGCCGAGGGACGAGCAGTCTACGAACGACAGACTGGAAAGGTGAGGGTCTTAACACATGTATGGACGAACTCTGAATGGCTAGGAGCAACCGCAGGCATGGCTGTTATTTTTTACAGTCCAGTGGGACCAATCGCTATTACGCCGCTACAGCAATACGGCGTAGATGGAAAGCTCGTACCGTACGGCTCTGGTTCAGATCGTAGCGAAACCTACGAGTACATCTTAGAAGATCCCTCGCAATGGCCGACGATCAACAAATTGGAGCTTAAAGTATTTTATTCGCCAAAGTGGCGACTAGTTGAGATTATCAACAAAGCCGGTGATATAATACGTGATGTGAAAGGAGCAATCGAGAACTTGTGCGCAGTCATCCCTGAGGTGTGCGCCGCCGTTGTTGCTTCACCCGGTCCTGCAACACAAGCGGCGGAGAGACGAAGTCCAATACCCGTTGGATCGGAGGCACGGACTCCGCTTCCACCGACGCCGCCGTCTGAACCAGGGCAGCCAGGGCAGCTCACAGTACGAACGTTTTCTTCTGCTCAAGCAGTTGCTCCACTGAGAATCCCATCACCGGGAAGAGATCAAAGGGCCTTAGTCGAACCGCGAAGGACTGAGATCTATGAAGGGCTGCCGCCTCACCTTAGGGCACGTGTGGAGCGACAAGAGCAGAGTGTCTTGCCGCCAGGTGCTGGGAAACAGGCGAGAGCCGTCCTTGAAATACTCAAGGAATGGTCGCCAGGAACATTGTTAAACGTTTGCTTTGTGAGCGGCACACGGGACCTTCGAACTCGAATAGCGGAGGCCGCCTCTGAATGGGCGAAATTTGGAAACATTCGTTTTAATTTCGGAAATCCTCTGAGCCCTCAACTTTGCCCATCGGGGCTTCAGGCGGTTGTGGCAGGCTCCGAACCGGATACCAAGCAATCGGATGCAGAATCTAAGGCAGGCTCCGAACAGCGTTCGGATCCAAGATCAATGTTGTTTCACATCAGAATTGGCTTTGAATACCGGGGGTACTGGTCGCTCGTAGGACAAGATAGCGTTAATCTCGCTGACCAGTATGAGCAATCGATGAATCTCGAAGGATATGATATCGTACCACCGAATGAACCCAAGTTCTCCCAGGTAGTTCTTCATGAGTTCGGGCACGCTCTGGGATTTCATCACGAACATCAGAACACGCAAGCTCCCTGCGAGAACGAGTTCAAATGGGATGAAATATACGCTTCCCTGGCACAACCGCCCAATTCTTGGTCGAAGGAAACAGTTGATTTTAACATGCGACGTCTAGTGAACGACGGCAGATACACGAGTGCTGTATTTGATCCTCACTCTATTATGCTGTATCATTTCCCGGATTGGATGTACGTAGGAGGCGCGCGCAGTCTTTGCTATATAACGTCGGAAAACATGACGCTTTCGGACGGCGATAAAGCCGCACTGAAAGAGGCGTATCCGTTCGAGAACGTTGCCGCGGTATTCCGCAAAAGAGAGAATTTGGCAGAACAATTGAAGGTTGCTGTGAGAGCTATCCCAAGCGCTTCTTATAAGGAGCGGGGGCTTGCTCAGATAGACGTGATTGCAAAGTCGGATCTTCCAGTCTCCGCTCGCCGAGACCAGAGGCAGAGACTTATGGCACCTGTCGAATGATGGAATATTCGTGGAGGTAAATTCCGTCGCCGCACGCCACCTTTTTGGCTTGTGGTGAGTAGTGACTGACGAATTTGGACGATGTTGAGCGCGAGCTGGCCGTGCACGACGAACCGCACGCCGCATGCAGTGTTGCCTCCTCGATTAGCTCGTCAGATTGTTCATGATCATTGTCGGACCTCGCCTTTGAAAGTCGATCTGCCTCTGAAATGATAGGTGAACGGTGATTGCGGCTTCAGCGGTTCTGCTACAGCTTTGCGACCGGAACATCGTCCGGGTTGAGAGGCAAAGTTGCTGAGGCTATTCCGGCCACTACCGCATCCGAATGTGCTCGCAATAGCGTCCTGACCATCTCGACGGTCGAGGGGACTTGCACTCGGCAAATCGCAATGAATTCATGCAGACCCCCACGCTTCCCAGATCACCGGAATGGCGCGTCGCGTGTGCTCGGATAAGCAAATAAGCCGATCGCGCAAGCGCGTCACCCGCAACTGGTTGAAGCTGCGGCCAGCTAAGGATCATTCACAGATCACTGACTTCTAGAATTGGCGTATCCGTCCGGTGAAGGCCGCCTTGCCGAATGAGGCGTGTTGTTGAGAACTGTCCCTATGGACAGTGATAGGCGCAGTGCCCAAGTCGAACGGCTTGAGGTGGTGGACACAGGCCGGCGGCGGCGCTGGTCCGGGGATGAGAAGCACAAGATAGTTCTGGAGAGCTTGCAGGCGCCGCGCCAGGTGGCGGCAACAGCCCGGCGGTATGGCGTCTCGCGGTCATTGCTGCTGCGATGGCGACGGTCGTTTCGGCCGGAGCTGAGGATGCCCCCAATCAACCAAGCTTCGTAGCGGCGATGGGGGTTGCGGAATCAGGGCCAATGTCTTGTCCAGTCGCGCCGGCCGCGGCACTACCAACGTGCGGGAACAGCCGCCGTTCGCCGCGTTCGGCTGTCCTCACGACGGCCGCCCTCGCACCCTCGAGCGTCGGTGTCGCTATCAACGGTTGGTTCGCGCATTCGCTGGGATCAAGCGACTTTGCGGGATGGCTCTTCCTGGCCCTCGGCGTGGCCGCTGATCTCATTGCGCTCGGGAGGCCGTCCTGTGCCGCCAACCTCTGGCAAACCGGACAGCGTGGGAGCGCGCTGGTCGGGTGGGTGCTCTGGCTGGTGACGTTCGTTTTCGCCGTCACGGCGGGTCTCGGCTTCGCGTCAACGAACGTTAGTGACGTGACGCTCGCGCGTGCGTCACGCGTCACGCCGGCCGTGACGGCTGCTCAGATGGCTCTTTCCGACGCCACGGCCGCGCGAGACCGGGAATGCAAAGGCGGCGTGGGGAAGTTCTGCCGGGAGCGCGAGGCGGCCGCCGTGGAGCGCCGGCAAGTCCTGGACGGCGCGGTAGCGGCCGCCGGCCAAGGCGCGGATCATCCTCAAACTGACGCCGCCATCAAACTGGTTGCGTGGTCCTCGTTCGGAGCGCTCCGGCCGGCGCCGGAGGACTTTGCCATGCTTCGGCTCGTTCTGCTGACGCTACTTCCCCAGATCGGCGGGTTGCTGATGCTGGTCGCCCGGAATCACCAACCCCAAGAGCAGGCACGCCAGTGCCGCAAAGGCGAGACGCAATCCGAAGAAGCTCGAGGTCCTGAAGGACGTCGCTTGGGACCGCGGTAACGACGCCGCCTAAGCGGAAGCCTTACTTGAACAGTTGCGTGAAGTGATTACTGCAAGACCTTCGGCAGCACGACAACGACGTCGATTTCCTGCTGCAAAACCTTACTGGCAATCTCCGCGATAAGCAGAGAGAAGTGGTCCTCGATCTCTGCAGCGGTTTGCTCGTCCTTCGCGTAGACGTACAGCAAAGCACCATCCGCCTCGGCAAACCTCGTACCTGCAAACACGCGATCGAACTCGCGGGCGCCGAGGATAGCCGCCACGCGGGCTTGAATTGCGTAATGCTGGATGTCGGTGAGGTCCATTCTGTTGCTGCCGGGTGATCAGTTGCTTGTGGCATACATGTTTATGACTCAGGCTGTCTGCAAGGGCCCACATTGCAATCGATTCGGCTCTCCGCGCTGCCTCGAGCAATGGAATGCCCTACGTACAGTGCGGCGGTCATGTCCAAGCACAGTCCGCGCTTCGGGCCCGACTTCGGGTTCGACGTAAAAGACTGGAGAGCTATTCTAGCGGTGATCGTGATTGTCGCCCTGTCCTTGGGTTTCTTTTGCGCCGATAGCGATGCGCCGCTCATAATGGCGAGCGAGCTCCATCAGCCGCTTCTTGATAAAGGGATCGGCCTGCTCAGCCAGCTCTCTGACCGTCCGCAGGCGCTCGCGGCAAAATTCTTCGTCCATGGGGAGAAACTCGGGTAAACAAATCCGAGTTTACGTCCGTGTATCCGAGTAGCGTATGAAGCGTCCCACAAAAGCTGTGAATTGCTTTCCGGGCTTCATCAAGCCTCAGCTCGCAACCTTAAGGACGAGGGTCCCGAAGGGCGACTACCTCCACGAGATCAAGTACGATGGCTACCGGATCCAGCTCCACATGAATGGAGACAACCGCAAGGCCTTCACTCGTAACGGCTTGAACTGGACGAAACGCTTCTCGGTCATCGCTGGGGCCTTTGACATTCCCGGACAAGCCATCGTCGACGGTGAGGTGGTGATCGTCCACGAAGGGCGGACCAACTTCTCGGAGCTGCAGGCGGACCTTGCCAGAGGCGACCAGGACCGTTTGCTCTATTACGCCTTCGATCTTCTCTGGCTCGATGGTCAGGACCTACGCAAACGGCCGCAGGTTGAGCGAAAGGCCATGCTGCAGGGTCTGTTCGCTACCTACCATCTCGATCCGCCGATCCTCTACAGCGAGCACCATGATGGCAATGGACAGGCTATGTTCGAGGCGGCCGCAAAACTCAACTACGAGGGCATCGTCTCCAAGCGTGCCGATGCTCCATACCGCTCGGACCGCACGGAAGCCTGGCTCAAGATCAAAGCCGTCCAGCGCGGAAAATTCCCTGTAGTGGGATTCATCAAGGACCCCACCGGTGTGGCCGCTCTCTACCTAGGAAAGCAGGAAGGAAAGGACCTCGTCTACATGGGCAAGGTCGGCACCGGCTGGAGCCGGACAGCCTCAAGCCAGATCCGCAAGGCGCTCGACACCGTGGTAAGCCCGAAGCAGAAGCTAACGAAGGCCATTAGAAAGCCAAAGGCAACCTGGGTTGAGCCAAAGTTCTTTGCAGATGTTGAGTACCGGGACATCACCTCGGAGGGCTTACTCCGGGCCAGTTCATTTAAGGGGCTGACACTCAAGAAGTAGGGGGAGGGTGCAATATGAGCGCCGAAGGCCCCAGTCCGGGGGAGGACTGGTTCCTGCAAGCCTCCACGTATCGAAGTTGAAGCTTAGCAATAGCAACAAGTGACTACATGACCGATTTTGTTGTGATGGCAGAGTCCTTCGGAAACTCCTTCACCTTCGTTGAAGTCACGCCTGACGACGGCTCGGCGAAGCAGCTCTGGATAGCCTTTGCCAAGCCATCACAGGCCGTGACCCTTGTGCTCGCGGAGGTGCCTGAAGGGTGGACGGCCGCTACCCTATTGGGATTGATTACGGACGACCAGCAAGACACTTTCGGAAAGCTGGAGCTTATGCCAGGAGACGTCTACCGGCTGAACCCCAAGTATTAGGAACGCGTCTTCTCGGCCGTCGTTTGACAATTGGAGCAGTCCAATGAACAGGCGTATTGACGAGGCGGTCGCGGCGCGCGCGTATGAGCTGTGGGAGAAAGCGGGAAAACCCGAAGGGCGAGATGAAGACTTCTGGCACCTCGCAGAGCAGGAACTGCTCAACGAGGATAAAAGCTCACCTTCCCGGACCCCAGACACGCTATAAGGCGACGATGTGGAAACATGGCGAGGATTATCGCCATGCTGAGTATGGAGATGCCGGTGAAAGACCGGCCCATCACCTCTCCTTCCGAACGCCCTTGAACTTCTTCGCGCTCTTCTTGACGGCCATGAACTGCCCGCCCTTCTTGTTGCGCTTGGTTGAGGTCTTTGTCAGCGGGTTCTTGAGTTGCGTCCGCTTCTTCACAGCGCCCTTACGCGCGTGGTCGCCGGTAGGTTTATTGACGGCCATTGTGTCCTCCAAAGACGTTTAAAGCGATGAACCGAGCCGTTGGTTCCTCATAGGAACGCCGCACCCTTGTACGCATTTGCTTCTCGGCGGTCGCCGTTGCTCGCGGGAGGACTGCCCGCGCGGTATGCCTGCGGTCTTTGGAGCAGGGCCCGCGCGCTCAGTTTAGTGGAGTACCGGTCATGGACTCGGAAAAGCGTGTGGCGAAAGCCGTGGAGCAAGCTCAGGGCATCTTGGCCCGCTATGTCGAGCCCGGCCCTCGGGATTGCGAGGACACCGTAAGCGAACTCATGGTCGTGCTGGACGACGAGGGCGTGGTCGAAGCCGTTGAGGAAACGAAAATGGAAAGGCCGACACCCGAACAGCTCGCGGAGCTTAAGCGGCTGAGCAAACTCGCCCGTACCGAGGACTGGTCTGAAGTGGTGAAGTCTAAGGAAGAGGCTGAGACCCGCATCCGCGACCTCCAAGAAAAGGTGAAGATAGAATGATGCCCGATAAGCCGATGAATGGCGTCGAGCCCGAGCGCTCCGAAGATGACATCCAGCGCGAACAACTCGGCCCCCGTGGCGTGCCTGGCAAAGAAAGCCCGGCGAAAATGACACCCCAACGGGAGAAGAAGACACCTA
This sequence comes from Bradyrhizobium sp. CCGB12, assembly GCF_024199845.1. Classification (NCBI taxonomy): domain Bacteria; kingdom Pseudomonadati; phylum Pseudomonadota; class Alphaproteobacteria; order Hyphomicrobiales; family Nitrobacteraceae; genus Bradyrhizobium; species Bradyrhizobium sp. CCGB12. The sequence goes on along the minus strand of NZ_JANADO010000002.1, from coordinate 126,765 downwards.
AGGATGTAGATCCCGGACATACAGCATGAACCCCATGGACACCTTCAACCCCGATGAACCGTGCCGCCTCCACGATGGGCTGAACAACGACTTCATGGAATGGAGTCCGGATTGGGCAGCTCACTACAGAGAGTATTCCGCCAAGCATGACGAGGGTGTCGTCTCGTGGGATGGAGCGCTTCTGGACGGATGGGTCCCAATGTAGAAGCTCGGACGAGCGGCGTCGCGACAAGCGAGAGCGGACGACACTCCGAAAGCTTCTCGTGCTCGCCGGCCGATGGACAGACCCCTCAGGACCGCGAAACGAAAAACACCCCAGCCGCTGTCTGGGACGGCTGGGGTGTTACCAACGGAGATCACCTGTTCTTCGGCAGATGTGTGGGGTAAGCGGGCGCGGGGCGTTCCTAAGAAGCGCCGCCTTGCTGAGCAATTTATCCCATCTTAATGTCGCTCTCTTCGATCTTGGCCGCCAGTTCACGCTGGCGGGTCAAAATCGAAAAGGGGCCGCGTCTCAGCGGCCCCTTGCCGGGTACAATCTTGTTCGGGACGAAATGCCAGCCCCGACGAGAACCACCGTAGCGGTATCAAAATGCCGAGTGAATCCGGTCAAATACCGTTCGTCCCGATGTCCTAATGCGCGCGTGCCCAGTTCCAAAAGCTGACGTTCGCAGGAACTGAATCCTCTTCCCGCTAGTTTGCAGCTCATCACGGAAAGGACCTTGGCTTTTATCCGTGTGAGAACGCTGTCACCGCGCTCCCGCCTTCCTCCAACGGAACGGAGCGCGCCATGACGGAGCACCGCCGGCGAGTGAAGCAGACTCGCTCCCTTGAAGAACGAATGGCCGAACAGGCCGATAAGCTCAAAGAACAGGCCAGTCAGTTGCCTGTCGGGGTGGAGCGCGAGAGCTTGCTTAAGCGAGCCCGGATTGCAGAGACCGGCGCACATTTGGTTGACTGGATACGCTCGCCCGGCTTGCAGCCGCCAAAATAACCCTCTGGTCTGGGATGGCTGCCACGAAAAGTCTGGCAGTGACGAGGCCGCGTTGGTTCCTCCACAATGGCGACCGTGCTGGGGGACATAGAATGCGGACTGCGGAAGAATGCCGAAAATTAGCCAGGCAATACCTGAGCCAAGCAAACAAGCCTGGCATATCGCCAAGAATGGCGACCGTACTTAGAAACATGTCCCGCAGCCCTGCCGGTCTGGCAAGTCAGCACGACGTGCTTTTCGAGATTACTGCGGACGAAAATCGCAAGCAGATGAAGTGAGGCCGCTGCAGTTGGTAGGCTCTTCATACTGGCTGCCTGCTGGCCTCCTTTGATCTAGCTCAAGCGATATCCGCTTTCTCGGCCCTCCGATCGGGCCATGCCCGAGCCCAACAAACAGACCGAGTGTAAGGAAGCCAAGCCATCGCGGCTGGACGAGGTGCGCCGTGTCATCGAGGAGTACGCCAGCGATCTGCGCGAGATCATCAGGAAACTCCGCCAGAAGATGAATTGAGGCCGCCTCCGTTCGTGGCACTATCATTAGGAACAAGTGGCAATGGACTGGATTGTCGCTGCGCTCTGGCCCTAGCGCCCGCCCTCCTCAGGGCAAGCGGTCCCAGCTGCCGCCGATAGGTTAGGGCGCTATTATGCCGGCCAGGCGCACCTGGAGGCTGCAATGCGTTACGTTGCGTACGCGGTTGATCTGACTGGTGTTGCTCGCGCAGTCTACGAAATTGATTGCCCGTCGGACGAAGCCGCGGAGGCTCGAGCCCAGAAGTTTTTAAATGCACATTCTGCTGTTGAGGTCTGGGCGGGGCCTCGCAAGGTCACTCGGTTAGTCCGTGAGCGCTCGGATGACTCAACGGGCCAAGGCTCGACGGCAACAAATGGGCTCGGCACCTTGCATCATTAGGCCGAAAGCAAATTCTTGCTGTCGGGCATGAGCCCGCACCTAGGTGGAGCTCAAGCCAGCCGCTTTCGACTGCAGATCCGATCCGACGCCAAACAGTCGCCGTCCCAGCGGGCGCCTACAGCTCCAAGAGGCTGCTGGGGACGGTGCCGTTTGATGTAGAGCTGGGGCTGCATCAGGGCTTCTTCTGAGCGTGCTCGGCCTCGATGGCGCGGAGTAGGTCGGCAAGGCTGGGATACTCCACGCCATTGCGGGCGTAGCGGTTGACGTGCTCGACATAGCGGGCCGATCCGTCGGGCTTGCCGTGCCAGCTGAACAGCAGGACGGCACTGTTGTGCTGGCGCAAAACGTGGCCGGCGCCATTACCGAAATACTTGCTCATAGCGTGGCGCTTCATGGCCGCGCCTCCAACTACGCCAGATCCGACTCGTCCATTCCCGGAAAAGCATCGGGAATGGAGACGTTCCTGTTGGGATATCGGTTGGTCCAGTCCAGGCACCATTTCGGGAGCGCAGGCGCGCGCGATCGTTGTCGCGGGGCGGATCGGTTAGCCGACCCTGGCCTCAGTCGGTCATTTTTTCCGCACCACCTCAGGTCTCGCGGCAGCAATCGCGCGTTCAACCTCATCGGCCAAAACTGCCAGATGGGCGGCCAGCCTTGTGAACAGTTCTCGCTTCTTGGGATCAGTGGCCAGATCGCGGATCAAGGCGCACTCGGCAGCATCCGTTCGGAGCTTTTCCAACTGAGTCTGCATGTCTTTCATGGCGATCAGTCCCGTTCCCGAACGGGAACTCTATCCCTTGTGTGCAGAAGCGGACAGACCCGATTGCCAGTTTTTCCTATGCTCGGGATGCTTTGCGATCCCATTACCGCCAAGCAAACCTCCAAACGGCTCCGGCGTTAGGGTTGCGCTGGGGCCGTTTTTATTGTGCTGCAGCTTTAATCAGCCGCACATAGGTCCCGCTTTCGTGTAGCTCGAGCCAACCTTGCTGGATCGCGTACTTGATGCCGGCGCCAAACTCCGAGCCGCTACCCTTCAGGGTATAGAGAAACGGCGCGTTGATTTTCTCGATATGAACCCGGCCGTCCTGGACCGGCTCGGTGCTTGCCGCGAGCTGGATGATCTGGCGAGCGGCCGCCTCAGGATCGGCATAGGGACGTGCAGCAGCGAATTTGGTCATTGATTGCTTTAGCGCTCCTCGGTGGGATGGACCCATTTATAGGGAGTGATCTGCCTTGTCTCGGTTAGCTTGATCATGCGCGCGGGCAGCGCGTAGCGGGTGGTGCGGCAGGACCGGCACCTGAGAGAGGATTCCAGCTTCCAGAGCGGCGTATCTTTTGGCCGGCGGATGGCGTCGAGTGGCAGGCTCGCGCGAGCTTTGCAGCGGGCGCACTCAACCTCCAGCCAGGCAAGTCCGCCATTTAGGCATTGACCGATCGTCGGGGAGGGCTGGGCAGGGCCGCCGTAGCCTTCCATGCGAACGGACCATGCTTCGGCCTCCGCCCGGTCGGCTTCTCGAACGGCCTCTTGAGCACGCTCACGGGCTCCCCGGGCGTGGATCTTCGCCCCCATGATCCGGCCGCCCCAGATAACCTCTCGCGACTTGGTGCCCATGCGAGATAGATTCCGGCGAACTGAGCGGGAGGCAAGCCGCTAGGTTTTGAGGTGCTGCCGACAGCGCACACCTCACCTCGGTCAAGCGCGATCGGTGGGCCTATCCGTGCCAATCATCGTGTGGACTATGCTATCTACTCATTAAGCGACTGGCCGAATGACTCGGTAAACGCAAATGGACTTGACCGAATTCCGGCGATTTACGGATAAGGTCGCGATCGGTATCAGAAACCGAGAGGAGAATATCTTCCCTCTCAACTTCGTTTATAGGAACAGCCTTTGCTTGCTCTCGTTAGGCTGCACAGCAACCAGGAGTTCCCAATGAAAAAGATCATCATCGCCACCGCTGCCCTTGCCATGATGTGCGGCTCTGCCTTCGCTCAGGGCCAGACCAACCCTGCGGGTAATTCGAAGCCCGGCACGGAGCAGTCTGGCATGGAGAAAGGCTCAATGAGCAAGGGCACTACCGGCATGAGCAACGACGGCATGTCCAAGGAAGGCATGTCGAAGGACGGCATGAAGAAGGACTCCATGCAAAAACCGGGCATGAAGAAGGACGGAATGTCCAAATAGGCCAAACTCCTCACGGCTTACAACCGCGCTGCCTTGCCCAGCAGCGCGGTATATATTTGCTCAGTATGAACAGCCATCTTATCGGAGCTAGGAGAACACCCGAGAAAACCTGACCGGAGCTGAGACCGCCGCGGTGTCAGCTTCATCTTCGCTGGTGACCCGGTCCGAAAGTCTTGCCTGATAGATGCTATCGCCAATCGTCGATGATGTAGGCGCCGGGGCGGCAATAGCCGGGATCGTTATGTCTGTGCATCGTCACGCCCAGAATCTCGGTACGAAATCCGCGAGCGACCAGATGACGATAGGCTTCGTGGCGCGCCATGTTAGCACCAGCTAACACGTGCGACATCCGAGCAGCGACCGCCAACGCCTCGCACGCGTCGAGCAGCCGATGATAATTGTGTTCGGCCGATCGCGTGGCCCGTAGTGACACACCGCGAACGCTGCGACGCCACTGGGCATCTTCAACCAAAACAATGTCACCCAAACCTTGCGTATGCGTAGCGCCTCTCTCGCCGGACAGGTCGAGGCCAGGACAAACAGTTTCAGCTACTTCCCGGCCACGACCGGAGAGCTTCCTCTCGCTGCACTTTGCTTAACTCGCGTTTCCTGACGGCGATCATGTCGGCAAGGGCGGCGCGCCAAACGACAGCCGGATGGTTGCGTCGCCGGAGAAGAACTTTTGCTTATAGTCAGATGAGCCAAACGACGGAGCAAAAATGCATGGAAATGCGTGAGTGCATTTTCCTGCTTGGTGCTGCGGCTCTCTGGTCAGTGGCCGCCCGTGCTCAATCTATGGCACCCCCGCGGATCGCAATAGTTGTTCACTAGGTCAGGGCGCAGTCGATTCGTTCAAGGATGGCCTACGTGAGTTTGGCCTGATCGACAACAAAACCGTCATCTTAGTTGGAGGGCCGGATACCGTCGCGCGCATCGCTGTTGCGAAACAGATTTCCGATGCCATCGCAAGAAAGGTTGATCTGATCTTCGCGTCGGGCGCACTGGCCGGAACCCTTGCTAAGGATGCAACCAGCACGATTCCGATAGTCTGCATCACAGGCGATTTAGTGGCGGCGGGTCTAGTCAACAGCCTTTCAAAGCCGGGCGGCAACATCACAGGTATAAGCATCTTGACCGCGGAAGCGAGTGCCAAGCGGCTGGAGTTGCTGAAAGAACTTGATCCTGCTCTGACCCGAGTGGCTGTGTTTTTCAATCCCGATGACGCGACGTCCCCGCTTTCGGTCAAACCTCTTGAGTCTGCTGCACCAAAGCTATGGCTTGCTCTTGAGTTGATAGGAGTACGCGCGGAAAGAGACATCGAGGCTGGCATTGCCGCGGCAGTGCAAGCCAAATCGCAAGCGATCACTCTCACGAGCAACCCGCTTTTTGATGTCGGAGGAAAACAGATCGCCGCCTTTGCCTTAGAAAACAAATTGGCAACCATGAGTTTCGCTGATTCGTTCCCAAGAGCTGGCGGGCTAGTCTCTTACGGACCGCATATCCGTGCGGCTTATCGTCGGTCGGCCTTCCTCGTTTCGCGCATCCTGAATGGCACGAGCCCCGCAGAACTTCCTGTTGAACAGCCCACGAGGTTCAACCTTGTGATCAATTTAAGAACGGCGAAGGCACTTGGCCTAAGGGTTCCAGATATTCTGCTTACATCGGCCGATGAAGTGATCGAATGACTGAGCGCTTGCTCTTCGTCTTTCTCCGAAGCATCGGCTCACCCCGTGGCGTCCGGATGGTGGAGTACATCGGACTCGATTTGCTCACGTGGGTGGCTTCGCATTTTGGCCCTACGGCGACATTTGATCTGGTCTCGCAATATCAGGCAGCGAGGCGTTACCTTGCTTCGTAGCACCCACAATGGCAATACGGAAGCGGAGATCGCCGCAAGCCCGATGACGACGAATCCCAAGGTGACCAAGGATTCTTGCCACTGTGAGGCACCGTATCCGGCCGCGGTTATCGGAGAAAGGGCCGCGGTTCCGCGAACTGCGGCGATCGTTGTCATGACCCAATTGCAATATGTCCCGCCGAGCAGTACCCATTAAGCTACGCTGGTTGTTCGAGACGACAGCATCAGCTCGTTCCAGATCGCGCCGACGGTGAGAAGAAATATTCCGTTCATTACGCCTTCAAGATGGGCTGCCAGCGCCATACGCACGTTTGTGAAGTGTTGCTCAACGAGGCCAGTGAAGAGTCCGATCAAAAAAACAAAGACACTCCGTGGAAAAGAAGTCGTCGTCGATAGTGCATTTGCACCTCCAAAAATAACTGCCGACTGAACCCCCGGCGGGCTGAGAATTCTCGGATAGTAGAGGGTGAGCGAATGCTCGGCCAGCGATCGGTCGTACGATCATCGCGTCCGCTTCTGGTCATACGCCGCACACCAAACACGCCTCCGCCATACCGGCTACCTCTGGGAGATCGGACCCGGTTATCGCGTCTGAGCACCTTAGCCATGTCTGTCCAACATCCAGTGTGGTGGCTCGGAGAAGGCGGACCTGAGTCCGATGGCCCCATCAGAACGCGGGCCGGTAAATCGAGCGCAGTGCTGACGGGTTCACATATGCAGGCGCGGGAACTCAAAATGAACGTAATCTAGCCGGCCGCTCTGGTTTCGATCCCGCGCGGGAAAGCGGCCTCGGCATTCGATCCAAACCTCCAGATGCCGAGGACGCCGTATTGTTCACAAAGATACAGTCGTGGTGGGAGGTCGGATGTATAGTCGCGTTGCTGATTTGCGCCAACGTTTCGAAGCACTTGCTTCCAAGCTTTCCGAATTGGAAGAGATTCGACAAAAAGTAGCTCAAGCCGAAGATGAGGCTCGCGCAAAGCAGGGAACTAGCGTGACGCGAGATCGGTTGAATCCGGCGCCACAGCCAAAACAAGCGTAGGGGCATATTCGAGGAACCGGTATTTGCTTGCCGGCCTCTCGTTAACGGACCAAACGGGGCGTTGGTTCGGGTGCGATCATGGACAAAGAGCAATTAGGGCGGATGTCCATCGATGAACTGTGGGCCCTCCACACAGAGGTCGATGAGATCCTAGCCGCAAGAATAGTCGCCAAAAGGACAGAGCTCGAAAGGCGGCTTGCGCGACTCCAACCCGACCAAGACACAGGCCGACTAGCGCATGCTATCCGGAGCGGCTCTGATCCGTATCTGACCTAGGGCTCGGCCCCAATGGCGGGCAAGCTCAGCTGGAGGCCTTTTGCTTTCCAGGACGTCTCTTCTATGTCGCCTTTCGGCAGGGAAGCGGACGACGCGCGCCGTCTGCCGCTTTTCGTCCATCGGCGCTATGATGCCGGCGCTATGCCGATCTCCGCGGACACTCGCGCGGATTAATGTTGGGTCGGTTTCTCTTCGGTTTTGGCGATGTAGATAATCGAGGAGCTCCCCTCGCATATCCAGGACTTCTCCGCAGACCGGGCAGCGGAGGAAGTGCGCGCGACCGTCCCGGGGGCGTCCGGCCGATAGGCTTGCCTCCCCACCATCCGGCGATGCCGCGAAGCGGCAGGACGAGTTGCTCGTCGATGCGCCGCATGGCGTTGCCTGGATGAAGTCCTGCAGCGGCAGCCGGCACGCGCGCCGAAGTCCTCAAGCACTAAGTAGATGTCGCGGTCGAGGCGATCAGTTGGGACGATCGAGGGCGATGGACGGCTACGCTTACTCCGAAACGCAGTGGCGGAGAGACGGCCCCGACTTTGGGCAACGAGTGCTGAGGCGATCTGGCCGGGGCCGCTCCACCGGCTCGGCGGAGCCGGCGCAAAGTCAAATTGTTCTCGATGCCTTGTGTTCCATCTGCGCAAGGCCGAAATAGTGATTGCGACTCGGACGCAATGTCTTCGGAAGCTCTCGCTTCTCATTAGGTCAAGGCGGGCTCACTCAGCGTTGGACGGTGTAGAGAACCGCGCGGAATACGAACGAAAAGGCCTCAGCCGCTGTCTGGACGGCTGAGGCCAAGTTAGATCCTTGCGTCTGTTAACCGCGAGCAAGGCTTGGTCTAACGAGAAGCATCTCTCGCTAGTTCCTGGGTGGATATTTTTCTAAAGAAAGCCTGGCGTGTCGTATCAGATGGTACGTGTCCTGAGTCGGATCTGTTGCAGCATTGCGCTGAGCTACCCGCCAAAAAGATCGGCCTACGACAGGACTGGCCGCTCGACTGCGGGCTTAGGCTTCTTTCGGGAGATACGCGTGAGTAAGCTTCGTCGTCGCATTAAACACACTACCTCGTTCGCGCAGCGCCTCATTGAGGAAGCTGCCAAGTTCGAGAGGCCGCCGAGCGGTTGCCGCCGGGTACTGAGCGCGAACTTTTAATGAAGCGGGTCAGGCAAGCCGAGGCTGCTGTGCAAATCAATGATTGGCTGGCTGCACCCCAGTCCGCGCCGCCAGCTGCGCTCGGGCATGTGCTCGCAACGAAACACAGATAGGGCATTTCGTGAAGCTGCTGACCGAATATCTGGAGCGAGCGGTCCAGCTTGAAGGGTTGGCGCCGAATTCAACCTTCAAGTCTCAGCTGCTTCAACAAGCCGGCGCCTATCGGAAGCTAGCCACCAAGCGTGCGACAGCAGGTCGTGATTGCAGGCGCACATAGGGTGCAGCTCGAGCCAACCGCGTTCGACGGCGTACCTATGCCGGCGCCGAACCCCGAGCCGCTACCCCTGATGGTATAGAGGAATGGTGCGTTGAACTTTTCGGGTATCAGGCGTCAGTGCAGAACGTTCAGGAAGCGCGACCGCCAGCGGCAGATGCACGGTCGACGATCGAGGTGGTAACCTGCCATCAACGGGTGTCGCGGTATGATATGTCATCGCGGATTGGTGACGAATACCGCGGTACGCATGGGCATTGAGAAACCCGCCGGCTCCCAGGTCGGCGGGTTTTTCAATGGACTAGCCTTCCTGGCAGGTGATGCCGAGGCGGTCGCAGGTGAGTGCGAATGCCTCTTTTGATTTAGAATCTTCAAAACAGAACCTGGTGCCGATCTCCGCGCGGTCGGTCCACCAACCGACATTAGCTCCTTGCGCAAGGCGGGAGGCTTCGCCCCGTAACAAATCAAGTTGTTTCCCAGCGGCACGAACAATCAGGCAATTCTCCTTGGACATAAAACATTCTCCAATGGCAATTTGGACAGACATATTGTCGGTACAAAGCGGAAAACTGGCGGCGGGAACGTCAGCACGAAGGCCGCAGCGAAGAATATCGCTGCGGCCCGGGCAAGGTCAAAAGATACCGAGTAAACGATTTAAGTGAAATATGCAGCCAGCCCCGGTGACATCACGGTAGGCGCGGTGAGATATTCCCGCGCCAATCTTTGTGAATCAGGAGTTAAAAGATGCTTGGCGGCGATCAACGGTGCAGCAGTGAGCGACCCAAACGCTTCCAGGGCTGGACGTGAGGAGTAGCGCCGGGGCCGCGAGCGCGCCTACTCAACTTGCGCGCTGATGGATATTTCCGCAGAAAAATTCGGCGCGTCGTATCAGGTGATACGTGGCCGGAGATTAAGCGTGCCGCAATATCGGGCGCGTTGGGCTGCCCTCGGCCGATCCAAGATGCCGCCAGCAGGCCAACCTGTCGTCCGCGATCCGACTGTTCGTCCTCGACCAGGCACCGTGCCGCGGCAATCCAGACTCAGCAGCCGGCACCATAGTCATCCAGTGATGGAGCGCGAGCTCTGAGGCGGCCTTATTCTGCTGAATATAGCATCGTGCAATACCGCGCGTTAAACATCGGATTTAAAATAACCTACAATTAAATAAATTAAATGGACAAAGCTTTAAATTTGTATTAATTAGGGGTGCTTGGCGCCGGACGGACGCGTCAAGGACCTCCGAGAAGCGGTCCCGTCATCCTGCCCCCCTGCTTACGCCCCCAAGGATGTAGGGGCCGCTTCTTTGGCAAGTTGCGAGGCGAATCATGCGCTTCCTGTCATTGGGCGATTTTTTTCATCTCCGCCGCAACGGGCACACTCCTATTGGTTGAGATCGGAGTATTGATCATCGTGGGTGTGATCTGAGCCATTGAAAGAAGAACGTAGGGGCGTTCTGGGGTTAATTCAATCTCAGCGCTCCCCTGGCCACCAGACCGAAGGCGGGCGATCGGCCGAGATTTTCGTGGTGCGCAAGGCAATGAGGCAGAAGGCCGTCCCTGTGCCTCGGGGCAACCAGCGCATATAGCGCTCCAACTCGTCCTCGCCGCCCGGGGCGTTCCCTTTGTGCCGGATTCACAAATTTGAATCCCACGGGGCTTGCGCAACTGTTTCCCTCGCCATCGATCAGCCGCTCTGTGGTTTACCGATTAGGCCGCCGAAAGATTACATCATGTCGCCGCTGCGAGGAGCCGCACGTAAGTCCCGCTCTCGTGCAACTTGAGCCAACCTTTCTCGATCGCATGCTCGATGCCGGCGCCAAACTCGGCCCCGCTCGCTTTGAGCGCGTAGAGGAAGGGCGCGTTGATCTTCTCGATATAAATGCGCCCGTCTTGGACAGGTTCGATACTCGCGGCGAGCTGGCGGGCCGCCGCCTCTGGATCGGCATAGGGGCGTTCCGCGGCGAACTTGGTCATGATTCTCTAAAGCTCCTCACTGGTGTGGACCCACTTATACGGCGTAATCTGCCTTGTTTCGGTTAGCTTGATCATGCGGGCAGGCGGAGCGTAGCGGGATGTGCGACATGATCGGCATTTAACGGAAGCTTCCTGCTTCCAGAGCGGCGTGTCCTTGCACCGGCGGATGGCATTGAGAGGGAGGCTCGCGCGGATCTTGCAGCGGGCGCATTCGACCTCCAGCCAAGCGAGTCCGCTATTGAGGCATTGGCCGATCGTCGGTGAGGGCTGGGCAGGGCCCCCGTAGCCTTCCATGAGGACGGACCAAGCTTCGGCTTCCGCCCGGTCGGCCTCCCGAACGGCCGCCTCGGCGCGCTCACGGGCTCCTTGAGCGTGGATCTTCGCGCCCATAATCCGGCCGCTCCAGATGACCTCTCGCGACTTCGTGCCCATGCCCCATAGATTCCGGCGAACGTAGCGAGAGGCAAGCCGCTAGCCCTAGAGGGGTCCTGTGACATCGGGCCAAAAAGTTGGTCAAGGACCAGCGGTCGCGCGATCAAGACTATTTTCGAAATACCGAAAGTTTAGTTGCCCCGTCGGGCAAAACAGTGGTTCATAGGGCGCTGGCTCCGACCATGAGAGGAACAGCACAGTGACCGACGACGTCGAGGTATCTTCCGAACTGTCGAAAATTGCGAAGCTCAACGGAGACTTCCGTAGGAATTACGGCCCGCTGCTTGGGGCGTTCTTGTATCTGCGGTCCATCAGCGCCGCGCGCGGACGTTCTTGGTTTTGGGGCGGCCTGATTTCGTTAGTCGCCTCGACGGCGCTGGCCTGGCTTGCGCGGAACGGCGGGACGCTACTGTTCTTTCGACCTCATGAGTGAGCTCGTCGAGCCTAGCGAAACGCACCGCGCGGAGGCGAGGGAGGCCAGACCTACAAGCCGCCGCGTTTCTCCGACAAAGGCTTGCAGCACATTCGGCGGGGGCGCCGGGCTGATCACAAGTGCTGCCGGCAATCGCCGGATACCCGTGGGCCGTCGATGCGTGCACTCGCGCACTCTGTTTGATTGCTGTATCGCAGCGCCGCATCAAATCAGCGGAGTTGCCGAAGCTGTGGGTCTATTCCCCAATGGTCTCCAGGAGTGCACGGTGACCTCCACTATAGCGGAGACGGTGAGCACGCGACCACTCGATGTTCTCACGTTGACCAACATCCGGCCGGAGGGGGCTTGATTTTCACTTTTGCCTCGGATGGCTTCGACAGGAGCCCGCATTGCGGCATCCCGAGCGGCGTTGACGTCCGGCAAATCCTCGCCAGTGTCGTCAATGGTCAGGCCAGCGTCATCATTGAAATCAAAGAAGCAGCGCGGCATACTTCCGAGAACGGGCCGCGTGAAGGAGCGTTCCTGCAGCATCTTTAACCCAGAGCGCCGCTTGTGCTGAGATAATAGTCGATGAACCAAAAGCTCCCGTAGAGGCCGACCACAAGCAACAGCAGAATGCCGATCCCCATTAGCAGCCATTCTGTTTTGGAGGAAAAATCAAAGTCCCACATGGTGCCCACCGCCTGGCTCTAAAACACATCACCTTTGGACACGTTCCGTCCTTGCGTCCAATCTCGCGCGGGCTGCCAAGGACCGCTAAGGGTGACATGCGGCGGTGGGAAGCTGCGCTGGCCCATGTTCGGCCTACATCAAGCGAAAGGCCCCGAACACAGAAAACACACACCAGATTTCTACCTATCCCACGGAGCAATGAAACGATGGTCACCATAACTTTCCATTATTCCGGAATGATAGGTGCTTTCGGTTAGTTCCCGAGACTTCATGTAGACGAAGGCTGAGAGCGGCTTGCCGTCTCCAACGGGCTCGACCGTTATCTTCAAGCGCAAATTGCCCGGTTCGCCGATGGACTCAATTCGATCCAAACTCGGCAGCTGAAATTCTTCTATGCGGTAAACCTCACCCAGCACTTTGTGTCCATTCCCCGGCTCATTGAACATCATCGGTGCGAACCAGCGTCCGGCAATCAGAAGGGGAAGGCGCTGCTGCGTACGATAGATGCCAATGAATTGCGCTCCGCGAAGTCCGTGGTCGTGGAGTGGGTAGCCCCTTTTCAAAGTACCGAACACAAACAGATCTGCTAACATCTTCCTTTAACGCCTGCGGCTGATACAAGTTCTGCTTCTGGCCCTGAGCTGAACACCACGAGAGCTATCGTCATGTCTGCTGTTTGAGGAAAGCCGGACAACCTGACCGATTGGCCGACCGCTGCTTCTACCCTAATTATCCTGGCACTATCCAGCGGACACATACGTCAGGGTATGTTGTCCCATCTAGTTAATTGCGCGTCCAATCCCGGCCGAGCTCGCGAGCCGCGGGGCGTCTTATCGCTTTGATGACTTCTGTGACAACCTATTCGCACTGCGGCAACCGATGGAAGGGAGCTGATCATCTCTTTTGAGGAACCAATCCGGATCACTCGCATCAAATCAAATAGGTCCAATCTTGTTTGTGAGGTCACCATGTCGGCCAATCCTCGGAGCACTGCAAAGATCGCGAACCATCCTCTTCATCCGATGCTCATCCCGTTTCCAGTCGCCTTTTTGGTCGGTGGGTTTGTTACTGATCTAGCGTTTCTGGGGACGGGCGACGGCTTCTGGGCGAGGGCATCGATGTGGTTGATTGGCGCGGCAATTGTGATGGCGTTGTTGGCGGCGCTTGCCGGTTTCGCCGATTTCTTCAGCGAACCGCGCATTCGTGCCTTGTCGGACGCCTGGTATCACATGATCGGGAATCTGATGGCAGTCGTCGCTGCGGCGATCAACCTTGCGCTTCGGTACGGCCAAGGTGCCGAAGCCGCCATAAAGCCGTGGGGAGTGGCACTTTCCTTCGTCGTCGTAGGCATCCTCTTGTTTACCGGCTGGAAGGGGTGGGAAATGGTATATCGCCACAGAGTAGCCGTGCTGGACTCGCCGGCGCAGGCGGCTACGGATGCCCGGCCGCCAACCTCAGGAAGGCGACGCGCGGCTTGAGGTGACTGCCTGTTAAGATCAACGTCGCCACTTGGTTGATCAAGGAGCGGAATTCCCAAAGACGCTTCAGGGCCGAAAGAACCTCATGGACTCAAGCCGAACAATCTCAAGCCATCGAGATGTCGGCTATGGGAGATAAACGAAACGCTGGGCCAGACTGGCGTCCACCGCCGCTTATGACCGAACCGGACATAAGCCGATGCGAGGATGGCTGTAATCGCTAGACGAATGGAGTAATGTCAGGCCGTCGGGTAATCCTGCTTGAGGAAGGGTGCCGCGATGCAGCAGATTGAAGACTGGCTCGAAAAACTTGGCCTGTGCGGGTATGCGCAACGCTTCGCCGAAAATGGGATCAGCCTCGCAGCTCTCCGTCATCTGACCGACCAAGATCTGAAGGATATCGGTGTCCTGCTCGGGCATCGGCGGATAATGCTTGCAGCCATCGCCGATCTTGAGAGGGCCGCCGAATCGACAGCTCATCCTGTTGCCGGCTCGGAGGCGAAACCTCCCGAGGGCGCCGAGCGCCGTCAGGTCACCGTAATGTTTTCCGACCTGGTCGGCTCGACGGCGCTCTCAGCGCGCATGGACCCGGAGGATTTGCGCGAGGTGATCACCGCGTATCAGAACTGCGTCGCGGAGAGCGTACGTCGCTTCGGCGGCTTCGTTGCTAAGTACATGGGTGACGGTGTGCTCGTCTATTTCGGGTATCCGCGAGCGCACGAGGATGACGCCGAGCAAGCCGTGCGGGCGGGATTAGCGGCGATCGCCGCAGTTGGCGCGCTCAAATCGTCCGTTTCGCTGCAAACCCGCGTGGGTATTGCGACCGGCGTGGTGATCGTCGGCGATCTGATCGGATCGGGAGAGGCTCAGGAGCGCGGCATTATCGGAGAAACGCCAAACCTTGCCGCACGCCTGCAAGGCATCGCTGAGCCGAACACCGTGGTCATCGCGGAGGGCACGCGAAGGCTCTTGGGCAACCTGTTTGAACTTGAGGACCTCGGGACAAATAATCTCAAAGGCATCGCTGGGCCGGCGGCGGCTTGGGCCGCGCTGCGACCAAACTCGGCCGAGAGCCGCTTCGACGCGCTGCACGGGAGTCGTCTCACGGCTCTCGTCGACCGCGAAGAAGAACTGAAATTGCTGCTTAGGCGCTGGTCGAGCGCAAAGGCCAGCGAAGGCCAGGTCGTGCTCCTCTCGGGCGAGGCCGGCATCGGGAAGTCGCGGCTCACGGCCGCGCTGCTGGAATGCCTTGCCGGGGAGCCGCACACGCGACTCCGCTATTTCTGCTCCCCACAGCACACAGATAGCGCTTTTTATGCAATCATCGGTCAGATGGAGCGGGCTGCCGGCTTCAGGCACAACGACACAGCGCTAGTAAAGCGTGACAAGCTTAATGCCGTCCTTGCGCAGACCTCGTCCTCGATCGAGGACTTCGCGATTTTTGCCGAGATGCTGTCCCTTCCGAACGATAGCCGTTATCCCGCACTTGAATTAACCCCACAGCGCCGGAGGGCAAGAACGCTGGAAGCCCTGGTGTCGCAACTGGTGGCCCTAACGCGCCAAAATCCCGTGCTGATGATCGTCGAGGATGCCCATTGGGCCGACCCTACGAGTCTGGAAGTTTTCGGCAGGGTTGTAGATCGGATCCAGAGCCTTCCGGTGCTGATGATCGTGGTGTTCCGGCCGGACTTCGATCCGCCGTGGATTGAGCAGCCCTTTGTGACTGCATTGCCACTCAACCGGTTGACGCAGCGCGACGTCCGAACCCTGATCGACCGTGTCGTCGGCGGCAAGCCGCTGCCGGCGAAGGTTCAGCAGGACATCATCGAGCGCACCGACGGCATCCCACTGTTCGTCGAGGAGATGACGAAGGCCGTGCTGGAGGCAGAGAGCGAGGGCGATGCGCAACGGATCGCCGCCGCGGTCCCGACGCCCGCTCTGACGGTCCCGGCGAGCCTGCATGCGTCGTTGATGGCGCGGCTCGATCGCTTGGGTGCGGCCAAGGAGTTGGCGCAGGTCGGCTCAGCGATCGGCCGGGAGTTCTCGCATTTGATACTGGCTGCCGCGATGCGCATGTCTGAGACGGAGCTCTTGTCGGCGCTGGATCAGCTCATTGCGAGCGGCCTGGTGTTTCGGCAGGGCGTGCCGCCCCATGCGGCCTACCTGTTTAAACATGCGCTGGTGCAGGACGCGGCCTATGGCACCCTGCTACGCGAGCCCCGGCGCGCGCTGCACGCCCGTATCGCCGAAGCACTTGAAAACCAATTTCCCGAGCTCGTCGAGAGCCGACCGGAACTCCTGGCGCGCCACTGCACCGAGGCCGGGCTGATAGAAAAGGCCGCGGGGCTGTGGGGAAAGGCGGGCCAACGGTCGCTGGCACGCTCGGCGCTTGTCGAAGCCACAGAGCAGCTAACAAGGGCTCTCAGCCAGATTGCGAGCTCGCCGGGCACTCCCGCGCTGCGACGCGAAGAAATCAGGCTTCAAGTCGCGATTATAACTCCGCTCCTGCATGTGAAAGGCTATGCGTCACCGGAAGTCAAGGCGGCTGCGGAGCGCGCGCGTCTCCTAATCGAACGAGCTGAAACCCTAGGGGAGGCTCCCGACGACCCCCTGCTATTGTTTTCCGTCCTCTACGGCTTCTGGACCGCAAGCTATGTCGCATTCAACGGTGACATGATGCGCGAGGTTGCGGCGCAGGTTCTGACACTCGCAGAAAAGCAAGGGGCCATAGTGTCGCTAATGCTCGGGCATCGCCTTATGGCCAATTCTCTACTGGTTACGGGAGACATCGCAGAAAGCCGACCCCACTACGATCAGG
This sequence comes from Bradyrhizobium sp. CCGB12, assembly GCF_024199845.1. Lineage (NCBI taxonomy): Bacteria > Pseudomonadati > Pseudomonadota > Alphaproteobacteria > Hyphomicrobiales > Nitrobacteraceae > Bradyrhizobium > Bradyrhizobium sp. CCGB12. Next base: position 110,278 of record NZ_JANADO010000002.1, on the reverse strand, counting down.
CCATCGCGCTGTATGATCCTGCCGCGCATAGTCAGCTTGCGACGCGGTTTGGCCAAGACGCCCAAGTTTCCGCCTTGTCCTATCGAGCGATAGGTTTGTGGCTGCTTGGCTATCCCGAAGCCGCGGGCGCAGACACCGAGCGCGCGCTCAAGCATGCGCGCGAGATCAACCAACCTGCAACTTTATTGTTTGCGTTGCTCCATGGATCGTTGACCGATATTCTGTGCGGATATTACGCGGCAGCCAATGCGAAAGTTGATGAGATTGTCACGTTGGCGGATGAAACGGGCTCGTTCTTTTGGAAGACGGCCGGAGTGATGAACCGAGGCTGCGTGTTGATCTTAAACGGCAACGCCCACGACGCGGTCCAAATGATGACCTCCGCAATCACTGCGTACCGATCAACCGGATCAACGCTTTGGATGCCGTGGTACTTGGCAGAACTGGCGAGGGCCTATGCTCAGCTTGATCGCTTCGATGATGCTTGGCGCTGCATTGGCGAAGCGATGGCGGCGATAGACAGTACCAAAGAAAGGTGGCGTGAAGCTGATATCCACCGTATCGCGGGCGAAATTGCGCTGACGACGCCCGTGCGGGATGCCGCTAAAGCGGAAGCCTACTTTGAGCGCGCGCTCGTGATCGCCTGCGAGCAGAAGGCAAAATCCTGGGAGCTACGGGCAGCGATAAGCATGGCACAGCTCTGGCGCGACCAAGGTAAGCGGGACGAGGCGCGCGAGCTGCTCGCTCCGGTCTTTTGTTGGTTCACCGAAGGCTTCGGCAGCCGCGACCTGAAGGAAGCGAAGTCGCTGCTCGACGAGCTCACGCGATGAATGAGGCGCGACTTCCGGGTTTGGCCTTTGTTTTAGGAGTCAGAATGCCGCCCTGACGGGAGCGGTTCAAGGCTGGACAGCCCTGGAATGCCGCTTTTGACCCATGCGGACATCAGGAACGCCCGAACCCTCTATCACCGCTCCCGCTGCGAGTCTCTTCCACGGGGTATCGACCGGGACATGTGAGTATCGTGCCGTTGCAGGTGCAAATTGCGTTTCAGGAGGACCGTCGCATGATCGATAGACGAAGCCTCGTTACTAGTGCAATCATCGCTATGCTCGAACCGCGATGGGCCAGTGCGCAACGATCAGGAAAAGTATGGCGAGTTGTTTTCTTTTCGGTTGCGGCTGGTCCGAACCATCTTGCGGATTCCTTTAGGCGAGGATTGAAGGAGCTTGGCTATGTTGAGGGACACAATCTTTCGATCCAGTACCGTTGGATGGCTGGTCATGAGAGCCGCTACGACGAGGTGGCGCGCGAGTTGGTCGAAAGCGAGCCGGACGTGATTGTCACAGCCGGCCATCCTCCGGCTGTTGCCGCTAAGAAGGCCACATCACAGACACCAATCGTCGCGCTCGCCGTTGTTAACCCGGTAGGAGGTGGCTTAGCTGCCAGCATCTCCCATCCCAACGGCAACTTGACCGGCTTTTCTTTGGAGGTCACGCCCGAAACGAACGCGAAAATGCTCCAGCTTTTGCACGAGGCAGCTCCTAAAATCACTCGAATTGGTGTGCTTTGGAACTCTGCAAATCCTGGCAGCCGTTTCTACCTTGAGGCCGTGGAGCAAGCAGCGCAATCAGAAGGGCTTATTCTCAACGTTTACGATGTACGGCGAGCGGAGGACATCGATGTTGTGTTCCGTTCAGTACGCGGAAGCGTCGAGGGCCTCATTGTTTTCCCGGAGGGACTTCTATGGACGTACCGCCGCGATATCGTTGATGCTGCGCGGGAAGCACAACTAGCGACGATCTTTGGTTATCGCGATGCTGCTGAAATGGGAGCCCTGATGAGCTATGGCCCCGATCTCGTCGATCTTTTCAAGAGAGGCGCAGCCTATGTGGACAAAATCATCAAAGGCGTCAAACCGGCCGAGCTTCCGATTCAACAGCCGGCCAAATTTGAGTTGGTAATCAATTTGAAAACAGCCATCGCCCTGCATGTAGGTGTGCCTCCAACGTTGCTCGCTCGCGCGGATGAGGTGATTGAATAAGCAGGTAGCCCGCGCGGTGTATGAGTTCGCAATTGGCCCTTAGCTTGCTTCTCTGTTTGAAGGCGCTGACGTCAAATCGGCCTCCAAACATGGGGCCACACCTATCCAGCGGTTCGGGCGGCAAGGTCAATTAGGCTCGGGCTCACATGGAATAACCGGGGTTAATCAAGTTGGTCATCAGGCGCACGATACGCCAGGCGATGGTGGCGACCAACGACCAGAAAGTGTTTCGCACCCACGGACCAAACGGCAGCGTCCCGATGCCAGCGTGGTGGCGTCTCGCCGCGCACACTCTGGATGCTGCTTGCGAACCGCCTGATCGAGGACGAACCACAGACGACCGTCACGACGCCTTCACTCACTACCATCCGCATGCGCTTGAGCAAGGCTGGCCTAGACATCTTCAACGACCCGGATGAAATCCTTGAACACGCTCGCGCTCATAGCGGCTGTCACCAACCCGGCTTCGGCACATGGCGCAATCAAGGCGCAAGGACGAACTATAAAGTGTTTGTTAACGATCGTGGCCGACTGTATCGGTCATTAGTATTGAATGATTTCGATTCGAGTTCTAATGCGGTGCCGATAGAGCGGCTTTTGCTCCCAGGCTATTGCATCGATCTCCGAACATCTTTGGTGTCGCGCTCCCAAATGGGTGGAGCTTATGAGCTGGGACAAGCGGAAGGCCAAGCGCGTCAAATTCGAACATGAACATCGCGCGACCCTCTTGGGTGCTGACGGAACGTGGCGGCGCGACTGCGTGCTGCTGGACTGCTCCGAAACCGGAGCCCGACTCCGCGTGGAAGGCTCACCAGATGTTCTCAGAGCGCGCCACTTTTTCTTATTGTTGTCGCAGACGGGTTTGGCGTTTCGGCGGTGTGAGCTAGTCCGTCTCGATGGAGTTGAGGTTGGCGTCCATTTTGTGAGCGGTTCAGCGGCCGTTTGAGTTCGCGATGGGGGTCTCAGGATCGCTCAATGGAATAGAACTGCTCCGGACTATTCCCGTCATTGACGCGGAAACGCTTCTGTCTTGCGAAGGCAAGGAAGTGCTTTTTCGGGACGGGCATGGCTTCCTACTGTACCTCAGCAAAGAATCATTTTCTGCACCGACCGAAGAGCGGCTTCTCAGGCTGGTAACACGCGAAGCTCTGGTTTCGTTAAACGAGGAGTCACAAGATCGCAGATCGTTCTGGGGCTAGGTGCTCGCTTCAGTGATACGGCGAGCATTCCCGCAGCACGATCTTGCGCGGGCGCCGGGAGCATCGGCTTTGGCACAAAGAGACGGCCGTCCGGAACGCCGGCAAGCTCTCAATAGCACCAAAGCGCTGCCAATTAGCAGCGCAGGCCGCTAGACCGGAAGAAGCTTGCGGCCGATTGGATCGCGCTGGCGCAGGGAGCTGACCCGCGCGGGTTTTGAGCGGCTGGCGCCGTCCGCGCAGTTCCGTTCTTTGGAGCCGACGTTGCCGTGCTCGGTTGGACTGATCGTAAATATATATCGGAGTGCGATAGATGATGCCGCACCGCCCAAGAGTGAAGCAGAGCCCGCTCCCTTGAAGAACGAATGGCCGAACTGGCCAATAAGCTCAAAGAACAGGCCACTCAGTTGCCCGCCGGAGCGGAACGCGAGAGGCTGATAAAGCGAGCCAGGATTGCGGAAACCGGCGCGCATCTTAGTGACTGGATTCGCTCCCCCGGCTTACAGCGGCCAGAGTGATGCGAGCATCGTGTCGGGCTGGATCGAACTGACATGACGACGCCGTTGAAGCCAATCCTCGCAGGGATAGTGTCCATGACCTGCTACTTCGACTCGGTACGCCTGATGACATTGCGTCGGCGGCGATCTATCTCGCAAGCGACGAGGCCAAATTCATGACGGGACAGGTCCTTGCGCCGAACGGCGGATTGTACATGAGCCAGTAGAGGCGGCGCGATTTTGCGTGCGCTTTTAAATGCGGCCGCCGTAATTGGCAGCCTCTCGATCGCCGCCTGTTGCCGTTTGCGGGCCCCAAGCTCCGAATATGCTTCGTCTGTTTGTGAGTAGGGAAGGGACAAACCGCAACGGGTAAATCGATCGTGTTTGGAGAGAGCGTTGCTTGGTGTCCCAGACGTCTCGGTTGCCAAGGAAATGAAATTGGAACGAGCGCGCCTCGTTCATCGCGCCGTTCTCAAGGAGGCGAGCGAGCTTTCTAAGTATCAACCTCTGCATTGCGAAGGTCGATGCCAGGCGTTTCACGCGAGACTGAGCGGGCTTGAAGATATCTCCGAGCAAAAAGAAAGTCTAAGCCGCGTCCCTTTTTTCGAGATGCTTGCTTTGACGTTCTAGCCGGCTTTTCCAGCGTTGTAGGTACCACACGCGCGACGGCGCCGAGCGAAGACACAAGAACTTCACGTTGCGCTGCAAGCCAGTGCGCATCGGCTTTTCCGTCCTCGGCAACCGCCTTTAATCCAGAGATGATAGGCGCGCTCGCGAATTACTTGTTCGAGATCGGTCGCGTTGCAAAACTCCTTTTGGCCCCCGGAGCAGAGTGGCTGTCTCCAGTTAGCAAATTCTAAACAGGAGTTTGGAGCGAGCTAAATGTCGCGCGGACATTAGCGCGTCCGACACCCCGAGCGTGCTGCAAGCTCAGCACGAGCAAGAGCCACATCATTCGCATTCGGCAGTCGCGCGTCTATGGCATCCCTCGCGCAAGCGGTAGCACCGTCCAGACTGAATATGGCAAGCTCCTGCAATTCTGTAAGATCATTCACGTCTTTGCGCCGCCAAATACGAACAATAGCGCTTTTTGGAATCCCATCTAGAAGGAGCCACTGCACTTTGTCTCCGAAGACGTTGCCCGCCCCCAGCCATTCTGCCGTTGATCCGGTCTTGCGGTTTTTACTTGCGGTCTTGAATGAAAGGGCAGCTAAATTTCCTTCATCCATGAATTCCACCGTATAGCCGGCAGGTCCAGGGCATACCCAATACCCGAACTCAGGCTTCGAATGATCCTTACAGGTCGGTCCCCTAGCCGGTGAGAACCATACCTTGCCCCGCGTAGGCGGTTTGGCATCTTCGTATCGAAATTGAACTTGCGACAGGGGCGCAAACTCCAACGTTTCAGCCTGCTCATTCCACGTGATGGGCCGCTTGCAGGCGAGACGCTCGACCGTCGATAGTTCGTCGGATTGGCCACACAGCTCACCAGAAACATTCAACCAGATTTTCGACGAGGTCGATCCCCGCTCCACAATCATTCCATATGCCGACTGATCTATTTTCTGCTTTGCATGACCGTTCGGTAGTGAGACATAGATTGCTATCGCGGCGCCATGATTGCCGCCGAATATCGTCTCGGCTCCTTCGCACTTACCTCGTCCCTCGTCGATAGCCCAGAATTCGCGATATGGCGCGAGCGTTCCGCGTTCGATGGATGGCTCAGAGAAATTCTTCCCGTTCAATCTCCTGCAGAGATCAGCCATGCCGCTGAGGTGCGACCGAACCTCTTGGGGCAAATCCGGCTCTCCGGAAGTGGCGCCACAAAGCACCGAAATGGCTAGGCTCCCCGCCACGAGGCTGATCCACGGCTTCATAGTATCGTTCCTCAATTTGCTCTTTTGCGGCTTATTGCTCGGCATAGGTCGCGTGGATGATCTTCTGGAATTGTGAAGTGCCAGCTTTTGCGCCACGTCAGCGATGAGTGCGCGCTTGTGCGGCCACGGTCTGCGAGTTCAAATATGAGCCACGATCGCCGATGCCGTTCGTTGTGACCACGTAAGCAGCGCATAGGCATGTTGCGATTAAAGATCCCTTTGGGATCCATCCCATCCTAGGGGAGCGGTCCGCTTGGCTACCGGCGAGTGACCGGGCACTCTTCATCGCAGTCCGATGGGCGATGAGCGCAACAATTGACATCATAACGCCGAGCAGCGTCAGAAAAGCGAACACGGACGCTGCTCCGTAGGGGTCGGCACCCATCACGCGGACTACCGTAGCCAAGACCCCCAATTTAACCAGAGCTAGGCTGGACATATTTGCCAGAACAGTACCACGCACCCACATCATCCGACCGCGCGCCCCTGCCGCTGTATTGTAGGCATTCCGAACAGCCACATCCAAGGTAGAAAGGAGCTCTTCGGACACCGCGTTCGAGAATTCCGCGCGAACTTGTGAAACTGCCGGCGCCGAACGGGAGACCGCCGCAGCCAGAATGGCCTTGGTCAATGCGGTGCCGTCTGTAAGCTCTATAATCCGACGAGGGTCGCGCTCGTTCAAAATGGCCTGAACGCGCCCATCCAACAAGTGATCGAGGACAGGGGGCATCAGTGGAACTAAATCATCACGGCCAATCGTATGGACATCAAAAGATAGGCCTGCGACAGAGTACGTCCGACAACTATAAGGAAGACTTGACGTCGCGCGGTACACAACGTGGCCCGGCGACGCGACGCAGTCAAAAGGGCTCATCTCGGATTGGGCAAAGAGTGTACGAGGCGTGACCGCATTGACGTCGGCAAGGATACCGTCTTTGTCAGCGTCTGCTAGATGATATGCAGCTTGGATCTTAGCTGTGATTTGCGCCTCATGCATGTGCGTGAAAAAACCAGTTGAGCTGCAGGTCTGGCAAGGTATTCGCGTTGTGCTGTAACAGTGATAACAGGGCACCTTACCGGATCCGTAGCACCCCCCGCAGTTTTGCCAGACTGTTCCCGAATTGCCGTGATGATATTGACCCCGAGATCCGGCACATGACGGACATACAGCCTTTCCCCAAGTGCAATGATAGCAATGCGTGTCACCATGGCCTCGGCACGCGCCGCATGCTTCGTGGTAATACCAACTCACCTCGAAGTCGCGAACCGTCTTCTTTGTGCCGTCCTGATCCAAAAGGATCTTGCCGTGTGGCTGCCACGCTGCCTTAAGCCGATCAGCTTCCCGTTGGCTGGCTATGGCTCCATCTAACTGCTTCCTGGAAATCGCGTCTAAATCATCGTAGCTCTTGCAGTAGGAAGAGTTCGAAGGGTGAATTGCTCCGACGTCCGATCTCGGATTTCTGATCCAGCCTAGTGCCAAGTCGACGGTAATATGGCCCGCTACGCGTCCACACCTGTACTCGCCTCGTTCAATCGTGGTGTCATCCGCGACGTTTCCCCGCATCAACTGTTCGATACGGTGATCTAAGGCGTCCCGAGCTTCGAATGACATAGACGATTTCCAGCAATAAGGCCGCGATGTGCGGGAAGAGATGCTCAATGCAGGATATTTATCAGGCGAACATTGCCGTCGAGTTGATCTCAGAATCGAAAACTGGACCGATCGCAAAGAAATCGTTAGCCAACCTTGTTTCAGGTTACGGCTAACTTTCCTAACCAGACAGAAACCACATGGGGCTAACCTCCGATGCGCCTTGGCAGCCCTAGCGGCCGCTTCAGCCTTGCTCGGCCTTCTTTGCCTGCTACGCCGCGAGCCACGTCTTCTCCTCCTCAGCAGGCCAAGCCTTCGCCTCGGCAGCGGTGGGGGGTCTTCGGCCGCAATCTTGCCCTTCGCCAAATCAAGCGGTTGCCGAAGGCACGCCATAAAGTTCGTGCTGAAGCGTCAGTTCGTCGTCGCGCCGGACTTCGGCGTCGGTATTGCCTGCGGCCTGTTGCAAGGGCTTTCCTGGGCACGCCAAGAGAGCCGTGACGGAGTAGTCGATGCCCTTAACTAGGGCGTGTACTCATAAAATCGCGCGCTTAGTTTGGGTTCTCCAAGATGCCTGCTCATCCCTTAGCAGCGGCACAAACAACAGACATCGTTGACGGTCGCCGTTGGGCCAGAAGAAGAAATCGAGAGCTCACTCGATTGTCCTGTCGGCACGAGAGAGTAGCATCGGCGGCATTTCGACACCTAGCGTTCTTGCTGTCTTGAGATTGATAACCAGTTCGAACTTTGTTGGCTGCTCAACAGGCACCTCGGCCACCTTTGCGCCTCGTAATAGTCTTGCGACCTGACGCGCGCATTGGTCGAAGACCGTGCTGAGGCGGGGACCGTATCCCATCAGTCCGCCTTCTTCCGCTTGCTCGGGCCACTGCAGAATGGCGGGCAGGCGGCGGAGGGCCAGTCGATCGCGGATCAGGTACTGGAATTTCGATGCCAGGATCGGCGAAGCCAGCAGGTTGACGGCCTCTACCCTTTCGACCTTCATGGCGTCAATCACACGGATGAGATCTTCCTCGGATCGCGCGGCGAACGGAACGATCTCGACGCCGAGCCTCTTGGCGGCACCTTCGAGCGCACTCATGTTTGGTATCGGCAGGCGGTCGGCGAGAGCGGCTATTCGCCGGGTACCCGGCAATGCTTCACGCAGCAACTCCAATCGCTTCGCGTCGAGCTGGAACGCAAAGATGGCGACACCAGTAGTGTTACCTTCGGGACGCGGCATCGAGGCGACAAGCTTGCTGGCAAGCAAGTCGTCCGCGATCACCACGATCGGAATGCGCTGCGTTGCTTTCTGTGCGGCACGCCCTGCTTCGGCTCCGATCGCCATCAGCACATTTGGGCTTGCCTCGGTCAGTTCAACGGCCGCACTGGCATAAGAAACGGCAGCCACGCTTTCGCCACGGCTGTCGATCTCAAGGTTGCTGCCTCTGACAAAGCCCGCTCTGCCCAGCTCATCGAAGAAGCTCAGCGGTACCGGCCCCAATGCCGCAACGCGATATCGCCGGCCAGCCCGCTGTGCGCGGGCTTCGAGCGGCAATGCCGCAGCGCCAGCAATCAGCGTGATGAACTCGCGCCGCTTCATGGGAGATCCGGGAACATCTTGCCGGGTTTCAGTGTAACACGTTGGAGGCGAGGATTGGTGTCGGCTTCGGGGTCAAAAGCGGCGCTCAGCCTTCAGTCGGGCGACGTCCGGCTTCCCTCAGACAGCAGACATAACAATGGCTCTCGTGGCGTTCAGCTCAGGGCCATCAGAGGAAGTGACGGCCCGCGCGGCGCGGTGAAGTGGACGTACATTAAACGTCGCCTCCCCGGCTGCTACTATGACGGCTACGGGCAGTACATTTGTCCGGGCGATATCCTTGCCGGTGTTGATCAGCCGAGATCAGACGGCGGTTCGCAGCCGCCGTTCTCCTTATGCTCCGGCAAAACCTCCGCTTCGTCGGCGGCCCTCGTGAGTTTGTAAGATGGCCAAGACGCCCATCGCGCGGCGGCGTCTACAATCTGAGACTGGGACCTGAGTTGCAGCTTTTGCAGCAGCTTCTTCCGCTGTTCGCCAACTTGATCAGCTCTTCCGCCGATTTGAGCCGCAATGGTGCGGTCAGAGCAACCTCGGGCTAAGCGCCGCAAGAGGCGCTTCTCCCGTGGGCTCAAAATGGGAATACTGCCCTCGATCACTGCGTAATCTCTGCTAATTCAGAAGCGCTGAACTCGGGGAGCAACCCCGGATCATGCTCCTTCCGTCACCACGAGACCGTTCACTTTTGACCACAGCCGTCATCGCGGATGCAATTCGCTCATGCGCAGCAAGTGCGGACGAACCGATCATAATTCGGTAGAAACGGTCCTATGACCGACCAAATTGCTGATGTACAGGTTGCTATGCAGTATTTGACCTGGGCTTTAGAAAAGATCGAAGCGGTGGGCAACCAGGAAGCAGCCGCCCACGCCCGTATAGCCTTGGAGGCGCTGCGCAAGGGTTCAGATGGTAAGACTGAACAATCAGCTTCGGCCTAGCACAGCAAGCCCTTTCACCGCCCGTAGCCGACGTGGCAATGGGCCCCCTTGTTCGGCTGAGGGCCAAAGACCTGCCACTCGCTTCAGGATTTCGGACGCTGGCGCGACTTAAGATGGTTGATCATCCAGCTGAAGTGCCGCAACCAGTGCCGGCACTCCGCGATGTTCGCCTGGTTCTGCTGCACAAGCCGCTTGCTCTCCGAAATCGCGTCGTCGGCTCGGTCCAGCAGTGCGGCCAAGTCTTCGTCCATGGGAGCTGGTCGTCCTCAGTTCTTGGTTGCTCCCGGGAGATCGGCAATCCGTCCGCTTCGCTTACCGCACTGCACAAAATGCCCCGTCGCGGCGACGTTCACTGCCGTCAAGACGGCCCTAGCGCCATCGAAAGGATCGCGAGGAGACCAATGGCGGCTATTGCCCAAGCCAGAAGATGCATCATCCACGTGGAGCGATGAATGGCCATTGCCTGCTCCTCCGGTGCAGCTCAACGCAGGCAACTATTCGGTTTGTGAGGCTGTTTGATCTAGGACGCGGACTCATTAAGGCGCAGCCATAGTCTGATTGACGCGAGTTGAACGAATGCGAGATAGTTGGCGGCGAGCCTATCGTAGCGCGTCGCCACCCGACGACATTGTTTGATCCTGTTGAAGAACCGCTCGACCTGGTTGCGAGCACGATAGAGATAGGGGCTGAAGCAGATCGGATCGCTGCGATTGCTTTTCGGCGGGATGTTGGCCCACGCGCCCTTCTTCATGGCAAGCTCCCTTATCCAGTCCGCATCATAGCCACGGTCAGCAAGCAGCATTGACCCGGATTTCAGACGAGACAGCAGTTTTCCGGCGAGTCGAACATCATGGGCCTCACCCGGGCTCAGCGCCAGCCGTACCGGCAGACCATTGCGATCGACCACCGCATGGATTTTGCTCGTCAAGCCGCCGCGGGACCTTCCCATCGATTGGCGCTGGTTTCTTGTGATGCAGGCTCCATGCTGATGCACGCGGACAATGGAGGTGTCGATCATCTGGACAGCGGCATCATGGGCAGTGGCAAGCGCTTCTATGATGTGGTCCCAGACACCGGCCCGCCGCCACCTAACGAAGCGGTTGTAGCAAGTGGTGTATGGGCCAAACGCCGTCGGCAGATCGCGCCAGGGTGCTCCTGATCGGAGGACCCAGAAGATGCCATTCAGGACCCGTCTGTCGTTCACCCGAGGAACGCCACGCGGCTTGTTCGGCAGCATCGGCTTGATAGCGGTCCATTCACCGCATGATTCGAGCCCCCAGTTCGGGAGTTGAATCACGGTAGTCCGGCCAGACGCAACGCTCCTGGCCCGCTCTTGGTACGGCGCTTACGGACAGGAGCGGACATCAACTGGTCCTCAATCTTCGACAAATGCGTCGAAATGACCCAAAGCCGTCCTGCGCCTGCGCGGCATTTGCGACGCAGCATTTGCATCCGCAGAGTGCGACCACTATGGGGACGTGATACTGTGCCGTCTCGTCCTCAAGCTCAGATGAGGATCGAATGAAGCGGCGGAAGTTCATAGCGGCTACGGCGGCACTGCTCGTTTCGCCAAGACGTTCGTGGGCGCAGGCGACCTCTCGCCGGGTCGGCACGCTTGGCAACGTTCAAAATTTGCCGATCCTCAAAGTGTTCGACGAAAGCCTGCGCGGTCACGGCTGGATCGAAGGCAAGAACCTGATCATTGACTACCGATATTTCGAGGGCCACGCCGAGCGCATACCGGGGCTAGCGGCCGAACTCGTCGCCCTCAAGCCCGATCTGCTTATCGCCACCAACACACAAACAGCCGTCGCCCTAAAATCGGCGACCGCCAGCATTCCGATTGTATTCGTGGCGGTGGCCGATCCCGTCCGGCTTGGCCTCGTCGAAAGCCTGTCGCGTCCCGGCGGCAACATGACGGGTCTATCACTCTTCGCGCCCGGAAACTTCACCAGCAAAGCGATACAAACCCTGCTTGAAATAGTTCCTACCGCCTCGAAAATTGCGAACTTGGTCAACCCGAGCAATCCATTTCATATGCTTACCGTAGCCGAGGAGTTGCCCCAAGTTGCCCGAAACCTGGGTGTGGCTCTCCCGGTATTTGAGGCGACCACGGCCGAGGAAATCGACATCGCATTTGCCTCGGCCGCAGCCCAGCACGCCGATGCAATAAATGTCTTTGGCGATACCTTGACCGTTAACAACGCCCCACGAATTATCGCGCTGGCGACGAAGCATCGCCTGCCCGCGAGCTATCTCTACCGACAATTCGTCACCAATGGCGGATTGATTTCATACGGCCCCAGTATAGCCGATTTGTATCGTCGTGCAGGCGTCTACGTCGATAAGATCCTCAAAGGCGCCAAGCCCTCCGATCTGCCGGTTGAGCAGCCGACCAAATTCGAGTTGGTGATCAATTTGAAAACGGCCAAAGCGCTCGGCCTTAATGTGCCGCCCGCGCTGCTCGCTAGCGCCGACGAGGTGATCGAATAGACGCGCTGTTTGCTGCCAGCGCATGGGTCCGGTTATGGCCCATCGCGACATATTGCGCTGCCGCCCGAAGTCGGTCGCTATAGGGGCAAAGCAGACATCGCTTTAGTCGCATCACGCCGCCGGGTTTATGGGTACACGGCCTAGGTCAAGGTTCGTGTGTCCCGATAACCAGTCTTCCCGTCCGCTCCCTTCAAGGCAGCGCGGCAGCGTCATCATTGGTAACCTCCGGCAGTTAAGTTGAGGCCGCCGCTGCAAGGTTCTGGTATTGGATGCGGACTTGTAAATCTGCCTAGGAGATCGTTCTTCTAGCGAGATCGGATGAATCCGTTGATCGCCGAAACAGCGGCTCCATCCTGCATGAAGAAGCCGTGAGCGCCGCGCGGGCCACAAGGATTCGGCACGGGCGCTCCTTGATTGTCAATCCAGTGCGTTGACGCGCGGCCACCGGACCATGCGATGAAGGATGTAACGGCGGACGCCGGGGTCGCCTCGCATTCGTCGTTTCGGTGGTGAATGACCAGCGTTGCGGGCAGTCTTGACGGCGCCCCGATGCTCGACCGGACGTTATCGTAAGCACCGGAGACCAAAACCACGCCATTGGCCTTGGCTCCGGAGGCCAACGCATTGGCGACGTCGATCGATCCGCGGCTCATGCCCACCAAGACGACTTTGCGACCTTTGGCGGACGCGCTTTGCGAGAGCGCAGCGGCTTGCGCCGACGACGTCGTCACCACGACCGAGACGCCAGACCCGCCAATCCGTCCCTTGTTGCGGACAAGGAAGTCGGATGGAGTGGCCCCGCCAGCTCCCGGCATCAGGATGGCCAATGTGCCTTCCCCTGTGTCGCGTACAGGAGAGTCTTGGCTCTGCCGGGCGGTGGCGTCGTCCCCATTCCCTGCCATGCATCGCCTGACTGCTGGGGTTGCCTTCGCGCGACACCTTTCGAGGCTGCCACCGCCTCGTTGCATGCAGGCGGCCACGATCGAGCGCCCCACTGTCTCGCGGCAACGTTCCAGCATCTGATCGGCGGATTGCGCGAACGCAGCCGCTCCGATCAGAGTTGATACGGCGACAACGCCGGCGACCCGCGTTGTACGGTTGATCGCCTTCATCAGCCACTCCGATCGTATTTCGCGTGGCGAAGCGCACCGACTACCTGGCCAACGGGCGGGGCGGTGAGGGTGAGAGTTGATGCAATCCGGAATTACGCTCATCGATGTTTGGGAGATTCGTTGGGAATTGCAGGTATGGACATCTGTTTGGATGATCAGTGCATTGTGGACTACTGCGGCCGGGTCTCGGCAGAGGCTCGATCAACAAACTTTCGATCGCGCGCGGAGGCGAGCGCATGACCCAAACGGGCTAAGCGAGCAAATTGCTTACTTCTTCGGAACGAGGTTCGACAGCATCACCGCCTGGCGATTTGTCCCCGTCTTCAGAAATATAGACTTTAGTTGGTTTCGCAGGGTCTGCTTCGAAAGTCCTCGCTCGGTCGCATAAGTCTCAAGGTCCTTACCATTCGTAAGCGCCACTGCGAGCCGCGACTCGGCGGCTGTCAACTCGAAGACGTCGCGCAATGTCGTCGCGTCGGCCGAATGCATCAGGTCAGTGTCGGATATAACAACGATCGCGTGAAAAGCAGAAAGAGGGGAGTGAGTGAGACCAGGGAGCCGCATCGGATAAATGACAAGCCGCCCGCCTGAGAGCTTTTGCACAACCACGGGTGCGGTGGTGAAGGCGTCGAGGCTCCAGAACAGAGTTCGGATCGCGCCGTCCAGAGCTTCATTCGACTTCGGATCCTGGCAGCGGATGTGCCCAGCTGAAATCTGCAGATCTTCTCCGAGCAGTCGTTCCGCCGCTGTATTGACGCGCACTACATGGCCCGACCGGTCGAGCAGGAGTGCCGCGCGTTCCGAGAATTCGAATGCGTTCAGCGCAGACTCCCCCTTTGCCAGCCCAAGCGCTGCGGAGATCTGAACAACCGAGTCCAAAGTGTCGGCCAGCCCGGAAAGGCAATGCAGTTCGCTTGCCGAATAAGGACCTTGGTCGGGCGTCCTTTGAAGACTCATATTCCAAACCAGATCTCCCCGACCAATCCGAACTCCGGCCCAGCCGTTGAGATTACAGGCCCGAAGGAACTCCTGATAAAACGGCGAACGCTTGCGGGCGTCCAAGGGCATGCAATCGTCGTCCGTAGCTACGCCTTTGCTCAAGAAGGGGATCTTGCCACGGTAGCGCTCGTCGCGAGATTGCCATCCGTCCCTGACGTACAAATCTGCGCTGCGATCCATGGAGGGAGTCGCCGAGACGATCGGCAAGGCTCCGACCACCGGCAACAGGACCGCGCCGTACGACCCGGTACATGCCGCCGCCGTCTCCAGTGCCTCCGTCCAGCGAGAGGGATCAATCGCGGCAACGGCCAACACGCGCGTAAGCCGCTCCCGATCAAACGGTTCCATCCACCATTCCGACCTTAGTCGAATGTGCCCCAGCACTTCGAAGCATTTGGCCCAATTGGGCCATGCTGCATCAGGACTTTCGCATTATCAAGCGGTTGAGTCGCGGCCAAGTGAGCCCCATGCATGAACGAGAGTCTCAAGCGCACCTTTCGCGAGAGTAGGATTGACGAACTTCCAACCTTCGATATCGATTTGCGTGGACAGGGTCGAAGCTGGGGCTGGTTGGTGCGCACCAGGGCGGGCAAATGCTTGCTCAAAGGACGAGAGCGCAGCCGCCCCGAGGCGCGATACAAGGCCGCACGGGCGCTGTTCCAGTTGTTAGCCTCCCCACGACGCCATGGAGCCACGCAACAGAACTCTTACCTACCTCCGGAGGCGAAATAATGCGCCTCAAGGATCGCTATCTTTGAGAAATGAAATGTTTTTACGCCACCGCGCTCAAGACCAGCGTTAGTGAGAATGTGGCCCATATTGCGCCTGGTTTGCTTAAGTGATGCCTTGCGCTCGTTCATCTCGTGGTACATGAGCGCCCGGTTGTGACCACGCCAAGTGAAGAGCTTGGTGTCAGAATTCGCAATGCTGCGTGAAGGTTCGATACGAAAGCGGACGGCGCAACGGCTGGGTAGAGGTCACATGCGCTCAGGGCAAAACATTAGCTATCGCGGGCTATGCATTAGGTGGCGCCAAATGGGATGCCTTGTACATCGGCCGCCGCAAAGGTGACGACTTTCTGTATGTGGGGACAGCGCAGGCTAAAGCCGCTGGTGCGCGCAAAACACAGTATTACACGAAGCGCATTGCGAGCCGAAATCGATTATCGCGCGAGGCCTGCCGGGGGGAAGTTGCGGCATCCTCTTTAAGAGCTTGCGAGAAGACCTGAGCTGACATCGAGGGCGGCGAAGTGTGTCCGAGATGCCACTGACTCAGCCATTCCCAATTGGAGCATCGGATTTCTGACTCCTCCCCACCCGCATTCATTGGAAGCTTCTTCCCCGCGTTTCGCGTTTAGGACCATGGCGGCTCTTCGTTCCCGCTGGCTGCCTTGTGATGGATCATCGTTACACCCGCCGAACGTAACCCAGTCCCAATACAGTTCTTACAGAGGCAGGATCAAATCCAATATCCCTGGCATTTGATGGATGCGCCTCGCTGTCCTTCAGTCGGAGCGCCAAGTGCAATTGCTCGCAAAGGTGCTGAACGACGAGATTGACCTGATCGTCAGTCATGACCGGCTTCTCCTGCGCACATTTCGCCACCGAGCTAGGTAGCACATTCAAAAATCGGACGATGCGTGATTGGACCGCCCAAAGGATCAACCCTATGCGATGCCCATGGGCGGCGCCAGAATCGCCCGTCAATCGGAGTAGACCGGAAGCGACTAGCGGCGACCAAAACGAAGCCTATGGCCCATGGGCGACATCTACAGCATCGGTCACACGACAGCGACCAACAGCATATCGGCACGCTCCGCCTCAAGCTGGACGCCTAAACATCTGAAAATTTACGCGCTACTGGCGCGGACACTGGCACCGCTTTCAAGCCTAGCGCAGGAAACGCTGGTATGCCAATGTAGTGTGTGCCAAACGCGCGGGAGGTCAGCATGCGAACGAACATAGTGGGAGCGCTTTGCGCCATCGCAATGGTCGCGAGCGCACACGCAGCAATCAAGGAAGAACCAGTCACCTACACGGACGGCGAGACCACGATGAAGGGCTTCGTTGTCTACGATGCCGCGACCCAGGCCAAGCGGCCCGGTATTGTCTTGGTGCAACGAATGGTGGGGCATCACCCAGCATATCCATAACGAGGCACGGAAGTTCGCAGAGCAGGGCTACACAGCGTTCATTGCGGATATGTACGGCGACGGCAAGACCGCCGACAACCCGAAGGACGCAGGCGCGCTCTCGGGATCGGTGATGATGGCCCCGAAGGCGATGGAGGCGCGCTTCAACGCTGCGCGGGAGCAACTCGCCAAGCAGGCCCCTCGGTCAATCCCCAGCAGGTCGGCGCAGTTGGTTACTGCTTCGGCGGCGCGGTGGTGCTGAACATGGGGCGCGCCGGCGCTGATCTCGCCGCCGTTGCGGGCTTTCACGCATCACTTGGCCTCAACACTCCTGCACCGGCGCCGGGAACCGTCAAAGCTAAAATCCTCATTCTCAACGGCGCGGACGACCCGTTCGTGAAACGCGAGCAGTACGATGCGCTCAAGAAGGACTTCGACGCAGCGAAGGCCGATTATCGGATCATCGAGTATCCCGGTGCTGTGCACGCGTTCACGAATCCCGAAGCGACCGAACTCGGCAAGAAGTTCAACTTGCCGCTCAGATATGACGCCAAAGCTGATCAGGAAGCGAAGGCCGAAGCAGCCAAATTCTTTGCCGCAAACCTTCAAAAATAAGCAAACGGGTCACCCCGCGGTGGCCCTTTTTATCTGTGGCTGGTTCAGCCGAGGATTAGCCGGACTGCAGTTTCGGGCTGTCACTTTGACGGGGGGACGGCGAACGTGAGTTCGCCAATGGCACTTAGCTGACCTCACTTTAGGTGCAGCGGCGATTTGCTATTTTGGAGCAAAGCAGACGTCCCGATCGTGACCATTAAAGCGTTCGCACAATGGAGTCAGCTCGCGAACTGATAAGGAAAATGCCGAAAGCTTATCAGTTTGGCGCAGCAGGGTGGGCGGGACGTCTGCTCTGCCTCCAACTTTTGGCCGCGGCTGCAACCGTTGGGACCAGCAGCGGAAGTAGGGCCTAAATCGAGGTCGCCAGCTAGATCGGGGTGCGTTTAATCAGGATGTCGAGGGTTACGTTGAGCTGGCTTCTGCACTTCTGGGCAAGGACGAAAAGCGGAATACGCTCCAAGATGCCGGTGGAATAGTCAGCTGCCAAGCTCCATCGCGGATGGCCGCATTGGGACCTCTGACGGGTTTCACGCGCTCCGGATCATCCGCAGTATTGGTCGCATTTAGATCCTCTGACCTCATGACACGACTTTCAAGCAATTTGCGAAGCTCCATACCGCGCAAGCTTAGCACCAGATCAATCGGCTGATCGAAGTTGCGGTTTACGCAGAAAAGCGACAGGCTCTTTCCGCCGTCCGCGAGGACGGCAGCGCTGACGATATCCGGAAACTGGTCGCCATTGCTCGCTGTGAAAGTTCCGCACGTTAGGCGCATGTCGAGAACTGTTCCCTGCGCCCAATCAGATGCGTGCTTGAATGGATAAAAGATCGGCTGTCGCCACGCGCGTCCTCCTGTCTCGGTCATGATCAGCCCAATGACGTTGACGAGTTGGGCCACGCATGCGGCCTTGACCCGGTCGCAGCGGTTGATGAGTGTCAGGAGGGCGGCGCCGAAGACAAGCGCATCCTCCATCGTGAATAGCTCTTCGAGAATGGCCGGCGCTTCGGGCCAGCCGGGCTTGGTACGGGTCGCGCGATCGCGGGTGCGATACCAGACGTTCCATTCATCGAAGGACAGCATGATCCGCTTGGACGACCGCCGTCGAGCTGCTACCCCGTCCGCCACTGCGACAATCTCGTCGATATAGCGGCCGACCAGATCAGCTTCGGCCATGAAATCTCGTGATTTGTCACCGTGCTTGGAGAAGTAGCCGTGGAGCGAAATATACTCGACCACGTCAAAGGTCTCCTCCAGGACAACGCGTTCCCATTCGGCGAAGGTCGCCATGCTGCGGCTGGACGAGCCGCATGCCACCAGCTCGATATCGGGCTGAAGCCAGCGCATGAGCTTGGCGGACTCGCGCGCCAGTGTGCCGTATTCGACCGCGGTCTTGGCGCCGATCTGCCACGGGGCGTCCATTTCGTTGCCGAGGCACCAGAGCTTGACGCCGTGAGGGGACGGATGTCCGTGTTGATGCCGTAAGTCGCTCAGCGCCGTGCCGCCTTCCACGTTGCAATATTCGAGCAGCTCTCTCGCTTCGTCAGCGCCCCTCGTGCCGAGATTTACGGCCATCATCGGTTCGAGTCTGGCCTTGGCGCACCAGCTCATGAACTCGTTCGTCCCGAACGCATTCGTTTCCGTGCTGAACCAGGCCAGCTCGCGGCGCCGTGGCCGCTGATCGACCGGTCCAACGCCATCCTCCCAGTTATAGCCGGAAACAAAATTTCCGCCTGGATACCGGACGACTGTGACCCCGAGTTCGCGAACCAGCTCCATGACATCCTGTCGGAAGCCTTCAGTGTCGGCGGTCGGATGTCCGGGCTCGAATATGCCGCCATAGACGCATCGTCCAAGATGCTCGACGAAACTGCCGAAGAGGCGTGGGTCCGTCTTGCCGACGACAAAGGCGGGATCGAGGATAATGGTAGCTTTGGCCATGAAGTTCCTGCTCGAATTGCGGCGACGCGTCAGCCTTTGACGGCACCGATGGTGAGGCCACGCACGAGATGGCGCTGGACGAAGATCATGATCAAGACGATCGGCAACATGATGCCGATGGCGCCTGCGGCCGAAATCGACCAGTCGCTCACATCCTCTCCACCGAAGGATGCAATCGCGACCGGCAGCGTCTTGGTTCGAATGCCCGTCAGAACGAGAGCGAAGAGAAACTCGTTGTACGACAGGAGCAGGCTGAACAGCGCCGCGACGGTCAGCCCGGGGCGCGCCAGCGGCAGGATAACGATCCGGAACGTTTGCCACGGGTTGCAACCGTCGATGGCTGCCGCTTCGTCGAGCTCACGGGGAATATCCAGAAAGAAGCCGTACATGAGCCAGATCGTGAAGGGCTGATTGATCGCGACAAGCGCCATGATCAGGAGAGGATAAGTGTCGATCATGTTCAGGAAGCTGCCCATCACGAAGAACGGGATGGCCAGCAGCATGTGAGGGAACATGCGGATCGTGAACAGAGCGAACAGGATAGGGGAGGCGCGGCGCTGCGGCATGCGCGACAGCGCGTAGGCTGCCAAGCTGCCGATCGGGATCGAGATCAGGACTGTGCCAGCCGAAACGATCAGGCTGTTGATGAGGTAGTGGACGAAGCCGCGTTCGAGCCAGACCTGCCGATGATATTCGAACGTCGGTTCGAAAATGATCGTAGGAGGCACCGTGAACGCGTCTGCCGGGTTCTTGAATGACGTCAGGGCGGCCCAGATCAGCGGGACAAGGTTCAAGAAGGTGAACGCCGCCAGTCCTGTGAAGAGCAGCGTCTGGTTACGTACCTTCGTCATGCGGCCTGTCGTCATCAATTTCGTCCATAACCGCGTTGCAGGATGCTGCTGAACGTCGCGATGATCGCGGCGACGATGACGAGCGTGATGATCCCGAGAGCCGATGCTTTTCCGACCTGCAGCAGCTGGAAACCCAGCTGGTAGGTGTACATCGTGATCGTCTCCGTCGCTGTGCCAGGACCGCCGCCGGTAAGGACGTAGATGGTGTCGAAGAAGCGGAAGACATCCATGAGCCTGACGGACACCGTGAACACGATCACCGGCACGAGCGATGGAAGCACGACATGGCGGATAATACGCCAGCCGCCGGCTCCATCGATCTTTGCTGCCTCTATTTGTGCCTGGTCGAGCGTCTGCAAAGCCGCGTAAAGCACGAGCATGACGAAGGGCGTAAAGATCCAGGCGTCGGCGAGCACGACGCAGATCCGCGCCCAAACCGGATTGCCGAGCCAGTCCGGCGGATTAATGTTGAAGGTCGCCAGCGTTGCGTCGATGAGACCCCAGTTGGACGTCAGGATCCACTTCAGGAACAGCGTCGCCACCACAGGCGTAATGATGTGCGGCAAGAAGAGGAGGATCATGAACACGCGCGTACTGAAGGTCAGCCTATAGAGCGCGAGCGCGAGCGCAAAGCCGAGCCCGAATTCGACGGCGACCGATCCCAGAGCGATGCCGATGGTGGTCCATAGCGATTGCCAGAAGCGTGGTTCACTCAGCAACTGCGTGTAGTTCGCCAGGCCGACGAAGCGCATCCCCGGGGAGCCGAGATGATAATCGAACGTGCTCAGATAGACCGCGTATCCGAGGGGCCACAGAAGAACGACCGTCATCAGGCCAAAGCTCGGGACCAGAAACAGCCATAGGCCGCGCTGCCAACGCATGGCGTCGAATCTCTCGGGGAGGAAGCTGGGTTCAGGTGGCGGGCATCGCAGCCCGCCAAAGGGCAGGGCGTTTACTTATAGTAGCCGCGCGTTTGCAGCAATTCGGTGGTTTCCTGCGCGGCCTGATCCAGAGCGGCCTTGACGTCCTTCTCGTTGGTTACGGCCTGCAGGATGTACCGTGTCACGATAGCCCCCACGTCGAGGAAATCCGGCATCGAGGGAAACGGCTTTCCGACCTCGAGAGAGGCCCGGGCGCCGGGATACCACCGATACTTCTTGGAAAGCTCCGGATCCTCGAGCACGGAAAGGCGTGGCGGCATTGCGAACTCCGCGCCCTTCTGCATGCTTTTCTGACTGGCCGCCGTAGCGACCATCTTGAAGACGGCATCCTTGTCCTTGGACGAGTATTTCGAGATAGCAAAGCCGTCATTGGCGATACGCTGGCCACCGCCCGGTGGTGCGATCCAGTTTATCTTGCCGACGAAGCGCGATTTCTTCTCATCATCCATTGACGCAGCGCGCGTGAACCATTGCAGGCCCATCGCGGCGAGGCCCTGCTGTAGATTGATGGTCGATTCGTCGTTGGCTGCCGACGTAAAGCCGCGAGGGGCGAATGCCGTCATCTGCTTCATCATGGTGATGGCGTTCACGCCGGCCGGCTGATTGAAGATTGGTTTCCAGCTCTTGTCGAACCAGCCTTCGCCTAGCGCGTTCAGGTACCAATGCGTCTCGTTAGGCAGCCGTCGACTGGCTTCAATGTCATGACCGTTCCGGAGACGCGGCCCTGATGAAGCTTTTTTGCGGCTTCCATATAATCTTGCATCGTCTTTGGGAGAGCGAGGCCGTTATCTCTGAACAGATCCTCACGGTAGAAGAACATCTCTGTGTTGGTCAGGATCGGCATCGAATAGATACGGCCGTTGTAGCTGATCGATTCGATGACCGATTTCGGGAAGTCATCGAGCTTGAATTCGTCCTTGTACTTCGCCCAGAGGTCATCCAGCGGCTGCAGCCAGCCGCTGGCCGCGAATTTCTGCATTGTAGTGTCGTTGAGATAGGCGACATCGATCGCGTCGGAGCGGGACGACAGCGTAATCGAGGCCAGCTCGACCTCCTTGTCGATGGGCATGAGTTCGACCGAGACCTGACCCTCGGGCAGGGCCTTCTTCATCTGGTCCGTGTAGTATTCCAGAGCTGGTTGACGATGGCTGATGACCCGGATCGGTCCCGCCGCCTTCGCGGGTGTGATGCAAGGCGCGAGGGCTGTTGCAGCGGCCGCCCCCACAAAGGATCTGCGGGTGATCGATTTCCGGCTCATGTGGCGCTCTCCCTGTGGGGCTGCACTACGTCCGCGCCCCGTTATTTTCCTGAAAACGTACGGCACCGGCCACAGAGAGTCAAAGTGATCAGGCGCAATCGTGGCTTGCTAAATCCTCCTCTCGACGCGCGGCGATAATCCTCGGCGTCGTATCTTGTTGCGGATGTTGCAGCGCCCTTACGCTTTTAAGCAACCGGACGTCATTCAATGCGTCGCCTCGTGATCATTTCGACGAGGCTACCGGTGCCCCGTAGAACCGCGCCGGATTGGACACCATTATCTTGTGCTGCTGGCCGGCATCGGCCGCATAATCGGCCAGCCCGTCGAGAATCTGGCCGACGTCCGGAACTGCTGCAGGATCGTAGAGTCCGACATGGGGCCAGTCACTTCCCCAAACCATCCGATCCGGGCTGGCAGCTATCAACGCCTGCGCAAACGGAATGACATCCCTGAAAGGATATGGTTGTGCCGACAGCCTGAAGCCACCGGATAGTTTCACATAGCAGTTCGAGTTTCGAACGATGTGAAGCACTGTCTGGAATTCCAGACTGTCGACCCCGTTTGCCGCTGCGCACCATCCCATGTGGTCGATGATGAAGGGAGCCCGTAGCTTCAAAAGGCGATCGACGATCTTTGGGTAGGTCTCGCCGCGGGTGGCCACCTGGATATGCCAGCCCACCTCCGCGCAGCGATCCGCGAGGATCTCGAGGTTCTGCAAGCCGACGCCGCCGCCGACGATATCGAGAATACGGATGCCGCGCACACCGGCTTCCTTGAGGGTGGCGACCTCTTTGTCGGTGATGGCGGGGTCAATCACGGCAACGCCGCAGAGCCTGTTCGGGTATGCCTGCAATGCCTGCACAAGCAGGCGATTGTCGGTGCCGTGCACCGATACCTGCACGACAACGCCATACTGTATGCCGACGCTGTCGAGCATCGCGACGAAGTCGGATGGCGAGGCCGGCGGCGGGTTGAAGTGACGCCCGGCGACGAACGGATAGTTGGAGGCGGCGCCGATGACGTGTGCGTGCGTTTCCCAGGCGCCGGCGGGAACCTTGATCCGATTGGGAACCGACGCGGGGCGTGGTTCGAGACAGTCTTTGATGATCCCATCGAAGTGAAGCATGGCTATTGCACCTTTGAATCGAGGATGAAGTCGACGCCTGCGCTCTTTGCGACAGTCCTGACTTCATCAAGAAATGCGTCGTTGAGCGGGATGCCAGTCTTGAGGCGTTCGGCCCTGCGCGTGAACTCCAGCTCGCCGGCGACGATCACGGGATTTTCGGGATCGATGGCCGGGGTGCCGCGCAAATGGTCCAGGATGTCACTGACGCCGTCCTCAAACGAGCCGCTGTCGCGGAAAAACGCCGGATCAAGCGCGAGAAAAAAATGGCCGATGTTGTCGGGAGCGCCGGGCTTCGCATCCCGGCTGCGAAATGGCGAGAATGAGCCGCCGGCGAGCGTGCTGCCGAGCAATTGCGCCATCACGGCAAGGCCATAGCCCTTGTGCGTGCCCGTTTCACGCGTGCCGCCCATCGGCATCAGACCGCCGACGTCGCTCTCCATGCACATCCGGAAGCCTTCCTTTGGATCCGAGACGGGCCGGCCGGCGCCGTCAACGACCCAACCCACGGGAAGCGGCGTTTGGTGGTAGGCGTACACCTTGACCTTGTTGGCAGCGACGGCTGACGTCGACATGTCCAGGAGAAATGGATCGCCCCTGCTTGCCGGAGCTGCGAAGGCGATCGGGTTGGTGCCTAGCACCGGCGTGGTGCCACCCGTCGGGATTACCGCGACAGTGCGTGCCGATGACGTGACCAGCGCAATGGCGCCTTTGCGCGCAGCCATCTCGGCATAAAGCCCGGTCGCTCCGAAATGGTGCGAGTTCACCACCGAGACGGCGCCGATCCCAATCCTCTTGCACTTCTTGACCGCGAGGTTCATCGCCTCGACGGCGACGGGATGGCCGAGACCGGCGTCGCCGTCGATGAGGGCGGTGGCGGCATTCTCCCGTACGATCTTCGTTGTCGGCGTCATGTTGAGACCGCCTGCGCGGCGCATCTTGTCGTATAGCGGCAGCATGGAGGCGCCATGCGATTCGATGCCACGAAGATCGGTCTCGACCAGCAGGTCCGCGATCACGTCGATCTTATCCGGCGTCATGCCCCATGCAGACAAGACCAGCTCGATCTGTCTCTTGAGGATATCGGCAGGGACGTGGATCAACCGCTCCTGCGCGTGTGTCTCGTTCGAAGCCATCGGCGTCCTTCAGTTCTTGTTGCTCTTGGACTTGCCAGCGGCGGCCAACTCGGCAGCCAGTAGCCATTGCAAGGCCGCCAGTGCGTCGGCCGGTGGCACTTTAGAGGCTTCGCGAACCAGGTCGGTCGTTTGACGGTAGCGATCGATGGTCGCGCGCGTGGTCAAACTCTTCAGCCCGAGCGACGTCAGTTGCGCTTCCGCCAGCTTCATCTCCACCAGTCGCCGGCCTGCGTGCGGCGGATGGGTTCGCAGATACATGTCGATGTGATCGCGCAGGGGACGCTGGTCGAAATCACTAAGTAGCGCAATGAGGTCCTGGCGCAGGCCGAGCGCCTCCGCAGCCAGCATCGACTCCACGACAAGCGCGTCAAGGCCTTTCGCAAACAGACTTCGAAGCAGCTTCAGGCTCGAGGCATCGCCAACCGCTGAACCCTCGCGCGCCGAGACGGAGAAGCCGAGCGCATCCATCGTCGTCGCAAAGTCTGTTGCCATTGTCCCGGACGCCAACAAGGGGGTGCGAATGCCGTGCAGGCTTACCGCGCCCATGATCGCCACGTCGACGAAACGCGCTCGGTTCTTGCCGAGCATATCGGCGGCGGCAATGACGTGCGGCGGATCGGCCGCGGTCAGGTCGGCCAGGATCGCCCGTTCCTTCAGCACCGGCGCGATCCTGGCGACGACGTCGCTAAGTCCGTCGCCGGTGATGGTCAGAAGCACGATCTCGGCCGCGCTTACCGTACGCTCGATGTTCTCGTCGATATCGATGCCGAGCCTCCTCGCAGAGGCGGCCGCGCGCGGAGAGGCCCGCGACGCGACTTTGAGGTCGACACCCTGTTCGAGCAAGGCGCCGGCAAAGCTGGTGCCGACCTCGCCCAAGCCGACGAGTGCGACCGAAGGGGTGCCTGTCATCGTGAGGCTTTGACGAGCGGGCACTCGCTCTCTCTCAGCGGGCGGAACGCCTGATCGCCGGGGATTTCGTCGATCGTCTGGAAGTAATCCCACGGTTCCTTCGATTCCTTCGGGGTCTTCACCCGAAAGATCTGCACCGGATGGGTCATGCGGCCGTCGGCGCGAACGACGCCGTTGCCCAGCAAAGGATCCTTCACCGGGCCCGACTTGAGATAGTCGACCACTTTCTTGCCGTCGGTGCTCCCAACCTTCTCGACCGCGCCGAGATAAGCCAGCACGGACGAATAGACGCCTCCCTGCAGCGCGTCGGGGTGAATGCCTTTGTTGCGCTTGGCGAGTTCCGTCGCGAACGCGCGCGTCGTATCGTTCTGGGTCCAGTTCATGCTGCCGGCGGCGAGCAGCCCCTGCGTCGCGTCGAGGCCCGCCGCGTGCACCACGGCGAGGTTGAACTGCGGCGCGACGATCTTGTACTTGTCGGAGGTGATACCGAATTCGCGCGCCTGCTTGATGGCGTTCGAGAGGTCCGCGCCTCCGCTGGCGAGAACGATCACGTCGGCACCGGACGACTGTGCCGTCAGGAGGTAGGAGCTGAAGTCAGAGGTGTTGAGCGGGTGGCGCACCGAGCCCAGCACGGTGCCGCCGGCGGCCTTGACGAACCTGGTGAAATTCTCCTCCAGGCTGTGACCGAAGGCATAGTCGACCGTGACGAAGAACCACTTTTTGCCGCCCTGGTGCATCACGCTCTTCACCAGTGCGTTGGCGTTCCCATAGGAATCCCAGGTCCAGTGGATCGTGTTAGGTGAGCATTTGGAGCCGGTCAGATCGGTTGCGCCGACGCCGGAGGGCACCATCACCCGATTGAATTCCTTAGTGATCTCGACAGCGCCGAGCGCGACTGCCGAATTGGCGAAGTCGAAGACGGCATCGACGTCGTCGACCTGATACCAGCGACGAAGAATGCCAAGGCCGACGTCGGCCTTGTTCTGGTGGTCGGCAAAAACAAGTTCGACCGGGCGACCATTGATCTTACTGCCGAACTTCTCGATTGCCATCTTGGCGGCCTCGACCGAACCGTTGCCGGTCAGGTCCGAGAAGACCCCTGTCATGTCGGTCAGAACGCCGATCTTGACCGTGTTCGACTTGTCGCCGGCCCAGGCGCCGGTTGACAGGCAGCAGGCCAGTACGCTCAGTAATCTCCCAAATCCTCTCACTTCAAATTCCTCCCTTTTTCATTTTGATTATTGGTGAGATCGACGACCCGCTTGTCGATGTATTGCAGTTCGCGCCGCAGGATTTTTTCGGTCTGGGTGCGGGGGATCGCGGCAACCCGCTCGGCGAACCGCGGCAGCATGTAGGACGGCACCTGATCGGCGAGCCTGCGGCGCACGTCGTGAAGATCGAAGCTTACGTCCGTCACCACGACAGCCTTGATCTCCTCGCCCATGATGGGATCGGCAACGCCGACGATCGCGCAGTCCCGGATCCCGTGGAGCTTTAGCAGGCGCCCCTCGAGCTCCTGTGGCGAGACCATCTCTCCGCCGCGCCGAATGAGTTCCTTGGTGCGTCCGTGAAAATAGAGATACCCATCCGAGTCGAAGCTGCCGACGTCGCCGGTGTGAAACCAGAAATTCCGGCTGGCCTTCGCGAGTTCGTCCGGCTTGTTGTAGTAGCCAAGGAGGATGCGGTTGGGCTCGCCTGGCCGAACCACGATCTCGCCGCGTTCGCCGATCGGCAGCGGATTGTCGTCGGGGTCGACGATCTGGACCTGCATGTCGGGTCTTACTCGGCCGTTGGCGCCGAGCTTGTGGTCGCGGGCCGTGCTCCCGGAGACCCAGCCGCCAACCTCGGTCATGCCGTAGAGTTCGTGAACCCGAAAGCCGAACCGGTCTTCGATTGTACGGGCGAGTTCGGCGGTTGTGCCGCCTCCGATCGTGAAACGCATCGTGTGGTCACGCATGGACTCGGAATAGCGAGCGGCCAGAATCGCGAGCACGGTGCCGACGAACGTGCAGCCGGTGGCTTGCAACGCTTTCGCGTCTTCGAAGAACGATGTTGCCGAAAAACGCCGCCGTAGGCCGAGCGATGCGCCGACCGTCAACGCGGACATGACGGCGTAGGTCTGAGGATTGGTGTGAAACAGCGGCAGGTAGACAAAGATGCGATCTTCGGCGGTCAATTCGAGGATGCGGGCCGATTGCACGCCGGTGGCGGCATAACCGCCGTGGGCACACATCACGCCCTTGGGGCGTCCGGTCGTGCCCGACGTGTACAGGATCGTGCAGATATCATGAGGCGCGATGGCCGCGACCTCGCGCTCGGGAAGGGCGGCAAGCTCCCCGAGAAACGCATCGTCGTCGATCACGATGAAGGGCAGCTCCACGCGCCCCTCACGAAGGTCTCCGAGTCTGGAACTCAGCCATTCCTGGTCCGCCATGATCAGGATGGAATCGGATTGCGCGACCAGGTAGTCGATGCTGTCGCCCATCAACTGGTCGTTCAGGCAGACTGCAACCGCGCCGACTGCATTGATCCCGAACCACGCCACCAGGAAGGCGGCCGAATTTCCTGAAATCAACGCGACATGGTCGCCTTTCCGGATGCCGCGCTTTCGCAGTATGCCTGCGCATCTGAGCGAGAGCGAATGGATCTCCGCATAAGAGTACGTTCGCTCTGCTGTGACGACAAACGGCCGCTGTGGCGTACGAGACGCCCAGTGTGACAGGCGCTCCAGGATCATAGGTCGGCCGCGTAGCTGACGACGCGTTTGGCGAGAGCGTTCTTGAGTACCTCGGAGGAACCGCCGCCGATCTCATAGGTCTTGGCATCGCGCATGAAGCGGCCGAACGGCGCGTTCACCATCGTACCGTAGGCACCGCAGATCTGGACGCAACGCGCCGCGACCTCGGTGGCTACTTCCGAGGCAAGCAGCTTGGCGGCGCTGGCGCGACGAATGACGTCGTCATGGCTGTCGAGCGCGCGGGCGGCGTCATAGACCAGCAGCCGCGCCGCATCGATCTTGGCCAGCATATCCGCGAAGTACCACTGGATGCCCTGGAAGTTGACGACCTTCTGGTCGAACGCGGTGCGGTCGCGTGCGAAGACCAGCGCGGCATCGAATGCCGCTCGCGCAATTCCCACCGAAATGCCCGCGGCCAATGTCCGTGAATAGTCGAGCGTGGTAACAGCCTGGCGGACCCCTTTACCCTCTTGCCCGATCAGGTGATCCAGCGGAAGGCGCACGTCTTGTAGCCGGACGTTGACGTGGGGGCCGTTGCGAAGGCCGAAGGTTGCGGAGTTTTCGCCGATATAGGTCGATACGCCAGTGGATTCGCGGGGGACGACGAAGACGGATACGCCCACATCCGTTTGCGCTAGGATCACGAAGACCTCGGCGCGAGAACCGGACGTGATGAACGATTTTTCGCCGTTCAGGACCCAGACGTCACCGTCCCGCCTCGCCTTGGTGTCGAGCTTGCGAATATCGCTTCCGTGTGAGGCTTCGGTCAGCGCATAGGAGGCGATCAGCCCCTCCGCAAAGCGCGGCAGATAGCGTTCCTTGAGGCTGTCGGAGCCGAACGTGTTCAGCATCGTCTGGGCCTGGAAGATCGTGATCAGCGAGATCGCAACCGCAGCGCTGCCGTAGCCGACCTCCTCGCAGGCCGCGACACTGTGCGCATAGCCGAGCTCGCGGCCGCCGAACTTCTTAGGCAGCGAGATCGCGTTGCAGCCCAGCTTGGCAAGATCACGAACGATCTCGGCCGGATACAGGTCCTTCGCATCGATCTCATGCGCGCGCGGAGCGATGTGGTCCTTCACGAACCGTCGCACCTCATTCACGAACTCGGCTTCGACCGCCGGCTGCCACATGGCGTTTGGCAACCCATCCATCGCGTTTCCTCGCTTGTCTTCTTCGCGGAGAGAACAACGCAGTTTGCCTTGATCGTCAATGAGATATTTAATATCATAAGTGTGATGAAGGGGAGCGACCTATGCCGCCATCACGATCCGGCAAGTCTTTGGGGATCAGCGTCAAATCTTCGCTGCGAACGCTTCAGATCCTCGAGTACATCGATTCAAAGCAGCGCGCCGTGACTATCGCGGAGCTGTCGGACAATCTCGACTTTCCTCAGTCGAGTACGTCGACACTGGTGCAAAGCATGATCAATGCCGGCTACCTCGTCGTTGATCACGATGGCCGGAGCATCTTGCCGAGCAGCCGGGTCTCTGCGCTGGGCAATTGGGTCGAGCCAACAGTCTCGCGCGCTGATATCAAATCCCTGATGATCGCAGTCGGTGAACGCACGAACCAAACCATCCTGCTCGGCGTGCCGTCGGATCTGTGCGTGCGCTACATCGACGTGATACCAGGCCGCCACGCGATGCGACTAGACATCCCTGTTGGATCGCGGCTGCCGCTGATGGAGGCGGGGATGGGACGTCTGCTGCTGTCGGAAATGTCGGATGAAACAGTCGAGGAACTCTGGCAACAAACCAGACGCCGCATCAAAGAGGAGGGGGCGCAGGGCATCCGTCCTTCCGACGTCTCGAATCTATGGAATGCGAACCCGTTTGTTTCGCCATTCTCGGAGATCATGGAGGAGCTCCAGCAGATACGCCGGACTGGCTTTTCGGTCTCGCTTGGGCGAATTTCGTTTGGCGCCGGAATTGTCTGCGTTGCGTTGCCTCGTGGGCCTCTCGAACAACCCATCGGTCTTGGGATTGGTGGTCTGTCCGAACTGATTTCGCGTGACGCGGATCAGATACTGAAGATCGTGCACGAGGCCGCCTGCGAGCTTGGTATCCCCCTAAAGCCGGGACGGGAATCGGCCCGGACAGCGGAACGAAAAACAAGGCGCGCACAAAACTAGCGTCCCTGAAACATGCGAAGCCATATGGTCACCGTCTCGCAGGGCGCAGGTCACGGAAGAGTGGTCAAATCCGTAAAGATCAGCGGGATTCTCGACGAAGATCCTTAGCGGCACAGACGCGTACAGCCAAGTCGCTCCTCTGCTTACGCGCAAGATGGATGACCAAAACTTCAACGCTTTGACAGGAGAGCTGCTAGCCGATCGTTCAAGGTTGTCTGGTCTTCAGAAGCGTCTTGATCGAATGGGTCAGGCTGCGACGCTTGCCATCGCCGTATCCGGTCCAGCTCTTCGAAATAAGCTTCTTGGCGATGCCGATACTCAAGGATCGCGTTCGCAATCCCGGAGATGAGGTTGCGTGACCACCAGCACTCCGAGTGTACCGAGGACGCTATTTTCGTACCCCAGCACACGAACTGAAGCCATGACCGCAAAAGACAGGGCTAAAGCCGGAAGGATCACGTGGCCGGTTCGGGTGAGGATCGGTTCTCGGGGCATGAAATCGCCGGAGGTGGGTATGTGAACGCCGCACCTTACACATGTCGCGCCAAGTGCCGAAGGTCAATTGCGGTTCTTGACTAAATCTCACGGAAAATCTCCGACGTGGCCTCCTAGAAGGCAATCGACTCCGAAGTTAACAGCGAGGAATTCAGGATGTACGCAATCGAGGGTGACCAAAGGCGCATTGCTGACAACAAGCGAGAGCATCAGATCCCGGGTTTCGACATGACCCTGCTTGAGACCGTAGAAATCCCGAAGATGGTCGAGGCATCCGCGGAGACCATCGCGGCCTATGACGAAGCTACGGCCGAAATGTCGAAGGTGGCAACCGCGATCGAAAGCAAAGCGCGCAAGATCAACAGCGCGGCCTCCCAATGGGAGCACTACACGCCGGATCAGCAGAATCGGGCGCTGATCCTAGCGATTACCGATCGGCTTGGGATGTGAGGCGTTACCTTGGTGAGCAAATCGAAGGCGGAGATGCAAACAAAGCAGCGAGTGCCCTCTGACGAATGCCAGTTGAATGCTCATCCGACCAAAATTGTGGAGGCAACAAGAAACAGGTTCGCTATCCGCGTGTCTTGGAGATCTGCGCCGAGCTGGGTTTGGAGATCATCCCAACGAAACAGCGCTTGCGGGCTGGGCAGACCAAGGCGGATTCGGTCCTGCACGCGATCTATGAGGACCATGGCGAAGGGCACCTTGTACTGCTCCTCCGGACGCTCCTGGAGTCGGACGGCAACTCCGTGCACGTCAATGACTTCGTCCTGCGTGGTTTAAGTGACGTGATGCTCGCCCACCCAGAGTGGCCCCAGAAGGGCTTGGCATGGCTCGAGGCGTTCGATTCAATCAACCTGGGCGATATCCGCGCCAAAGCCCGAGCGAACCGCCAGGCCGTCCCCCAGCGCCATGGGGTGGCTGCTGGGCTCTTCCGGGAGTTGGCGAAAGCTTTCGCCCCGCCGCCAAAGCCTGAGCCGCCAAGGGTTGAGAAGAAGCTGCTGCGGTCGGTCACCCGCATTCCCGAGAACCGGGCAAAGATCGAGCTGGGGACGAAGCTCTTGGCTCTCAGGGAGCGGACCCCCAACAACCGAAAATTCGGCGAGCTGGTGCGCACTCAGTGCGACATGGCGGCGTCAGATGTCTCGGCAATGATGCGGGTCTGCCGGCTTTACGGCGATAGGGAAGAAATCTGGTCGAGGCTATCTTGGACGGGCCTGTTGGCTCTTTCAGCGCCGACACTGCCGGACGGAGCCCGCGAACGCTTGGAGCAACGCATCGCGGCCGGTGAGCGCATCGGCCTACGGCAGATTGCCCTAACAAGTCGAGCTAGCGAATAGGAACCGGCTCGGTTGGTCAGCGTTCAGTTTCCGCCCGCCGCGTAAGCGGTGAAGCATTGATCCGGCCTCAGCATATCCCCCCGGTGCCGCTGAGGCCGTTTCCTTATCGGAATGATCGTCGATCGTGTGAGTGCATAAGTGGCGAAGCGTATCGACGCGGACTTACAGGCCAACGACCTGACCGTTCCTTCTAGTACGGCCTCATGCGTATCTTGCCGCGAACAGTAGTTTTACGGGATTAACATGGTCGGCGGTCTGGGCTTCTATGCGGATAGATTGCAGCAATTTTCTCGCCGAATTTTTGGCGGTCATTTCAAAACCGGAACATTTCAGCATCCATTTGAGAGGTGTCCATGCCTCGACGTCCATATTCGAACGGGCAACGTAACAACGCGGAACGCTGGACCATCGATTACGGCAACCTGGTCGTGGAGACGAATGTTGACGAGCATGGGAATGCTCATTGCGCGCGTAGCCTGTGGAAGCACAAGGCCTAGCTGGACGCTGCTGGCGATGTCGTTTCTCTTCTCCGCGATCATCGTAATCGGCTTGCGGAATATCTTCGGAACCTAGTTCGATGCGGATCGCGCAGCTTGCCCCTTTAGCCGAGAGCGTGCCTCCCAAGCTTTACGGCGGCACCGAGCGAGTGATCGCCTGGCTGGTGGACGAATTGGTCGCGCTCGGACACGACGTCACCCTGTTCGCAAGCGGAGACTCCAAAACGAAGGCAAAGCTCCATCCTGTTTGGCCGCGCGCGCTGCGCCTGGGGGGGAGGGGCGTGGATCCGAACGCCGCCTGCGCGCTGCTGATCGAGGCCATCGCCGAGCGTGCGCGCGACTTCGACGTGATCCACTCCCATGTCGACTGGTTGCCGCTGCCGGTGCTGAGCCGAACCGGAGTGCCGTTCCCGACGACCATGCACGGCCGGCTGGACCTTCCGGGCCTATCCGACGTGCTCGGCGCTTTTCCGGAAGCTCCCTTCGTCTCCATCTCCGACAACCAGCGTTGCTCGCTCCCGACAGCAAACTGGATCGCGACCATTCCGCACGGACTGCCTAAGGATCTGTTTCGGCCATCGTTCGAAAATGGTTCGTACCTTGCCTTTCTTGGGCGGCTCACGGCGGAGAAAGGGCCGGAAGATGCCATACGGATTGCGCGCGCTGCCCGGATGCCGCTACGGATTGCGGCCAAGATACCGCGCGCGGAGACCGCCTACTTCAAGAGGAAGCTCGAACCCGAAGTCGACGGCGGCAAGATCCAGCTTGTCGGTGAGGTGAACGATGTCAAGAAGCAGCCTTTCCTCGCCGGCGCCGCCGCTCTGCTATTTCCGATTGACTGGCCGGAACCGTTTGGTCTCGTCATGATCGAGGCGATGGCGTGCGGTACGCCCGTGATCGCCTACCGCTCTGGATCTGTGCCGGAAGTCGTGGAGGACGGGGTCACGGGCTTCATTGTGGATGGCGAGGAGCAGGCGATCGAAGCGGTCAAGGAAGTCGTCCGGCTGGACAGAAGAAAGGTTCGCGCCCGCTTCGAGGAGCGCTTCCTCGCGAGCCGGATGGCGAGGGAATACGAGGACCGGTACCGCGAGCTGATCGCTCGCGGAGGGCGCCGGGCGTGAGCGCGCGGCCGATGGCCGGGAAGGATCCGAAAAGCGCTTCTGGTTTTGACCTCTGTCGGAACTGCCCCGGGCTCCCACCGTTGAGTTGCCATCAGGAGCCCGGCATGAGAACGATCGTTTCCGCAACAGCAGCTTTCGTCCTACTCGCGGCGCCCGCCCTCGCGGACGAAGCGTCTTCTCCGCAGCCGAAGATTCAGCAGGCCCGGGACACAGCGGCGGGAGCGGCAGACTGCTCGAAAGAAGTTTGGCCGCATTTGTCGGACGCGTGCCTCCGCGCCGAGAGTAAGGGCGTTTCCGTCCGGATCGTAACCACAGAGCGTCGATAAAGATCTGATCCCGGCAGATTTCAATCCTTCCGCGGGTCGGCGTCCCGGAGCGGGAACAAGCGGCAATCCCGAAACGTTGGGAGCGGCACAGAATTTGGTGCGGCTCTCACGTTGGAGGAGATATCGATGAAACGCTTTCTTGCCGTCGCTCTGCTTAGCACTGCCTTGATCGGCGGCGCTGCATTTGCGCAATCCACTCAACCGGCCGATCGCGCTGCGCCGGCTGCCACCGCCCATCCGGCCGAAGCGAAGATGGCGTTCAAGGGCAATTGGCGCGCCTCCAAGCTGATGGGCCTGAACGTCTACAACGAAGCCAACGAGAAGCTCGGCGACATCAACGAACTGCTTGTGGACAAGAGCGGCAAGATCAACGCGGTGGTGATCGGCATCGGCGGCTTCCTGGGAATGGGCGAGCACGACATCGCCGTCTCAATGGACAAGCTGAAGTTCGTCGAGGAGCCCGTCCGGACGAGCTCCAGCGCGTCTTCGACCACCTCGCGCGACACGACCACTGGCGCGGCTTCAACCAACGCCACAAGCCGCAACGCGAACGATTGGGTGCCCGACCACGCCGTCATGAGCGGAAACAAGGAGCAGCTGAAGGCGATCCCGCAGTTCAAGTATTCGGACTACAACTGACATCTCGAGCATCCGGCGTTGAGGGCCTCCCGTCGTGGGGGCCCTTTTCGTTTCCATTGGACGGGCTGACCGCAAGACAGAACGGCCCGCCCGGCACCGGGCGGGCCGTTCGGGCGGACGTCAATCCGCTCAGAGCATGTGAACCAGGAAATAGCCGACGCCGCCGACGACCAGGACGGCAGGCACGGCCCACAAAATCAAGACAGGCATTTTGTCCTCCGATCGCTTGTCAGGGTAGAGCCGCCGCGAGTGCTTACTGCTCCATGCAAACCTTGGTGGTCTTCACGGCGGACTCGGCTTCGACCTTGGTCTTGTAGACGCCGTCGCCCACGACCGTCGTGGTGGTCGTCGTCGGCTTGGTGTCGACGACGGTGCACTTCTTGGTGGTGGCATCGCGAACGATGTAGAACTCGGCGGCGCTGACGGCCTGGGTGCCGAGAGCGAAAGCGGCCAGAGCGCCGCAGACGATCAACTTCTTCATGTGGTGTCCTCCTAAACAAACCATTAGCATGTAGTCACTACAAACGAGGAGGATCGCTCCAAGTTCCACTTTATCCCGACAGAGGCGGCCACGCCGCGTCATTTGAAGGAAGAAGGTTAACGGCCGGAGCGATCTGTCCTCCAGCGCGGGCGATGCGGGACTGCTGAGACGGGATCGCCGACGAACTAAGCCAATCGATGATCATGTGTCGTTTCGCCACGGCGGCAAGAGCTTTCGTTCGCGCCGGAAGAAATGCTGGCCTTTCTCACCATGAATTGCCGAATTTTCCCGATATTGTAACCGCGCGCCTCATCGAAGTTGATCGTCGTCCGCTTTTTAGGAGGTTTCAGATGAACAAGCGTTTACTCTTGGCTACGACAGCTGCGGTGGCAATTGCGACTTCGGCTCTCGCACAGTCTTCTCCGAGCACTTCGAGCTCCAACCCGTCGGCTACGCAGCCGCAGCAAAACACCACGTCGGCAACGACGCCGTCGTCTTCGTCGTCTTCGCAGTCGTCCGGTTCGACTGCACAGACCAATCCTCCGGCTAACACGGCGCAGACCCAGTCTCCGTCCTCGGCCGGTCAGACCGCTGCGGGCCAGTCGTCCAATTTCGGCACCGGCACCAACACCACGCAGGCGCCGACTTCGAACAGCTCGACCAACCAGGCGCCGACAACTCAGCCCTCGAACCAGACGACCACGCCCTCCAGCCAGGCCCGGTCCAGTTCGCCTTCGAGTACGAACACCCAGACGCAGAGTGCCAACCCTTCCGCATCGAGCAACAACCAGGCGCAGTCGCCGACGGGTAGCGGTTCAACCAACACCGCCCAGCAGCCGAACAATCAGCAGAACACGGCCGATCGTTCGTCGAACACCAACGTGAAGGCGTCGGTCAACATAAACGATCAGCAGCGAACCCGCATCAGTGCGTCGATCTCGCACCTGAACGTTCAGCCGCTCACCAACGTGAGCTTCTCCCTGTCGGTGGGCACGGTCGTGCCGCGCGACGTACGTCTGCAGCCTTTGCCGGCCGAGGTCGTCGAAATCGTGCCGCAGTATCGCGGCTACAACTTCGTCTTGGTGAAGGACGAGATCGTGATCGTGGAGCCGTCTAGCTACAAGATCGTGACCGTCCTGCCGTACTCCGGCCGCTCGACGGCGTCGGCGCCAGTGCGCACCGAACAACGCAAGACCAACTTCAGCGATCGTTCGGCAGCGCCCCTTGCTACTATTTCCCGAACAGGGGATACAGCATGGAACGGCTAAAGAATGCACCGGGGCACCTCGAGGCTGCTGACTGTCCGAATTGCCGCATTACCATGAGATGGTTTCGGTCGGAGCTAGTGCGAGACCCTCCAGAACCGACAATCGCCCATCTGTTCATCTGCCCTAACTGTAAGTGCGCTCAGCGAATCGATACAAAGTTCACGCCGGTTGGAATCCCGCCTGACAAGCTTGCGGCGCCTCGATTGCACCTCGTACGCTAAGACCTCCGCTCTCGACACATATCGATGACCGGACGGACCTTGTTTGAGCTGGCATGGCGCCTAGACCTCAAAATTGCTCGAGCAACCGGCCGCTACATCCGTCCAGGAGAGCCGCATTTGCAGCGGCTATCGCCCGCGCGCTGGAAGAGCATCATCCGTGATGCCGGCCTGTCCGTGCGAGACCACGAAATGCATATTGGCGTTTTCGCAAACAATACCGCGGCGTTGATACAAGTGCCGCTTACGCTCGCAGGAAGGCTTCTGCGGAAAGTCGGTGTCAATTTCGATGGCGTTGCGGCTACAGAACGCATCACACAACGAACCGCTCCACTAATGGATGCGCTTGACCGCCGCACCCGCTTTCTGAAGGACTTGTACGTCTGGAACCTGCTTGTGATCTCCCGTTAGATCACCTTATTCGCGATGATGGTGGGCTGCATGCTGTTAGGGCGCATTGCCCCCCGACGCATTGGTGATGGATGTGGCCGGGAGTGGGCGCTGCAGCGCTTTAAATTTCGAAAAAACGTAAATTTCACTTGCCCCGTCGGGCAAAACAGTGGTTCATAAGACGCTGGCTCTACCATGAGAGGACCAGCGGCATGGCGGATGAAGTCGAAGCTTCTGATGAACTGTCCAAGATCGCTAAGCTCAATGGCGACTTTAGGAGAAACTACGGACCCCTGCTCGGCGCGTTCCTGTATCTGAGATCCATCAGTGCCGCGCGCAGGCGTTCTTGGCTGTGGGGAGGCCTGTTTTCCGTCGTCTGCTCAGCCTTGCTGGGCTGGCTGAGCAAGCACGGCTTTTCACTGTTCTGGTGACCGCACCAGACGAAGTGGAGCGGCACTTGTAGGGGAGGCGCGCATGGCCAACGCCCTGATCATTCGTCCTGGATCCGATCTGTTGCTGCCCACCGGCACCGGGCGCGCAGCTCAATATGTCCGAATGTCGACAGAGAATCAGCGCTATTCGACGCAAAACCAGGCTGCAGCCGTTGCCGTCTATGCCGCGCAACATGGACTTGCAATCGTTCGCACCTATGCAGACGAAGGGCGGAGCGGCCTTAGTATTCACCGGCGTGACGGCCTGATTGAGTTGCTTGACGATGTTCGCAGCGGTCGAGCGGATTTCGACCACATCCTTGTCTATGACGTGAGCCGATGGGGGAGGTTCCAGGACGTCGATGAAAGCGCCTACTACGAATTCACCTGCCGTCAGGCGGGGATCAAGGTGTGTTATTGCGCTGAGGAATTCGATAACGACGGGAGCGTCATCGCGAGCATCGTGAAGAACCTCAAGCGAGTGATGGCAGCCGAATACTCCAGAGAGCTCTCGGTGAAGGTGCACGCGGGGGCTTGCCGCGTAGCCAGCTTGGGCTTCAAGCAGGGGGGGCCTGTCGGATACGGCCTTCAGCGGGAGCTCATTGATGAAAATCGATGTGCGAAGGGATTGTTGCAGAAGGGCCAGCGCAAACATTTGCAGACTGACCGCGTACTGATCCAGCCTGGGCCGGAGAATGAGCAACGCATCGTCGCGCAGATATTTCGAGAGTATGTCGTTCGTCGCAGATCGCGAGGGGCTATCGTTCGCTGGCTAAACGATCAGCAAGTACCTAACCATCGGGGAACAGCGTGGTCATTGGCGATGGTTCGCCACCTTCTGAGCAACGAAGCCTACATCGGTAATAGTGTCTACAACCGCACCTCGGTCCGGCTGAAGCAGGCAAGGAAGAGTAATCCTCCAGAGCTGTGGATTCGGACGACCGGTCTTTATGAGCCGATCGTCGACAGGAGTATTTTCCTCAAAGCTCAGGAGTTGTTGAAGGAGCATCAGGGTAAATTGTCGAATGAGTACCTGTTGAAGAAGTTGCGAGTGACGTTCGCGAAGCATGGGAAGCTGAGCGCATCGATCATAGCTGCTTCGGACAACATGCCGAGCGCGGCGCTCTATGCATATCGATTCGGCAGCCTGAGGGAAGCTTTTCGCCATGTCGGCTATGTTGATGCCGAGCGGAGTTACGACTACGCCGACGCGCAGAAGCAGGCTGAGGCCGAGCTATCGAGACAGGCGGAAATTCTGGTCACTCAAATCAGGGCGCGTGGCATTACCGCAGTCTTCGATGCGCAAACAGCAGTGATCACGGTTGCCGGCAAGCTCGCCATCTCGCTGCGCATGGCGCGTTACTATGCCGCGCGGCGTCATGCACCCAATTGGTTGGTTCATCGGCGGAGGGTCGAGCCAGCGGGGCTTATTCTCGCGCTGAGATTGGATACGGAGACAAATAGGAATGTCATTGACTACTTCCTCTTGCCCTTGAGCGAAATGGCCAAACACATAATCGGCCTCACGGCGACGTCCCGCTCTCGGTTCGCAGCCTATCGCTGCCCAACAATGGACGACGTCGTGCGGGCCACCATGGAGAAGGTTGCGGCTCTGCTAACATGAGAGAGCCGCCGGTGGAGCTTGTCCAGGTAGTCGAGCCACCACCTGAGCAGATCGCTGGACGCGCTACACGACAATAGCGGCCTCCGTTGAAGCCTGTCAGGGCGCGCATCCCGCCATTGTTTCAAAATGTTGCTAATTGTGGTAGACGCTCAGCACCTATCAAAAAGTGTGCCGGGTCCACCCGTTATGAACTTTGTCCAGAAAGTTAAGCGCAAGCTGTTTCCGCCGCGGGAGGTCGTCGAAGGTTACGAGAACCCCGAGCTCGTCGAAACGATCGTCCTCAAAACGATCAACTACAGGCCCAGCGGCGATTGGCCGTTAGTCCAGGGTTTGAAAGCGGTTCTCGACTTCGGCGGGGGCGCGGGGTTGCACTACAAGGTCGCGCGCCAACAATCCCCAGACATTCGGTGGGCGGTGGTTGAAACGCCGGCGATGGTCCGGCGCGCGAAGGAGCTCGCAACTGACAGGCTGATGTTCTTCGAGGGGATTGAGGAGGCGGCCGATTGGCTTGGGAACGTCGATCTAATCCACTCCAATGGAGCGATACAATACGTTCCCGACGCTTCTAAGACCATCAGAGACCTTTGCTCTGTCCGACCGAAAACGATGGCGTGGCATCGTGTCCCGATCAGCGACGGAGCCAGGCGAGAGGTTCAGATGTCGTATCTCAGCGAGAACGGGCCCGGGCGATCACTTGTGTCCAAGGAAAAGTTGGTGAGATACGATCGGAGCTGGATTTCGGAGATTGCGTTCGTTGAGGCCCACGATGGTTACCTGCTCGCTCAACGAGGACCGGATCCGAGTGAGCATGGGACGCAGCAATTTAGGTTCGTCCAACGCTAGCGAGCCCAGCCGGGGACGTCCGCGCCTTTCTTCACGATGCCAATGAAATAGAAGACGCTCTCTTTTGTTAGGTCTGTGTGGTCGCCATGAGTGAATGCGATCTCGAGGCCCGCTGCATCGATCATCTCGCGGAAGGTAGCAACTGTCGAACCGCGATTGTTCTCCTGGAGAACGATCACACCGCCATCGGCTAGGTGTGGATCGATTGTATTGAAGAACTCTCTGTGTATGGCCCAATCAGGATCGTGAGCGCGGATGTCTCCTTCGTATTGATCGATGAAGTGGGGCGGGTTGCTGACCACCAAATTCCAGCGCTCGGTCTTTGAGATGCTTCGCAGGTTGTTGGATTCGTAAACGGAAACCCGGTTCTCCAGCTTGTTCAGCCGTACGGTGTTCCTACAGCGAGCGACGGCAGCTGGGTTTATGTCGGCCACACACAAGGTCTCGCAGAGCCCATGGCCTAACATTGAGAAGCCGATAAATGCCGGCCCGGCACACCACTCAAAGAGGCGGGGCTGGCGCGGCATACCCCGAGAGCGCAGGAAGGGGATGAAATCTTGCCCGAACTCGATGCCCCCGCCATCGAGCTCGCTCTTATATTCGATGGTGATCCCGCCCAGAGTGATATGTTTGGCAGGCCTAATCCGACGTAGGGTAGGTCGAACAAAACGATGCTCGATTGCGTGAAGGATGCTCATCCGCTCCCGTCGCTCCCCAACTTGAATTTTGTTGCGCTATGTTTCCGAGCGTGACCTCCTTATGTCAACCCAATGGTGACGACTTCGCAATCGACCTTCGGCGGTCCGACCGATATCAAGGGAGCTTGGCTCAAGACGTTTGAACTCGCCACCGGCGCTGCCAGAAGTAGCTTCGCGCTCGCGGGCGAAAACGAAGGGGATCCGCCAGCCCCAACTTTCCATTTGATCGGGTGGCAAGTATTGCCCGATGACTCGGTCTTTAAAACAGCCTTGGCCTGCCTGGCCACATTGGCCAGTTGAGCCCGATCCGAGCCGCTGTTCGTCACTTCATGCGTCACGATCAAATGGTGCTCGGTATCTACCGCGACCTGCACGTTGTAGCCAACGACGCCTGAACCGCGCCCGCTCGTCGCCATCGAACGGCTGTCGGGATCAGTCAATGAGATTTGCTGATCAGGCGAAGCAAGCATCTGCTTCTCGTAAGCGGCAAGCTTCCCCTTTCCTCCTTCAGCTTTGTCAATTTCTCGGTAAGCCTCGCCGCCTTCATGGTCAGTGCCTCCGTCGGCTCTTGCCGGTCGGCCGTGTCAAGTTGGCTCAGATAGCGCCCGACGCTCTCCTCCAGTTGAGCACGCCGCCGTTCTACCTTCGCCCGCGTGAAGTTCTTGTCGCGGTTGTTCACGGCTTTGAACTTGCTGCCATCGATCGCAACGCTCGCTGTCGCCAGTAAACCCATCTCTCGGCAGAGTTCAACGAAGCGCGCACATACCTTGCGAAGTGCCAGGCCGCTGTCCTTGCGGAAGTCGGCAATCGTCTTGTGATCCGGAGCGAGCCGCCCCAATAGCCACATCACCTCAACATTGCGCCCAGCTTCCCGTTCGAGCCGTCGGCTCGATTGCACCCGGTTCAGATAGCCGTAAATGTAGAGCTTCAGGAGAACCGAGGGGTGATACGATGGCCGACCCGTTGCGGCCGGCTCCGCTCCCTCAAAGCCCATCTCAGTCAAATCGAGCGCATCGACAAACACGTCGATCACCCGAACGGAGTTGTTCTCGTCAATGAAATCATCGAGGCATTCGGGCAATAAAGTCCATTGCCCCCGATCGGCCTGCTCAACGAAGCGCCTCATCAGCTTCCCCCGCAGAATCACGAGAGAATCATAGCAAAACAGCCGCGTTTTCACACAGCCAGGGTCACTTGCGGCAGTCGAGGCAAAACCACCCGGCGTCCGGTTTAACGCGAACAGCTGACGTGGCGATAAGCGGCTCGCTATCTGCTTAGGGCCCAGAAGCAGACTCGCCAGTTCACTCCCTTTAGGGAAGAGTATCCTTTGGCCACGGAAAATGCGTCCTCGGACCAAGAAAGGTCGTAGGGCAAGGCTCTGCCAGAAGGGCCTTCGAAGCAGCCACCAAATCACGAGATCGAGCGATCAGCTCCTGCTCAAACGATGCAAGTCGCTGGCGAGCAGCGATGCGCTCCTTGATATCCGATGCTGGCGACATCGGGTCCGCCCGGACTGATGTAAGCATCACCGTTCTACGTCGGCGGTCTCAATCCAGGCGACCTGATCCACCCATCGATATGGGCTGCCACATCGGCCTCGTGCGCCTTGCGTTCCGCAGCGTCTTTCTCTGCTCCGGGCGGGAGGCCTCGTGCTCGCGCTTTAGCCTCTTCGGCAAAAGCAACAAGCCTTTCTTCGAGGGTTGTGATGTTCTTGAAACGGCGACGCTTTTGCATGCGCTGCTCCTTTTCCCTTGAGGAAGGCGGGAGCGCAACGTGCGTTCTCATCACCGATAGATACCCAGCACCGCTCGGCGATGTGGGGATAATACACCCCGCTCCGGGCTGGTTCCACATCTTTTGATACGGCCCGATCACTTCTGAGCGCTCGAAAATACGGCGCCGCACAATGTGCGTCCGTCGCGAGGCGTTCACTCCCGTCAAGGCGGCCCTAGCGCCATCGAAAGGATCGTGAGGAGACCAATAGCGGCTATTGCCCAAGCCAATAGATGCATCATCCACGTAGGTCGATGACTGGCCATTGCCTGCTCCACCGGTGCAGCTCAACGTAGGCAACTACTCGGTTCGAGAAGCTGTTTGATCTAAATCAAGGTCCGTGTGTCCCGATAAACCCGGTCTTCCGTCCGCTCTCTTCAGGGGCGTGGAGGTCAGCTAAGGGACCCAAAGCGACATCCAGTCTGGAATCTGCTACATTATCCCAGTGCAGCCCTGTCATCGGGAGGGACACATGCGACGACGCGATTTCATTGCGTTCATTGGTGCAGCATCCATGCTGCCTGCTGCCGCGCACGCGCAATCGAGTAAAGTGCACCGGATGGCGATATTGCATCCATCGCACCCCGTAACAGAGCTGAACGAACTTAGCCGCATTCGTTACTACAGAGAGTTCTTCAGGGAACTTCGCCGACTCGGATATGTCGAAGGGAGCAATCTTGTTATCGAACGCTTCTCAGGAGAAGGTCGCGTTGATGGCTATCCTAAGCTCGCAAGCGACGCCGCAGCTCGTAATCCAGACGTTGTTTTTGCGATTAGCGTTTCTCTGGTCCTTGCCATGAAGCACGCAACGTCAATAGTCCCCATTGTTGCCATGACCAGCGACCCAGTAGGTCACGGCATTGCAGCCAGCATCGCTCGGCCGGGCGGAAACATTACTGGCGTTACCGTCGATCCCGGCTTAGAGCTTTGGGCAAAACGCATCGAGCTTCTGAGGGAGGTTGCTCCTAAGATATCAAAGCTCGGTATTTTAGCTACAAGAGCAAATCCGGAGGCAGCCGCAATGCGGGACGCGGCTGATAAGGCGGGTATCACGGTTGTGGGCTCCTCTTATGTAGATAATGGGAGTGAGGAAGAATACCGGCGTCTCTTTGCCGCAATGTCGGTGACCGGTACCGATGCTCTCTTCGTCGACGGTAGTCCGGAGCACATTACAAAGCGACAACTAGTCGTCGAGCTGGCGGCGAAGTCCCGATTGCCGACCATTTACCCATTTCGTTCGTTTGTCGAAGCCGGTGGGCTGGTAGCTTATGGGATCGATCTGGTTGAGATTTTTCGCCGTGCCGCCGGTGCCATTGATCAAGTGCTTAAGGGCTCAAAACCGGCTGACCTTCCGTTTTACCAGCCGACAAAGTTCGAGCTCGTCATCAATCGTGCGGCTGGAAAGGAAATCGGAGTAGTGTTCTCTGAGCAGCTACTTGCAAGGGCCGACGAAGTGATCGAATGAGGATGTTGCAAAAGTCGAAAGATGCAGGGCTCATAGCGGCTGGGTTTTTACGTAAGCGATCTGCGTTGGGCACAGCGTAAACGGCGACGCAGCCTCCAATCCCATGTCTCGCTCTTCGTTGTTTCGTACGATGCGCACAGCGACTGTCGAGAAGTGCACGCTTCCTGAGGCAAACGTTGGACTGCCATTGCGCCGGAACGTCCGGAAACTATGAGCGTTTTTCTAGAGAGGTATTGCCATGACGCATACTGTTCTGGTTGTAGATGATGATCCCAACGTCCTTGAGGTCATCGCAAGTATGCTTGAGGATCTGGGCTGCGAGGTGCTGACTGCAAGCAGTGGTGCGGAAGCTTTGGATATGCTTGTCGAGCAGAATGCGATTTCGATCCTGATCACCGACATCAATATGCCCGCCATGGACGGCCATGAACTGGCTGAGCGGGCAACGCGTCTTCGCCCAGAGCTGAAGATTCTACAGCTGTCCGGCCGAGAGCGAAGACTGGACGCCTATCCCATGATTAGGAAACCGTTCGACAAACAGGAATTGGCTCGCGTGATGCAGCAAACGACAGGAGTATGTTAGTGCTGGCAGCTGGTCTCCAGTGCGCCGCGACAGCTCCTTCAGCGGCCTCGGCTATTCAAGGATCACGGCCTCGCCATCGATAACAAAACGCTTTTGCCGGTTCTTCGGCGCCTCGGCAATCCAGGGATACCGCTTCGTCCAGTCGGTTCCGTTGCGAGAGAGGAGGCGCACTTGTTCATTCTCCCGGATGACCAGCATCCGGTAGCCATCGTGCTTTACTTCGTGGATCCAGTCAGGTCCGATTTGCTTGGCGGCGGTGGCCAGGCAAAGTTCATAAGCTATACCCATGCGTGGTGCAGATAGTTTTTCGGACCAACAATGCGAGTCCCGCTCCCGCGCATTGAACCTCGGGACGCCGAATGCAGACGGATT
Source organism: Bradyrhizobium sp. CCGB12 (assembly GCF_024199845.1). Lineage (NCBI taxonomy): Bacteria > Pseudomonadati > Pseudomonadota > Alphaproteobacteria > Hyphomicrobiales > Nitrobacteraceae > Bradyrhizobium > Bradyrhizobium sp. CCGB12. Next base: position 65,609 of record NZ_JANADO010000002.1, on the reverse strand, counting down.
AAGTGCCCGGGTTTTGGTCTCCCCGGGGTGCAGGCCGCCGCCCGCCACATTTTAGCGGGCGGCGTTTTTTGCCGCCCATAGCAAAACAGCCCCAAGTCCGGGGCTGGCTCCGGTTGCTGAGGCCGTTTCGGCGAAGCGAATCGCGCTCGCTTCGGAAATATCGAGCTTCTGCCCGGGAAATACTGTGCACTTAGATACTTAGGAACCTTCGATTTGTGATCTCGCGATTTTTGAGGATGGCTCGTGACAGGGCAAAGGGAAGCAGAGGCCCGCGCGCCTCAGCCGGGGCCACCATGTCCTAAGTGTCAGATGTCCGCCCGCTTTATAACGTCTTTGCTCGACGTCAAAAGGGAGAGGTCGATCCTAATATATCGATGCTCGCCATGTAGCGAAGAAGTCTGGATTTGAAGTCAGGCCTGCTCACTTGGTGGACTTGGGGCTCTCCGGGCTCGAACCTTGCGATCTTGACCGGCCCCCCAGAACTCTACTGCGTGCCGGCAACGAGCTGACGTGCTCTGTCCCTTGCTTTCCGCTCGTTTGCGACGCCGATTTCCCCTTGGCGGAACAACGACCCCCTATCCGTTCGCGGACCAGTTGCCACTAAATCTCGGTCTCACCATTGACGAGGCGGATGCTACGTTGATGATACGGCATTTGCCGAACCAGACATTGGCAGACCCCTCGGTCCCAGCTCGTTTCGATCCCGAAAACCTCCAGGCTGGGGCCGATTGGTCTACTCCCTCAGCAAGTCTTTGCCTTCCAGCAGCCGCACGTAGGTCCCGCTCTCGTGCACATCGAGCCAGCCATGCTCAACCGCATATCGGATCCCGGCGCCGAACTCCGCACCGGTGGCGTTGAGCTTGTAGAGAAACGGCGCGTTGAGCTTTTCGATGTGAATGCGACCGTCCTGGACGGATTCAATGCTCTGCGCGAGTTCGATCAGTTTGCGAGCGGCAGATTCTGGGTCGGCAAAGGGGCGTTCGGCGGCATACTTGGTCATGCGTCAATCTATCGCTCTTCGGTAGGATGGACCCATTTATAGGGCGTGACTTGCCTTGTCTCCGTTAGCTTGATCATTCGAGCGGGCGGCGCATAGCGGGGCGAGCGGCACTTAAGCGACGCTTCCAGCTTCCAGAGCGGCGTATCCCTAGAGCGGCGGATGGCATCAAGTGGCAGGCTCGCGCGTGTCTTGCATCGGGCGCACTCCACCTCCAGCCAGGCAAGCCCGCCGTTGAGGCACTGACCGATTGTCGGGGAGGGTTGGGCAGGGCCGCCGTAGCCCTCCATTCGGACTGACCAGGCGTCCGCCTCCCCCCGATCTGCCTCGCGAATGGCCTGCTCGGCACGTTCCCGGGCCCCTGAGCGTGGATCTTTGCCCCCATGATCCGACGGCCCCAAATGACCTCTCGTGACTTGGTGCCCATGGCGAATAGATTCCGCGAGGAGGCCCGAGAGGCAAGCCGCTAGGTTTTGAGGTGCAGTCGAGATCGCACACCTCACCTCGGTCAAGCGCGTTACTGAGCCCGTCCGCGCCAAGCACCGTGTGGACTAACAGCAGATGCCCGCCGTCCAGCAGCCAAATCCGAGAAGAAGCCGAAGAAGTCCGCCAGCGGTCAAAAAGAGATGTTGATGCCTGTCGCGGGCAAGAAGCCGGCGAAAGACGGATCAGCGAAGAAGCCCCGGGCGGGAGATCGCCGGAAGTCGGTCTAGTCTAGGACGTTCCGGAACGTAGCAACCAAGTGGAAGGGAGCATTGCTCCGGGGCGGGCGATAGGAGGACGCCATGGACATGAGGGAAGCCTCGGCAATGACGGAAGCCCGGGCTGACGAACGAGCAGGGCGGCGTCGAGCAGACTTCCGGCCGGAGGCCGGATCCCGGGGCTGAAACAAGAGGAAGTCGTCAACCAGAGGGTTCGCCCGCGTTCGATTCTGCGATGCGCTGGGCGGATCAGCTGCGTGAGATGACCGTGAAGGCGCCTTTGCGCTCGCTTGGTCTCGCGTTCCTACTCGGAGCGTGGTTTGCACGCTGGCGATAGAGGGAGGACAAATGACCGGGATTTTCAGAGCAGAGACCACCGGGCTTCAGGCGCGCGTCACGCGCGATCTGGGATATTTCGGATCGCAGTGCTCCGCTGCTGGGCGCTAAAAATTCTTGTCACCCTCTTGAAACTTTTTTGCCCGTTGCAGATTTTTTGGTCGCCACCGTCATGGTGGCCGGGGCGCCTTCGGGGCCCCGAACTCAAGGCGGGCGCCGGAAGGTGTCCGGTGCCAGCTCGTACCCAACTTGCTCATTGGAGGATTTGGCTATGAGGTATGATTGGACTCCCCTGTGGAGGTCGACCATTGGATTCGACCACCTGTTTGACGTTCTTGACGAGGTCCAGCGGGCCGCCGAAGAGACCTATCCCCCCTATAACATCGAGCGGCTCGACGAGAACCGCTTCCAGATCTCGGTAGCGCTCGCCGGATTCTCACCGGACGAGGTGGCCCTTACAGCGGCCCAGAATGTGCTTACGTTGGAAGGTCATAAGGCCGAGAAGGACGAGAAGACCTTTGTGCATCGCGGAATGTCGACCCGCTCGTTCAAGCGGCAGTTCACCCTGGCTGACCACGTCGAGGTCAAGGGCGCGCACTTCGAGAACGGTCTATTGGTCGTCGAGCTTCAACGCGAGATTCCCGAGGCCATGAAGCCGCGGCGCATCGCCATCGCGGGCGCAAGCGCCGGGCAGGTCAAGCAGATCGAGGGCAAGGCCGCCTGAACCCGCAGCTTCGTTCCGATCACCGCCGCGCGGGTTCTCCCGCGCGGCCACTTTAATGCGTCTTATGATGGGAGGTTAGCCATGCGGACGACGCCCGCACACGACAACGTCTTCGATTTCAATGCTCTTCTTCACCCCGGCACAGTGTTCTCGCATCCGCGCGACGTCGTCGCTGACCCGAATTTGAGTCTGGCCGAGAAGCGCGCCATCCTTGCGTCTTGGGCCTCAGATGCATCGGCGGTCGCGTCCTGTCCAGCGTTACGCGCACCGCACGGACCAAACACGCCTGTTCATATCGATGAAATTCTGGAGGCGCTACGAGCGCTTGACGGGAACGGTCCGCGCACTCCGACGGGCGGCAAGCCCATGCGTCTGCGCTCAGTCGAGCGTCGCGCGGCAGCGTGAGCGAGGGATCTGCATCTTATTCCATGACTGACCTCACACAGTTGATTCGAGGCCGCTTCTATTGGGTGCTTGTGCGCTCCAGCACGAAACATCCCGAGTGGCAGCCGGCGCGCTTCATGGGCGTTGCTTGCCAAAGCGCCGGCGCGAAGTGGGACCTCATCGGCTTCAATAGCGACGTCAGCCATCATTTCGTCGAGGTCGTCGAGGTCGGCCCAGAACTTTATCGTCCGAACGCTCTTTTAGGAGGCGCACCCGCAAGGCTCGCTGTTGCGTGTATTGGAAAACGCAACCCCGGCCGCACCTTCTAAATGCTCGCTCCTTGGCACTGAGAACACGAGGACAGGTTGAGATGGCTAGGAAGCCTGTCGGCAGCGCAGCTATCGATCCAATGCGCGGATTCCCTGTTTCTGTACAACCGCTGGGGCCCTGTCCCTTCTGCGGCGGTTCGGAGGTTTGGATCAACAGCGACATCGATCCGAAATTCGTAGTATGTAAGGAATGTTTAGCCTTCGGCCCCAATGCGCCGACCGTTAAGCAGGCGGTCGCGCGCTGGAACAAACGCACCACGCCTTCTAGAGCGAACACAGCTGCAACGACCTCTGGCTAATCTGGCTCTCCATCAGCGGCCGACGATCTGGCTTGGAGAGTGGCGGGCAACGCTGTGCCGAGGGGGGCCTCGGTCGATCTCAGCACTGGCGCTAGATTTCAGCAAAGCGGTCGCCATCAACGAAAATGAGCTGAGGTAGCCTCTGAGGGAAGAGCGACCCATTCGAAACCCGAGGAAATCAACGAATGTTCAACGAATTCAGACGTCTGCCTGTTTGACTTGGCCAATCGCAAATCAACAAAACTCTATACGCTGCGGCCTAGCTTGGGCGCACTGGCAGGATACATGCGGAAGCGGTCGCCATCAGCTTTGACTCTTTGATCGAAGCCTCCCGCAGGGGTTTGCGCCGATGCATTGTTCAGCTTAATCTACTCTCATTGCAAATGGTGAATTTTGATAATGGGGTGGCGTTATGTCGAGTGCGATTGAATTGATTGTGGCCGGCTATGCGAGTCTGAAAGACCGTCAATCGCTTGAGGACCTGAGGACGCACCGCCGGCACCTTGCAGTTGACCTTAAGGCTAGGACAGGATTCGACTGCCGGTCTTCAATCGCCCAAATCGAACAGGACATCGCAGCCATCGAGGCTGGGCTTCAGACGCTTTCCGGGCCGGTCAGCGGTCGATCTCATGGAGGCGCTGCGGCGTAGCGTGGGCAGGGACCCGCGCCGGCGAAGACGGCCAAGTCAGGCAAGAAGCCCAAGAGGACCGCTGCCGGCCAAAAAGACATGCTGATGCCGATCAGTGGCAAGAAAGCGACCCAGGAGACCGCGGCGAAGAAACCTTCCGCCAAGCCTCAGCGGAGGTCCGCGTAGTGCCTTCGCCTGCGAGCTAGGAACTCGGTGGTCTGCGGACCGTTGCCGCTGCAAACGACGGGAGGACTCGCATGGATATGAGGGAAGTCTCGGCAATGACGGAAGCCTCCGGTCTTCCGAGCGATCAGGATAGCTTAGAGACCGCTTTCGAGGCGAGAGCCGGCGAAGGATCGAGAAGTAATGCAGAAGCACGAGACGTGCGGGTTTCCGCGGTAGGCTTTTCGGCGGAGTTGCGGAGGTTGACGCGAGAGGCGCCGCTGCCGTCGCTGTTGATGGCATTCCTGCTGGGAGTTCTCGTGGCCCGTCGGCGCTAGACAAGGCGAGAGCCACGCGGGAATCCGTGCCTGGGAAAGCTGAGGCTACGCTGCAGGAGGCCGAAAGTGGACGACGGAAGGCGCAGCGCTGGAAGCCCGGTGCGGTGATCGGCTGCGGGAGGAAAGCGATCGGTGGGAGAGCAGAAAAGGAAACGCCGTCCTGCGTCGGCCGCGGTAGCAGAGTCAGAGCGACCGCACTCGTCTGGCTCTACCTCGCCCCTGTGGGCGACCGAGAGATGGCCCACACCGCCGCGGCATGGCCGAGGAGCACCATAATCAGAACGGCCTGCGTGACCATCACGCGGGCCTACGCTGCGCGGCGGCCCTGGGCCGCCGCACCGCATCGGGACGCCGCCGGGACGAGGCGGGTCGTCATCGTCGCCGTCCAGCCGCCGCAAGGCGGCGAGGATATCGGCCAGGCGAATGGTATGGCCCATCCCCGGGATCTCCCGTAGCGCGGGACAGGATTCGACGGCGAACATGTCGGACGCCCAGGACGACAGGATGATCCGCTTTTCCGGCACGGAAAGTTCGTCGTGGTCCAGGACGTCCTCCGGACACGCATAGTGCGCCGATGGGTGGAAAAAGGGATCGAGATTGCCGGTGTTCGTGCTGGTCTTACTCATCGTTGCCTCCCTTACGCTCCTTTCTCCGGGACGGGTTCGAGTGGGTGCCGGACGGCGGCTCGGCCGCCGTCCGGATAGTCGCTACTGGGTGTTGATAGTGATGCGCTTGACGCCGGCTCGCGGGTTCTCGGACTTCGGCACCGATACGGTCAGGATGCCGTTCTTGAACGACGCCTCGGCCTTGTCCTCGTCGACGTCCTCAAGAGGGATCCGCCGCTCGAACGCGCCGTAGCTGCGCTCGGTGAAGTACCTGCCTTCGTCGCGGCGCTCGGCCTTTTTCTCGCCGCGAATGGTCAGCATGCCCCCGAAGATTTCGATCTGGACGTCCTTCTCCGTCATGCCGGGGAGCTCGGCCGTGATCGTCAGCGCCTTGTCGGTCTCGCTGAGTTCGATCTTTGGCCAGCTGAACTGTCCTTCCATCAGCGGCGCCAAACCGGCACCGCCGAAGCCGCGAAAGACGTCGTCGAATAGCCGGTTCATTTCGCGATGAAGCGTAATGAACGGATCGTGTGTGCCGCGCGTCGGCGCGAGCTCCTGGTTTCTAGACCAGGGAATGAGATCACGAACTGCCATCGCTTTTCTCCTTCGTTGCATGAGCCAAGGAGCGCGGCCGCGCTTGGGCGCGCCGCGTTCCGCTGTCGAGCCTCGACAAGGCGTCAGGCTGCCTTCTTCTGCTCGATCCGCGAGGTGGGAGAAGCGCCGCTTCCGATCTGGATCCGGCGCGGCTTCATGGCTTCCGGCACCTCGCGCACAAGCTCGATGATCAGCAGCCCGTCCTGGAAGGACGCCTGCTTGACCTGGACGTAGTCGGCCAGGTTGAACACACGCCGGAACGGCCGTGCGGCGATGCCCTGGTACAGGAATTCGCCGGCCGCCTTGCCGGGCTTCCTACCCTCGATGGTCAGCGCGTTCTGCTCGGCGGTCACGGCGATGTCGTCGGCGCTGAACCCTGCGACCGCCAGCGTGATCCGGTAGTGGTCCTCGCCGGAGCGTTCGATGTTGTAGGGCGGGTAATTGTCCTCGGTCGCCTGGCGCAGCGCGCTGTCGACGAGGCCGGCCAGATGATCGAAGCCGATGGTGGAGCGCCAGAGGGGCGCGAAGTCGAAGGTGGTCCTCATATCCAAGTCCTCCTAGGAGCAAGATGGTTACAAGAAGCGCAGGACGGCTGTCCGAGACCCGCCGGCCGGCGCCCGAGCCGGACCCTTGAAGGCGTCCGGCACACCGCTCTCGCGGCGAGAGACCACTTAGAAAAACGCAAGGATGGTTCAAGAGGTCGGCTGAAAATTTTCTGCGTCCCGAGGTCCAGCGGTGCCGATGGTTAATGCGCGGTGGCCCGAAGGATCGGCTGCACCACTACTGTCTTGACAGGTTCTCCGCGCCGAATATTTTTTTGCCGCGGGGAGCTCGCTTCCCCGTTTCTCGAACCGCAAAGGACATGGAAGACCGTCAGGAGAGGCGACGATGCTCGACGTAGATTTTGCCCGTATCCGTGCGCACCGCAACAACATCCACCGCTATCACAGCCTGCTGAAGACGAAGCTGTCGGACCTCGAGCGCCGGTTCATCGAACGGCGCATGGCACAGGAGACTGCCTCGCTCGAGGCGCTGACTTCCGAAACCTTCCCCATCGCATTTGTCCCGCCTCAAAGGCCGAGCGCGGGGGTGGCGTCATGACCGATGTCAGGGACCTGCTGATCCGCGGCAGCGAGAAGGTGATCGACCACTATCGAGTGCTGCTGGCGAGCGCGAAGACGGAGCGGGAGCGCCAGCTCTACCTGAGCCGGATCGAGCGCGAGGAACGGCTTCTGGGTCAGCTCCAGGGTGGGTTGCCGAACAGGGTGGCGGCGTGACTTCTCCGGACGGCGAGGATCGATTTGCGGGGTTCGACGTCGTGCTGAAGCGGCGCGGGCGGAGCCGATGGAAGTGGGCCGTTTGCACCGCCGCGGGCGAAGTCGTCATGTCCGGCTCGGAGTGCAGTCGCGCAGGCGCGAGGTACAAGGCCGAGCGCGCTCTCTTTCTTCTGCTTTGCGCAAGCGCGTCGCGGGCGGCTTCTGGAGGAGAGTGGCGGGCAACCGGCTAGGAACCTTGGTTGTCGTCAGCCGGTTGTCGGGCTCTCGACCCCGCGGAGACCGATTCCGATGCCTGACTATCCGAAGCCGCCTTACCCCAGTCAGAAGCAGCCGATGCCCGGCTCAACCGCGCAAATGGATCCACGCCCCGATCACGGAGAGGCCAGCTACAAGGGGGCGGGCCGCCTGAAAGGCAAGCGGGCGATCATCACCGGTGGCGACAGCGGAATAGGGCGAGCCGTCGCCATCGCCTTCGCCCGCGAAGGAGCCGACGTCCTGATTGCCTATCTCGAGGAGCACGACGACGCCAAGGAAGTTGCGGCCCTCGTCGAGGCGGAGGGGCGCAAGGTTGTTCTGGTCGAGGGCGACCTGAGGTCCGCGGACCACTGCAGGAAGGTCGTCGATCGGGCGGTCCGGGATCTCGGCGGCGTCGACATCCTCGTCAACAATGCCGCGCATCAGGCGACCTTCAAGGATCTTGCCGACATCAGCGACGAGGAATGGCGAATGACCTTCGATGTGAACATCCACGCCATGTTCTTCCTTGCGAAGGCCGCCGTTCCTCACATGGAGCCGGGCGGCGCGATCGTCAATACGGCTTCCGTGAACTCGGACATGCCGAACCCCACGCTCCTGGCCTATGCGACGACCAAGGGCGCTATCCAGAACTTCACAGGCGGGCTGGCCCAGATGCTGGCGGAGAAGGGCATCCGCGTGAACGCCGTGGCGCCAGGGCCGATCTGGACTCCGCTGATCCCATCGACCATGCCCGAGGATACCGTGAAGAATTTCGGCAAGCAGGTGCCGATGAAGCGGGCCGGGCAGCCGGCCGAGCTGGCGACGGCCTACGTGATGCTCGCCGATCCGCTTTCAAGTTACACCTCCGGTGCAACGGTCGCGGTAACCGGAGGGAAGCCCTTCATCTGATGCCGGGCCTGCAGCATCCAGTCACGCCCGATGGGCGCTATTTCGTAGTCCGCGGTAGACTCTGGCGGATGAGCGATCCCGACCTTGCTGCCCAAGACAAGGAGCGGCTGGTGAAACGGCTGATGGATGCGCGGCGAGCCGTGAAAGACGCCAGGACGGCTAGAGATCTAGACGCAGAGACCGTCGCCCATCGCCTCGACGAAGCGAAGCGCCGGCTGGGAGAGCGGGGACCGGTGTGGTGGAAGGATGGCGCGCCCGACTTCAACCGACACGCGGTCAAAAACACGCCCTATGCCGACTGGTACGCGGGGCTCAGGCGGCAACCTTCAGGGATGCGAGGCGTAAGCGACCACCAAAGCGCAACCGCAGGTCGAAAGAAAGCCGCAATAACTGGTGGATTATATTTGGAAGCCTTTGACCCGCCCGACTGATGCGCGCATTCCGCGTAACACTGTTAACTGGCTGGAGAGGATCTGGCCAGATGGAGCAAAAACGTCGCTACTATGTTTGGCACGAGCGCCCGCGGACGGGACGCTTCAGCGTACTGGATCTTGCAACTGATCAGCCTGCAATAGGACCGAATGGAAAGCCTCTGACGGGGTTGTCGCACTCAACGGCCGATGCAGAGGCTGAGAGACTCAACAAGTATGCGCATGACGCGCTTCCAGTACGTATGCGCAAAACTTAAGGCCGCAGGCGCACCTGCGCCACCCACTGCTAATCTACAACTCGAACTGCCTCGCCGTCGTTCCGCTCGGAATGTGAGGGACCTATCAGGAAGGACCGAAAGCGCTTGCCAGCCCGATAGAGATGGGGACGAGCCCCACGATAGTCCACAGGGCAGGCGAGCTCGAGCCTAGGCCGACAACGAAGATCGAGAGACCGAAGCTCAGAATGAGTGCCGAAATCGCATAGGCGAGCGCTTTTTCCAACGGCCGATCCACATGCACTAAAGGATATTGACCTATAGGACTCCCACCGGATGGAAACGTTCTTGGGCCGAATGTCATGCTCAAGCAGAGGATTGGCGCCAAGAGCTTCTTTAGGCCGGCCAGACATCCGAAGCTTAAAGGGGAGGCGGAGGAGGACGTCTATTGATCCGCGACCTTAGACCAAGTCCCGCTGCTGTCGTCCATGTCACGATGAGAGATGCCAGTGTCCCAGTCGAAGCAGATTCGGACATCTTTGAAGTCGTTCAAGGTGCATGCCTCACGCACGATGACTTTGCCGTTCATGTCCTCGACCGTTTTCAAGAAAGCGACTTTGCCTTGATTGTCGACGTAGCTCAAACCGACATTGCACACCTTTAGTTCAGGCTGGCAGGAGCGATGAAAGAGCGGCTTTCCGTTATTCTGACTCGCTGATCGGTCCATTGCCTTGTTCACCATTTCCGCCCAAGTAAGAGTCGCATCGGGCTTGGAGGTTCCCCGCGAAGCAGGGTACCGACCGCTGAACGATCAATCTCGGCTCCCGTCGCTTTACGCGCCGTGCGAGCGGTTTCGAGGTCCGCCTTGGCCTGTGCCGACAGCTGCTCTCCGCGGCGCGCGGTCGCAACAATGTCGTCGAACTCGCCCCGCGGCGCGGGAAATTGCGCGAGGATATCCGAATAATTTCGCGCCCACGCGTTGGCACGGATCGAGTTCACCGTACCATCGGCATTGAGCGCGGACTTGGCGAAGTCGGAGCGCAGGTAGTCCCGAAGCGCCGCGTGAGCGTCCGGCGCCGCCGGCGAGTTCTCAACCGCCCGCGCCAAGCTAGCCGCCTTCTCGGGCGTAGCCATGAAGCGGTCGGCGGTCGCGCTCGGAGGCGTGGCGCCGCGATTGAGTTGGCCATCGGCGTTCTGACCGCCGCGATCGAGCTCGCGGGTGAAGCGCGCCGTTTCGTCGTTTCGCTCGGGACGGAAACGCTCTGCGAAGCGCTGATAGTTGGCGTTGGCCTCTGAATAGCCAGGCGCATCCTCGATGGTTCGGTTGATCGCGCTGCGCAGCGGCCGAGGTTGTCGGCCAAGTCAAAATTGCCGGAGGCCTGAGCGCGCTCCTGAGCCGGGCCAATGAACTTGCGGAGATCCGCCAGATCGCCACCAAGCGCGGTCCCGGGCCCGCCCATGTTGACCATCTGCCCGCTCTCCGGTGGTTGCTCGACCATTTGCGGGCGAAGGGCGTTTAGCCGCCGCATGAAGTCCTCTGGCAGCACACCGGGCGCCAGGCCGTTCGCGTTGCCTTGGATAGCCGAAGCCATTTCCGGTTAGTCGGCATCACCAGATTGTCCAGGGGCCGCGCGCGAATGTCCAAGGCGTGAGCCTAAAGGCGCGCGGGGCCGCTCTAACGTCGGTCATTTCGCCCCTGGATTCTAACTCTTGCTCGAAAGGCAAAACGTTATGCGCTCATCTCTCGCTCTCCGCTCTACCATCACCGCTTGCGAAACCGAAATCGGCGAGCTCTCGCGTAGGAAGGTCGACCTCCTCTTGAGCATCGATGGGCCGTACGCGCTCATCCAGTGTCAAGTGAGTTCAGCGGTGGCCGCTGCGATGCTGGCCCCACTCAAAGGCAAGGCGGCGGGTCAGTTCCAAGCACTCGCAGGCAATTTGGTCGAGGTGGACGCCGCGGTGACGTTGCCGATGGCGATGCGCATGCTCAAGGCAAAAGACACTATGGAAGCTCGGCTGCTGCACTGAGCGGTCCCGGTGGCGGTGGGCGGTGAATTCGCCCACCGTGCTTCGATGTGCTTCCGACACACTTTTGCAGTGGAGCACGTTTTTGGGTAAGTGATTTTAATCGCTGGTGCTGCCGGACAGGATTGAACTGTCGACCTCTCCCTTACCAATGGAGTGCCGACGGTTGGCTAATGAAAAGGGGGATCGACTTGACCACCGGTCGACCACCGAAACTACGTGAACGAACGGTGATAAAGGTGGTCAATCGCCAGCAAAGACCATTGTCTTTTTTTCGCGTGTTACTTACGTTCGGGACGCAGTGGCGCGGGCCGGTCAGATGGCGACTTGGACCGAATGTCGGTATCGGTGGTTGCGCCTCCCCGCAACCAAGTTGGCAAATAACCTCAGCAGTCCGAAGGACTTGCTGGGGTTATTTTTTTGTCTGAAATTGACCCGAATAACATCAATGGCTTGGCTCACAGGTTCAAATCACCCCGCAACGCCACTCATCGCTTCGTCACGGCCGCAGATATTAGTGCTCCGGCTGCGCTGAGCTTGGCCTCCGAATCCAGAAAACATAACGCCTTCCGGCCGAGCACCGATTTTCTTGGCGGTCTTTAGGATTTCGTTGATAAGGAAAGAGAACGAAGAAATTCCGATCACTGACATTTATGTCATTTCAATCCGCGCAGATCAGGCCCTCAAGACGCTCGCTCGCCTGATCGGTCGTCAGATGGCACGCGAGCAGTTCGAAGCAAACAAGCCAAACCGCACAGGCGTCGCTATCTCGCCGAAAAAGACGGATCGCAACGCGCAGGCAGCACTTTAGGTGCATTCGCCCTGCTCTCATGCTTTCGGAAATGGACTTTGGTGAACGGCCCCAGCGCCAAGCTCGCGCGCGATTTCGAGCAGCCGATTGTATTTCGCGAGCCGCTCACTGCGGGACAGTGATCCGCCTTGATCTGTCCACTGCCCATGGCAACAGTCCCCACGGAGCTTCGCTTCATAGCCTCAGCTCAACGCGTGACCGGCTAGCCCGTACACCCACGGCTCATTTTCCTTGCGGTTCAGGAATCGCCGGCCCTTAGACATCGTTGTGACGGTCTCGGCCACACCGAGGCGGCTCTGTTGAAGGAAGTCGGCAAACAGACCCGTCTGCTCCCGGGTGTCGACGCGGGCGAATCTTCCGACGAGATCCCTTAGATGCACGGCGGTGAGATGGATCGCGTCACAATCATTGCTGGCGACGATAGGCCCGATCACATGACCGCGCCCGAATTCGCGCTTCATCGAAAAACCGACGGCCTCTCCGCCGCGGCGCAAGACGGAGATCGACGCACCTTCAGAAAGCAATGCGAGCAGCTTCTGCCGGTTAGTTCCGAACGCGCGTTCGTCCAGTGCCGCGATCTCTCCGATGTTCGCCGTGGACAGCGAACTCAATTCACCGGCCAGAGCCGGCACCGGAGGAGGTGGCGAGACGATCTCTCCTTGCCACAGATATACGGTGGCTTCCTTCGTGAACCCCAGTGATAGATACAGGTGATAGGCGGCATGGGTTGAGTTGAGGGTCAAATTCCGCTCGCCACACCGCTCGAAAACCTGCTCCATGAGCCAGCGGCCAGTACCTTGTGCCTGGGTTCGGGGCGATGTGATCACTAGGCCAATCGTCGCGAATTCCTGGCTGTAAGGGAACCACATCGCGCTGCCGAAAACACGACCTATGCCATCAACGGCGACGATGCCGTGGCCGGCGCGGCGTAGGAAATCCCAGTCCTTGGGCCGATGCGGCCAGCCGACACCGATCGAAAGCGCGTGGAGCAGCTTCACATCAACGTCATTGATGTCCTTGGCCACCAGTTCAAAGGACTTCACGCGTACCGTTCGTCCCATTCAGCTCATCCATTCCCTCGCGGGGCTCAAAGCCCGCGGCCTGTCCCCGCCGGCCTTCTGCTGCGTGCCGCACAAACCCTCTTTTGCAGCAGCATAGCGCGGAAGGCCAGCAGGTTTCGCCTGTTTGGCAGGCGGTATTCGGAATGTTTCGCCGCCAGTGCAACTCGATTCAGCAGGGAACGCTACCGGTTGCGGCCTATCGATAGCCGGCAACAGCAGGCAGGGTGAGCCCCAGTGAACGTTGAAGGCTTCGCTGGAGGGCTCGCCGCCTTTCCAGCCCTCGCTGGCCGGCCAGGCCGGTCTCAACGCGCCGCATCCCGGGCGAGGACCTGAGAGGACCACGTCGATGGCGTTCCTTTTCAATTCCGATCCTGCTCGAGCGGCTATTTTCCGGCAGGCCTTTGCGCGCGAGCTCCCTGATCTCGAATTCTATCATTCCAGCGAATGCTTCGAGCCGGAAAAGATACGGTACCTGATAACCTGGAACGCGCCCGATGATGTCTCGCGCTTTCGAAATCTGGAAATGCTCTTTTCCATAGGTGCGGGGGTCGATCAATTCAAGCCAGAGACCATACCTGGCCACGTCAAGCTCGTGCGCATGATCGAGGATGGCATCGTACGCATGATGCAAGAGTACGTGGTGCTTGGGGTGCTGACACTCCATCGCGAGATGCTTGCCTATCGGGAGCAGCAGGGAAGAGGCCTATGGCAGGCTCTTGCAACGCCCCAGGCGGCCGATCGGCGCGTCGGCTTTCTGGGCCTCGGCATGTTGGCGCAAGCTGCGATTGATCGCCTCAAGCCGTTTGGATTTCCGCTTGCCGCGTGGAGCCGCAGGAGCAAGACGATCGAGAGTGTCACCTGCTTCCACGGCGATGGCCAGCTTGGCGAGTTCCTGCGAGGAACCGACATCCTCGTCTGTCTTCTGCCCCTGACGGAAGAAACAAGCGGCATCCTGAACGCACAGCTGTTCTCGCTGTTACCGACGGGAGCCAGGTTGCTCCATGTCGGCCGGGGCCCCCAGCTTGACCAGAGCGCACTCATCGAGGCGCTCGACAGCGGGCATCTTGCGGCCGCAATGCTTGACGTCACCGATCCCGAGCCACTGCCGGCAAGCGATCCACTCTGGTCCCATCCGAGGGTGAGCATCACGCCACATATCGCGTCCGTGACGCAACCGCATACGGCGGCACAATCCGTCATAGAGAACATCCGACGTCACCGCGCCGGACAGGATCCGATCGGCCTCGTCGATCGAACACTCGGCTACTAGCAGGAAAGAAAAACGCCATGTCCCTTCTGGTCACCATTGACACCAATCCGGATTTTGTACCGAAGAAGGCCGTGCCAGCTCCGGAACGGCTCATTTCGGGCAATCCATCGTTCAAGACCTGGGCGCAGGACGCCTCGAAGGGTGAGAAAGTGCTGACGGGTGTCTGGGAGGCAACCCCCGGCGAGACCCATTCCATCAAGGGCACCACCTTCGAGTTCTGCCACATCATCTCGGGTCTTATCGAAATCGAGGAAAAAGGTGGTGAGACGAAGACTTTCCGCGCCGGCGACAGCTTTGTGATGAAGCCGGGCTTTGTCGGCGTCTGGCGCACGATCGAGACCGTGCGGAAGATCTACGTCTGCCACTATGACTGAGCACGATGCCTGACGGCGGCCTCACTAAACGACGGCCAGAACAATCGACTTTCGAGATCCCATCTGACCGGATTCAACGCCGTCAGACGCTTTCTTCTCGATGAAAAATGCGGCGCGCGATCCTGTATCGCTCAGTTGAGACGTCTCGCCAATCGCATATCCGGCAGTGATTCGGTTTGACCCAAGGGTAAGGGAACAAATACATGGTTGCATTGAAAGACAAGGATCTGTTTCGCCAGCAGGCACTGATCGGCGGCCACTGGCGCGACGCGAGTGCGAAGGCGACGGTTGATGTCATCGATCCTGCCAGCCAGCAAGTTCTTGGCACCATCCCCGATATGGGGTGCGAGGAGACCAGGGCTGCCATCAACGCTGCGGCGGACGCTTTCAAGCATTGGAAGACCAAGGCCCATGCAGAGCGCGCCGCGCTGCTGGAGCGCTGGTATGAGCTCATGCGACACCATGAGTGGGATTTGGCGCTGTTGCTGACGTTGGAGCAGGGCAAGCCACTCGCGGAATCGCTCGGCGAAATCCGCTATGGTGCCTCCTTCGTCAAATGGTTTGCGGAAGAGGCACGCCGGATCAATGGATCGACGATCCCGTCACCCACGGTCGATCGCCGCATTCTGGTTTTGAAAGAGCCGGTCGGCGTCTGCGGGATCATTACGCCCTGGAATTTCCCCAACGCGATGATTACACGCAAAGTGGCGCCTGCGCTTGCCGCAGGCTGCGCCGTCGTCATCAAGCCCTCTGAATTCACGCCGTTTTCGGCCCTCGCGATCGGTGTGCTGGCGGAGCGGGCGGGGATTCCACCTGGCGTGATCAACATCGTGACGGGCATGCCGGCGGACATTGGCAAGGAGCTGATGGCCAATGAGAGCGTCCGCAAGATCTCGTTCACGGGATCGACTCGCGTCGGCGCGCTGCTGATGAAAGGCGCCGCCGACAACATCAAGCGGCTCAGCCTCGAGCTCGGCGGAAACGCGCCATTCATCGTCTTCGACGATGCCGATATCGACCGGGCCGTCGAGGGGGCGATTGCATCGAAGTTCCGCAATGGCGGACAGACATGCGTCTGCTGCAATCGCATTCTCGTCCAATCAGGCATCTACGATGCCTTTGCACAGAAGCTCGCCGGCAAGGTCGCGAAAATGAAGGTCGGCGCCGGTACGGAGGAGGGGGTTGCAATCGGGCCGATGATCAACGGCGCTGCGATCGAGAAAATCAAGCGGCACGTGGTGGACGCTCTAGACAAGGGCGCAAAGATCATCGCGGAGAGTGAGGCGGTGCCGGAAGGTCGGCAATATGCCCGGCCTCTCGTGCTCGGTGGCGCGACGACTGAGATGCTTCTGGCTTCGGAGGAGACCTTCGGGCCGGTCGCGCCGCTTTTCCGCTTCGAGACGGAGGACGAGGCGTTAGCGATCGCAAACGGTACGCCCTTCGGTCTTGCGGCGTATTTCTACACTGAAAACCTGAAGCGTTCCTGGCGCGTTGCCGAAGCGCTGGAGTTCGGCATGGTCGGCCTGAACACCGGCCTGATCTCGACGGAGGTTGCGCCTTTCGGCGGTGTCAAACAGTCGGGCCTCGGACGCGAGGGATCTCAGCTCGGGATAGAAGAATATCTCGAGAGCAAGGCCCTCCATGTCGGCGGCCTGGACTGAGCGTCCATCGATCTGTATCTGAAACAAGAAAAGGGGGCGGTTGAACCGCCCCCTTTTCCTTGACCAGCGCATCTCTATGAAGTGCCGCGAGAGATCCCGAAAGAACTGCGCTCAGGCGCTCTTGCGAAGAGGCTCCAGGCCGACTGCGGCAGCCAAGCCGCCGATGCCAGAGACCTCGGTGTATTCATAGAAGGGGTTCGCCGGCTCGTGACCGCGGTTCACCCATACCTTGCTCTTGATACCCAGATCGTAGGCGGTCATCAGATCGTAGCGGAACGAGGAGGAGACGTGGGTGATATCTTCCGGGCCGCAGCCGAGTTTGTCGAACATGTATTCGAAGCCTTTCATGTGCGGCTTGTAGGCGCCGGTCTCCTCGGCCGTGATGACCGTGTGGAAGGGAGCACCGAGCTTCTCCACGTTGGACATGATGAGGTTCTTCATGGAGTTCGACAAGATGACCAGCGGGATCTCTTTGGCAACCTTGGCCAGACCAGCCGGGACGTCGGCATGTGGACCCCACGTGTGGATCTCTTCATTGATGCGCTGGGCATGCTCCGGCTTAAAGACCACACCATTGCGCCTGCAGGCGCGCTCAAGCGCGTTGTGCACGACCTCGAAGTACGGTTTCCAGGCGCCGAGAACCTCGTCCAGGCGATAGGCGGAAAAGTCCTTGATGAGCTTTGCCATCGCCGCGGCAGAAAGCTCCGAGCCGTAGACACGAGTCGCGGCGCCGGCCATGTCGAAATTGGTCAGCGTGCCGTAGCAGTCGAAGGTGATGTATTTCGGTCTGAATGTCGCCATAGCTCCAATCCTTGCGATCTCGCACCGCTTGCCGGTACGACACGCACCATAGCGAGCAGCCGACGAGATAAAGCGCCGATGTCGCGGTGGTCGGGAGCAGATTGTGTCGTATCGCATCGGAGCCGTGGCAGAGAGTTGCGCGACGATCGGCTCTCCTCGCTTAGCCTCAATGCCGTCGCCGCACCATGCCGGCATAAGATGCCGCAGTGGTGCCCAATCAAAGTCAAAACGCCCTCCGTCCGTGTCATGCCTGGGAGCAAGTGCTGCCTTCGGCAACTTACGTTGAGCCCGGACACAACGGGCTGCTCGCACAAACATCGCGGCCGATCTGGAGGACAATATGTTGAGCAACTCGCTAATTGAGCTCGATCGCGCGCATCTGATTCACCCGGTCTCATCTTATCGAAGCCACGAGGCGACGGGCGTCCGCGTGCTGAAGTCAGGTAAGGGTGCGACGCTGACCGATGTCTCGGGACGTCAATTGCTGGACGGCTTTGCGGGTCTGTGGTGTGTCAATGCCGGCTACGGACAGGACAGCATCGTTGAAGCGGCTACGCGTCAGCTGCAGGAGCTGCCTTATGCGACGGGCTATTTCGGTTTGGGCTCGGACCCGGCGATCCGGCTGGCGGCCAGGTTGGCTGAATTGGCGCCTGGCGATCTGAACCATGTCTACTTCACGCTGGGTGGCTCCGATGCCATCGACAGTACGATCCGGTTCATCAGGTACTACTATCATTCCAAAGGGATGCCGCAGAAGGACCAGTTCATTTCCGTCGAGTCTGGCTACCATGGATCGTCGACGGCAGGGGCTGGCTTGACGGCGCTGCCCGCCTTTCATGCGGGCTTTGGGGTGCCTCACGGCTGGCAACACAAGATCCCCTCGCACTATGCCTATCGCAATCCTGCCGGTTCCCATCCCCAGGCTATCATTGCGGCGTCGGTCGCGGCCTTGCGGGCCAAGATCGCCGAGCTCGGCGCCGAACGCGTCGCCGCCTTCTATGTCGAGCCGATACAGGGGTCAGGAGGCGTCCTCGTTCCGCCGCCGTCCTGGCTGAAGGCCATGCATGCGGTCTGCAAGGCGCACGATATTCTGTTCGTTGCCGATGAGGTCATCACGGGCTTTGGCCGTGTCGGTCCGCTGTTCGCCTGTGAAGAGGATGACGTCGTGCCGGATCTCATGACCACGGCAAAGGGGCTGACCTCGGGCTACGTGCCGATGGGGGCCGTTCTCATGTCCGACGGCGTCTACAACGCGATTGCCGATGGCGCCGGCAAGGCGGCGGTCGGCCACGGCTACACCTATTCCGCTCATCCCGTCAGTGCAGCCGTTGGGCTCGCGTGCCTTGATCTCTATGAAAACGGCTTGCTGGAAAACGGCCGGAAGGCCGGGCACCGGCTGATGGAAGGTCTTCGCGCGCTCGCCGACCATCCGCTTGTCGGCGATGTCCGCGGTCGCGGCATGCTGGCCGCAATCGAGCTCGTCACCGACAAGGAGCTCAAGACGCCTCTGCCGGCGGAAGCCGACGCGGCGCGCCGCATCTTCGACCGCGCATGGGACAATGGTCTCGTGATCCGCGCCTTCGCGCAAGGCGTGTTGGGCTATGCGCCGCCGCTGTGCTGCACCGACGACGACATCGACGGCATTATTGAGCGGACAAGGACGACGCTGGACCAGACCCTCGAGGACAAGGACGTCCGGGCGGCGATGAAGGGATGATCACCGCGCTGCCGCTCGGCGCCGTTGCTCTTAGCCATTGAAGATGCTTTCGAGCGGCAGATGGGATTTCACGATCGGGGACTTCAGCACGACGAAACTGAAGTACTTGTCGATACCGATATCCATCTCGACCAGGCGTTCCATGACAGCCTGATATTCGCTGATTCCCGCGGTGATGAACTTGACGAGATAGTCGTACCCGCCCGAAACCAGATGGCATTCGACAACCGAATCGATCTTTTCGATTGTCGTGAGAAAGCGAGCGAAATCGATCTGCCGGTGATTCTTCAAGGTGATTTCAGCGAAGACCGTCAGAGTTTGTCCGAGCTTGGCAACATCGATCTGGGCGGAATAGCCGGTGATGAAGCCCTCGGACTGGAGCCTCTTGACGCGCATCAGGCAGGGGCTCGGCGAAAGGTTTATCAGCTCCGCGAGCTCGACGTTGGAAATCCGCCCGTTCTTCTGCAGTTCGCATAAAATCCTGATGTCGATCTTATCGAGCTTCATAGCAATGCCATCAGATGGGGCCGACAACGGCGTCAGGGCTTTGAGTCTTCAGCGTCATATGCATCTTCATAGCATCAACTAGCAGCTTTTCCCAACGAGGCGGAAACTGCAATTCAGAATTCGCTGACCTTGCCCCAGGCGCTCATTTTCAGCCGATTCGGCCTGTAGGGACGCGGGTCGACGATCGGCGCACGACCAGTGATGATGTCGGCGATCATGTGCCCGGTGCCGGGCCCGATCCCGAAGCCGTGGCCACTGAACCCCGCCGCAAGCATGAAGCCTGGAATGGATTCAACTTCGCCGATTGCCGGAATGCCGTCCGGTGTGCTGTCGATGTAGCCGGCCCAGACGTTTGAGATGGCGAGGCGCACCAGTTCGGGGACCAGCTTGCACGCGCGTCGATGCGTCAGCCGAATCTGCCTCATGTCCGGGCGGGGATTGAGCGTTCGGTTCAGCTCCATCGGGGTCACCTCGTCGAGCCTCCATTTCGCCAGTGATTCGTGGCCTTGCCGCATGCCCTCGAAGGCGCCGGGGCTGAGGCTTCGCCAGCGGCGGGCGAACATAGGGAGGAATTCGCGGCCGAACCTGACTTGCTGCGGGGTCGGATCGACTCGCGCGCGCCCGCTGATGGCCAGCGTGTATCCGCCGTTGCCACGCCGCGTGAGCGATAGCTGCGCAGTGTGCAGGGCATCCGGCAGGCCGGCTGCGCCAGGAGCGACGGCGAGAATGGATTGGCGCACCGATGCCTGCGGGAAACGAATTCCAAGCTGGTTGCAGAACGAAGAAGCCCACGCGCCTCCTGCCATCACCACCGTTTTCGTCCGGATCGTGCCGGCTTCGGTCACCACCCCGCTGACCCGGCCGGCACTGAGCTCGATGCCGCGCGCCGCGCAATGCTGGTGCACGGTACCGCCTGCCGCCATGATCGCACGCGCGGCGATGGGGACAGCTTTCGAAGTGTCCGCCGTCCCGTCTGTCGGCGAGAAGACGCCGCCCTTCCACTTGCGACCCGTGGCCTTGCCCCGACCGCTCGCCTCTTCCGAACTCAACATATGCGTCGTGACGCCAACGGTCTTGGCGAAGTCTCGCCACTTGGCCCAGCCTGCCAGCTCATTCTCGTCGTTCGACAAATACAACAGGCCGCAGCGGCGAAAGCCCGTGTCTTCACCCGTTTCCTGGGCAACTCGTTCCCAGAGATCGAGGCTCGTGATCGCAAGCGGCAGCTCGCGTGCGTCGCGGTTCTGTTGGCGGCACCATCCCCAGTTGCGGCTGGACTGCTCGGCGGCGACACGGCCCTTCTCAAGCAAGGCAACCTTGAGGCCGCGGCGCGCGAGATAGTAGCTTGTGAACACGCCTACGACGCCGCCGCCAATGACGACGACGTCCGCCTCACGAGGAAGGGATGGACTGGATTCGATATGCAGGAGCGGCGCGCTCATCCGATAGGGATCTCCGGTGGTCGCCGTAGCGTAACCGAGGAATTGCGGCAGGCCCCGCGGACTTTCGTCGTGAGACCGAATATCCTGCGGTTTACTGCCTTTGACGCAGGCTAATATTGCGAAAATACCTTGCTTGCGTCGCAGCTTGCCGGCGGCGAGACTGATGCGCGTGCTCCTGCGATCCGTCGCGCCTTCCTGGCAGAGGCCGCGGCAGGCTTGGCGGCGCAGATTGAAATGCCAAATCGGACTTCGTTTTCAGAAGTTCATGCTGCCCGGATGCCGGCTTTCGGCGACTCCGCGGTGATTGAAATCATCAAGATTGGCAGAACGGATCGAAGGATCGAAGTCCATAGAGGCAACTCGCATGAGCCTTATCCAGGAGCAGATCTTGGCGGAAGCGATCAAGCTATGAGGTCGGCGCCATCCATGCTTCGCTTCGATCGAACTGACCCGTTCGGTCGGCGCCGCGCTCCGAAGAAGAGTTCTTGCCTCTTGCGCGGGGAGGTCTGAATCATGTCGCAGCCTCCAATGGAGGAATGGCACGTCGAACGTCAAATCATCGATCTGTCGAAGAAGCGTGGCAAGGCAAAGAACCGAAGGCGCGGCCCGCAGCAGGATGGCCGAACGAAGCTGAAAAGGGAGGATGTTCCGATGGCCTCTGGCAACCCGGCTGCAGCCCCCGCCGATGTCGCGCTCTCGGTGCGGGAGCTGAGCGTAAGTTTGCCGCAAGGAATGGAGCGGGCCTACGCCATCGAGAACATCTCCTTTGATCTGAAGCGCGGAGAAATTCTCTGCATCATCGGGGAATCTGGATCGGGCAAGTCGGTCACCGCCAATGCGATCATGGGGCTTCTGCCGAAGGTGATGCGGGTCACATCGGGGGCGATCCACCTGAATGGGACGAACATCGTAGGCCTCGCACCTGAAAAGCTCCGCAGCCTGCGCGGCCGAGTCGTCTCGATGATCTTTCAAGATCCTCTCTCGGCGCTCAACCCGCTGATGACCGTGGGCGCGCAGATCGAGGAGGTGATGGCCGCGCACGGCGCCGGCACGCCGGCCTCGCGTCGCAGCCGGGCCATAGACTTGTTGATTGAAGTGGGTCTGCCTGATCCGCAGCTCATGTATCACCAATATCCCTTCCGGCTCTCGGGCGGGCAGCGGCAGCGGGTTATGATCGCCATGGCTCTAGCCCTCGAACCTGCGATCCTGATTGCGGACGAGCCGACCACCGCACTCGACGTGACGACCCAGGCGCAGATCCTGCAATTGATCCGCGACATTCAGCGCCGCAAGGGAATGAGCGTCATGTTCATCACCCACGATTTCGGCGTCGTCGCGGAGATTGCCGACCACGTTGTGGTGATGGAGAAGGGCCATTGCGTGGAGCAGGGCTGTGCCGCGCAGGTGCTGAAGTCGCCCGGTCATCTCTATACGCGCCGCCTGATCGCAGCCGTGCCCCACCTGACCGGCAAGGACCGCGTTCCCTCGGAAGCCGGGGAGCGAGCGTCGATCATGAAGGTCGAATGCCTGGCAAAGACTTATCGCAGCGGCAGCGCGCTTTTCCGTACGCAGCGCATCGTGCCCGCGGTCAATGGGGTCAGCTTCGACCTCACGTCGGGTCGCACGCTCGGCGTTGTCGGGGAAAGCGGTTCGGGCAAGTCTTCGCTCGGGCGGTTGCTGATCAAGCTCATGGAGTGCGACAGCGGCTCGATTCTGTTCGAAGGCCGCGACATCGCCGGGCTTTCCGAAGCCGAGTTTCGGACGCTACGGCCGAAGATTCAGATGATCTTTCAGGATCCTTTCGCATCGCTCAATCCGCGATCGACGGTCGGGCAAATTCTCACAGTTGGCCCGGTCGCGCATGGCATGACTTATGACGAAGCTTGCGAGCGCGCGCGGGAGCTTCTGTCCCATGTCGGCCTGGATGCAGGCGCCTTTGAGCGCTATCCGCACGAGTTCTCCGGAGGGCAGCGCCAGCGCGTCGGCATCGCGCGAGCGCTGATGTTCAAACCAAAATTGCTGATTGCCGACGAAGCGGTCTCGGCGCTCGACGTATCGATCCAGGCCCAGATCTTGAAGCTGCTCGACCAGATCCAGCGGGAGACCGGCGTCTCGATGATCTTCATCACGCATGATCTGCGCGTCGCAAGCCAAATCTGCGATGAAATCGCCGTCATGCACCGAGGGCAAATCGTGGAACGCGGCCCGCCGTCCCAGATCTTCCTCGATCCGAAATCCACCTACACGCGAGAACTAGTGGCAGCGATCCCGGGCGAGCAGCCCGGGAGCAAGCCCCAACATGAAGGCCACGTCGGACAGCACAAGCAAGGAGAGACATTATGACCAAGCGTTCTGCGACGACATCGAATTATTCCCGGCGCGACGCCCTACGGTTGGTGGCCTTCGGCGGAGCCGTCGGCCTCATCGCGCCAAATCTCCTGGGCAAGCCTGCCTTCGCGCGCACCTCTGCGGCAAAGCCAAGCGGCCGCGTGATCGTGGGGCTTGGACAAGAGCCGACTGTCTTCAATCCACTGATGGTACACATTGAAGTCGATGATGGTGTGCATTTCTCGGTCTTCGACGCGCTGTTCCGCATCGATCCTCAAGGCGTTATTCAGCCCAATCTGGCCGTGGAAGTGCCGAACCAGAAGAATGGCGGCATTTCGGAAGACGGTCTCAAATGGCGTATTCGTTTGCGGGACGATGTCCGCTGGCACGACGGCAAACCGTTCAGCGCCGAGGACGTGAAGTTCACGCTCGAGCTGATTACGAATCCGAACTTCCGGAGCTGGCGCACGGCCGGCCATGCTCTCGTGCGCGACATCACGGTGATCTCGCCGACGGAGATCTCGTGGCGAATGGAGGAGGCCTTTGCGCCGTATCTATCGTTCCTGACCGAAACCTTCATCGTCCCCAAGCACATCCTCGAGAAGGAGGCCAATCCGAACAACGCCGCCTTCAATCAGGCGCCGGTTGGTACCGGCGCCTTCAAGTGGGGCAAGAGGGTTGCTGGTGATCATCTCGAACTCGTTGCGAACGCCGAATACTTCGGTGATGGCCCTCACATCGAGAGACTGGTCTTCAAATACATGCCCGATCTCACGGTTCTCTACACCCAGTTCAAGAGCGGCGACATTGATCTCGTAGGCCAGCCCTACATCACGCCCGATCATTATGGGGAAGCCAAGACGCTGCCTAACCGTGTGGTGACGCTCGTCCCAAGGGCCTCATTCGAGTCCTTCTACCTGAACCTCGAGCGTCCGCAGTTCAAGGAGCTTGCCGTTCGCGAGGCGCTCTACGCGGCGATCGACAAGGAGGCGATCATCCAGGGTCTCTATTACGGCGTGCCCACCCCGACAGAGACGTTCATGCCGAGGCAGTCCTTCTTCTTCAATGCCAATCTACCCTTGCACCAATTCGACGTGAATCGCGCGGGCAAGATCCTCGATCAAGCAGGCTGGGCAAAGGGCGCGGACGGCATTCGTGCCAAAAACGGCGTTCGCCTGTCGTTTTCCAATTCGACCACGTCGGGCGATCCGCTTCGCGAGCAGGTGCAACAGTTCCTGCAGCAGAGCTTTGCGCAGCTCGGCGTCGAGATGAAGATATCGAACCTGCCGGCCGCCGTGATGTGGGGCGAGTTCTGGATGCAATCGCAGTTCGATTCCGTGATCGTCGGCAGCTCGTATCTGATTGGCGCCGATCCGGATGTCACCAATCGCATGCACTCGCGCTCGATCGGAGCGAAGGGCGGCCGCGGCTCGAACAATGCGCAGTATGCAAATCCGGAGGTCGATGCTTTGCTCGACAAGGGCGCGCGCACCTTCGATCCGGAAGCGCGGCGCGCGGTCTACTTCCGGGTACAGGAACTCGTGCGCCGCGACCTGCCTTTCCTGCCGCTGTATCAGAGCAATGCGGTCGAAGGTCTCAAGAAGGGGATCAACGGTTTCGTGCCGAACGGCAATACGCGCACGGAGTCCTGGAACGCGCTTGCCTGGTACTGGACGAGCTGATGTCTTGCCGGACGGACCGGGGCGGACGGCTTTGTCACGCTAATGGAGGATTCGAATGTCCGTCTTCCTGCTGAATCGTCTCTGCCAGAGCATCGTGCTGCTGGTGATCGTCTCGATCATCGGTTTCGCGGTTCTCAACCTCATGCCGGGCGGGCCCCTCGCGCAATTCGGGCTCGATCCCGGCATGACCCAGAAGGACATCGAGCGACTCGCTACACAGCTGGGCCTCAATCGCCCGCTGTGGATCCAGTATCTCGATTGGGCCTGGCGACTGATGCAGGGCGACTGGGGGCACTCTTTCCGGGACGGCTCTTCCGTGCTTGCGGTGATCGGTCGCCACTTGCTGGCGACGCTGCTGCTGATGGGGACATCCACCGCATTGGCGATCGCGGCCGGCACGTGGATCGGAATCCGCGGTGCCACTCACCGCTATTCTCTCTTCGACTATTGTGCCACTGTCGGCGCCATGGTGGCGCTGTCCGTTCCGACGTTCTGGTTCGGCCTGATCGGCATCTACATCTTCACCCTGAAGCTGGGTTGGGTGCCCGCAGGCAACATGTACACGATCGGCGACGGCTCGGTGCTGGACTATCTGCATCACCTGATCTTGCCGAGCCTGGTTCTGTCGCTCGTTCATGTCGCGATCTGGAGCCGTTACATGCGGACGGCAACGCTCGATGCGTTGAGTCAGGATTTCGTCAAGACGGCCCGAGCCAAGGGCGTGAGCGAACGCCGCATCTTGCTGAAACATGTCATCGGCAATGCGCTTTTGCCGATGATCACGCTGGCGGGAATGCAATTGCCCAGCATTCTCACCGGCGCCCTGGTCACGGAGACCGTGTTCACCTGGCCGGGCATGGGACGGCTGTTTCTCGACAGCCTTGGCTACAGCGACTATCCGGTCGTGATGGGGCTGTTGATCTTCTCGGCCATCCTGGTCGTGTTGGGCAATCTGATCGCGGACATCGTGATCGCAACCGTCGATCCGCGCATTCGCTTGGCCTGAGCCTGCCGACTCACGCCAGATAAGAGGAGCGAGTAGACATGACCGCCATCGTCGCCCACGCAGCTCCGACCCGCTGGTGGCACAGCCGTGCTGTTAACCGCTTCATGCGTCACCATCTGGCACTCCTGGGTATCGGGATGATTACCCTGCTCGTGCTGGCGTGCGCCGTCGGTCCCTATGCCTTACCCTACGACTCGCTCCACATCGATCTGCGCGCCCGCTTTGCTCCGCCCCTGACAGGCCACCATTACTTCGGCACGGATCCCTTGGGGCGAGACCTCGCGGTGCGGCTGTTGATGGCCGGGCGCGTCTCGCTGGCGGTGGGGTTCTCCGCGATGTTGCTATCGACGTTGATCGGTACGCTCATCGGCGTGACGGCCGGCTATCGCGGCGGCTGGGTCGGGGCGGCACTGATGCGGACGGTGGATGGCTTCCTGTCCTATCCCTCGATCTTTCTCGTGCTGGCGCTGGCCGCAACGCTGCGGCCGAGCCCGGTGATGATCACCGTAATCATTGCCGTCACGAGCTGGATGGAGACTGCGCGAATCGTCGAGGCCGAGGTCCGTTCGCTGCGCGAGCGCGAGTTCGTCCAGGCTGCGCGTATGGTCGGGCTTCGCAGGGCGCACATCATGTTCCGCGAGATCCTGCCCAATGCCATGGGTCCCATCATCGTCGCCGCAAGTCTGGCCGTGGCGCGCGCGATCCTTCTGGAGGCCTATATCAGCTTTCTCGGCTACGGCATCCAGCCGCCGCTGCCCAGCTGGGGCAACATGCTCAATGGCGCCCAGCAATATCTGGCGAGCGCTCCCTGGCTCGCCATCATTCCCGGTGCCGCCATTACGATGGCGGTGACGAGCTTCAATTTTATTGGTGATGGTCTGCGAGATGCCCTCGACGTT
This sequence comes from Bradyrhizobium sp. CCGB12, assembly GCF_024199845.1. NCBI lineage: Bacteria > Pseudomonadati > Pseudomonadota > Alphaproteobacteria > Hyphomicrobiales > Nitrobacteraceae > Bradyrhizobium > Bradyrhizobium sp. CCGB12. Next base: position 38,862 of record NZ_JANADO010000002.1, on the reverse strand, counting down.
CGAAACGACCACATCTGAATGATTTGAACCGAGCCGCGGCTGAACCCATCAACCATACGAGAAGCAAGCTATGCACGCGCCGAGAGTTGCCGAGAAGGCCACGCCCTATTGGTGGGAAGCCGCGCCGCTTGAGCCGCCGCCTCAGCAGCCAATAGCCAAGAAGCTCGACGTGTTGATCGTGGGCGCGGGCTATGCAGGGCTCTCGGCCGGTCTGGTGCTGGCGCGCGAGGGCCGCTCGGTTGCGGCCTATGATGCCATGGACCCTGGTGAAGGAGCTTCGACGCGCAACGGCGGTATCACCAGCGGATCCATTCGGCCCGATTACGCGACGCTCACGCGCCGGTTCGGAGAGGAGAAGGCGCTGGCGATCGAGGCGGAAGGCAAGGCCGCCCGCGAGTTCCTGTACGATTTCATCAGGACGGAAGGCCTCGCCTGCGACTTCCAGCCGGTGGGGCAGTTCAAGGGCGCCTTCGGCTATGAGCAATACGGGGCCATGGCGCGCACCGCGGAGCGGCTTGCAAAGAAACTTGGGATCGAAGCCTACGCAGTTCCCTATGCCGAGCAGCGCCAGTATATCGGCACCGACGTCTATCGCGGCGGTACGGCTCGGATGGACATCGGCGGACTGCACCCGGCGAAATTCCACGCCGAACTGCTGCGGGTCGCGCTCGCTTCCGGATTGACAGTCCACGCGCGGACGCCCGTGATCTCGATCGACAGAGATGGCTCCGGTTTCCGCGTCGTCACCGCGGCCGGTCCGGTGCAGGCGCGTCAGGTGCTGGTGTGTACCAACGGTTACACCGATGGCGCCGTGCCCTTCCTGCGCCGTCGGCTGGTCCCGGTTCGCAGCCGGATCATTGCGACCGAGGAGCTTGCGCCCGAAGTCATGGCGCGGCTGATGCCGAAACGCATGATGATCACGGAGAACCGGGAGGTCGGCTTCTATTATCGGCCCTCGCCTGATGGCAAACGCATCTTGCTCGGCGGCCGCGACAGCTCTCGGGTCGGCGATCCCGTCGCTCCGAAGCTGCTTCTGCGTAAGGGCCTGGTGAATCTGTTCCCTGAGCTGGAGGCCGTTCGCCTCTCACACAGCTGGTTCGGCCATGTGGCCATGAACCGCGACATGATTCCGCGCATTTTCGAGAAGGAAGGCATCGTCTATGCCAGCGGCTTCTGCGGGTCGGGCGTGGTCTGGGCACCATGGGTCGGTATGCATGCGGCCCACAAGCTCATGGGACACGAGGAGCGGGCGCGCACCGCGTTCGACTTCAGGCCTCCGGCCTTCATCCCGTTCTATCGAGGCAATCCGTGGTTCATGCCTGCGTTCATTCGGGGCTACCGGATGCGTGACCGGATCGCGATGTGGCGCGCCAGCCGGTGACGGCCGGCCGCACAGCTTACAAGCCAGGGCGTGAGTTCCGGAGGCACGTCCGCCTCTCGAAAGAAGATTGACGATGCAGTATGTGTCCACGCGCGGCCATTCAGGCCGCAAGCAATTCTGCGAGGCATTGCTTGAAGGCCTCGCCCCGGATGGCGGGCTGTACGTCCCCGAGACCTATCCTAGCGTGGACCATGCCATGCTGGATGCGTGGCGTACGCAGTCCTACGCCAACCTGGCTTTCGAGATCCTGTCGCTCTATGTCAGCGATATTCCCTCCGCCGACCTGAAAGCCATCTGTGCAAAGACCTACACGCCGGAGATATTCGGAAAGCCTGACATCGCGCCGGTGCGAGAGCTGGAGAGGGGACTTTACCTCCAGGAGCTGTCGAATGGTCCTACGCTCGCGTTCAAGGACATGGCCATGCAGTTGCTCGGCAATCTGCTCGAGTACGAGCTGACGCGCCGACGGGAGAACTTGAACATTCTTGGTGCGACCAGTGGCGATACTGGAAGCGCCGCAGAATACGCCATGCGCGGCAAGAAAGGGGTGCGGGTGTTCATGCTCTCGCCTCGCGGCCGAATGAGCGCCTTTCAACAAGCTCAGATGTTCAGCCTCCAGGACCACAACATCCACAACATCGCGATAGATGGCGTCTTCGACGACTGCCAGGACATCGTGAAGCAGGTGGCGAGCGATCTGGAGTTCAAGCAGCAATACACGATCGGTGCGGTGAATTCGATCAACTGGGCGAGGCTCCTTGCGCAGGTCGTCTATTACTTCTCCGGTTATCTGCAGGCGTCCGAACGCGGGGCGACAAGTGTAAGCTTTGCAGTGCCTTCGGGGAATTTCGGAAACATCTGCGCGGGGCATGTTGCGCGCATGATGGGGCTTCCAACATCCCGGCTGGTCCTTGCGACCAACGAGAACGACGTGCTCGACGAGTTCTTCCGCACCGGGGTGTATCGCGTCCGAAGTCGCGCTGACACGCTCGAAACTTCAAGCCCGTCCATGGACATCTCCAAGGCTTCAAATCTCGAGCGCTTTGTATTCGACCTGTTAGATCGGGACACAGAGCGAACCAAATCGCTGTTTGCTGATCAGCTCGGGGAGCGAGGCTCGTTCGATCTGAGTGGAGACTCCAGATTTGCAGAGGCTGCAGCTCGTTTCGGCTTCCGTAGCGGAAGGAGCACACATGCCGACCGGCTCGCGACCATCCGTGACACGTGGAAGCGCTTGAACACCGTGATCGATCCACATACGGCAGACGGCGTGAAGGTCGGGCGCATGCACGCGAGCCCCGAGATGCCGATGATTGTGCTCGAAACTGCGCTGCCGATCAAATTCGCCGCGACGATCAAGGAAGCCCTGGGCCGGGAGCCCGACCGCCCGCAAAGCTACGATGGCATTGAGAAATTGCCGAGGCGAGTCAAAGTCCTTCCCGCCAACGCACAGGCTGTCAAGAATTACATCACCGAGATTGTGCGCGATAGAGCCTGCTGAACAGCAGATATCGGAACGAAGACCGCGTCAACTATGGCCGTATTCACGGAGCTCTCATTCGACCAAGTCACAGCGTTCTTTCGAGCGCTGGATCTCAGCGCGCCTCGTTCCGTTCGCGGGATCACCGGCGGAATTGAGAACACCAATTACTTCGTCGATACGGATTGGGAAGGATACGTGCTCACCATTTTTGAGCGCCTCACCTTCGAGGAACTGCCGTTTTACCTCCACTTCATGAAGCATCTTGCGGCGCGGGGAATGTCCGTCCCCAATCCGGTCGCTGACCCCGACGGGGCAATCCTTCACTCACTGAAGGGGCGGCCTGCGGCGGTCGTTAACAGGCTCCCGGTGCAAGCGAGGCGGAGCCTACGGTCGCGCATTGTGGTGCCGTCGGAAAATTCCTCGCGCAGGTGCACCTGGCTGGGGCCGACTACTCGCGACAGCAGATAAATCCGCGCGGCCTCCAATGGTGGAACGAGGTTGTGCCGGTGGTCAGCCGCTATGCATTTGCTGGACAGCGCTCGCTGCTCGCGAGTGAATTGGCGTTTCAGAACGAGGTCGCTTTGTCCTCGACCTACCGGCAACTGCCCCGGTGCACGCCGATCTCTTTCGCGACAACGCCTTGTTTGAGTGCAGCTGTCCGGCGTTCTCGATTTCTACTTCGCCGGGTGCGACGCGCTTCTGTTCGACATTGCAGTGAGCCTCAATGATTGGTGCATCGAGAATCCCTCCGGCCGTTATGACGATGAGCGGGTCATCGCCTTCCTCGGCGCATATGAGAGCGTCCGGATGCTGAATCCCTCGGAACGCTTGCTGCTTACCCCGATGCAGCGTGCTGCGGCGTTTCGCTTTTTACTGTCGCGCCTGTGGGACGTATATCTGCCCCGCAAAGCTACGCTCCTAAAGCCACACGATCCGGATCACTTCGAGCGCATGCTGCGCATGCTGCGTGGAGAGATCCCCATGATGAGCGCCGAAATGACGCTCTAGCGAGGATTGAGGGTAATTATGACGCCGACTCTCGATGTTCGGGTTCGCGAGCTTCTCTCTCAGATCGAGGCCGATGGGCTGTACAAGCGCGAGCGCACGATCAGCAGCGCGCCAGCCGCGGACGGCAGATTGGGCGCGTCGAGCCACGAACAATGAAATTCTATGCCGAACTTTGCTTCAGTCCAATTGTATAATGCTGTCTGGTGCAACGTACAGTGCGGACGATGCGAGGATCAGGTGGCCCTCACCGTCAATCAGGTCCTGGCGACAAGTACCGAGAGCAAAAGAAACGTTGACCAATGATGAAGCCCGCAGCTTACCAAACCGGAGATCGCGACGATCGAGCCGCCGTGCTGGTTCCATTCGCCAGATCGCATCTGGAAGGCGCTCTGAAGCTCTCGCAGGAGATGTCCTGGCCCTATCGGCTCGAAGATTGGGATGTCGCGCTACAGCTGGGCCAAGGCTTTGTACTGGAGCGCGCCGGAACGGTGATCGGGACCGCGGCATGGTGGCCGTATGGCGAGACCCATGCTTCCGCTGGTATGATCATCGTCGCGAAGATCGCTCAGGGCCGTGGCTATGGGGCCCGGCTCATGGATGCGTTGCTGACGTCCGCGCGTCCACGAAGCATTGCGCTGAATTCGACCGCGGAAGGCCAGGCGCTTTACCAGCGGCGCGGTTTCGCCCCCATCGGGGTCATCCACCAGCATCAAGGAATTCCCAGAGGACGCCATGAGCCGCCGCCGCTCGGGCTCGTCAGGCCAATGGCTGCCTCGGATTTCGAGGTGGTCATGCGACTCGATCGCGACGCAACGGGCTTGGAGAGACGACAGATGCTCGAAAAGCTGCTCCACAGCGGTAATGGCTATGTCCTGCAGCGCGACGGCATGGCCCGCGGCTACGCCATCTCCCGGCTATTCGGCCGCGGGCATGTTATCGGTCCTGTCGTCGCCGAAACCGCGACCGATGCACAGGCGCTGATCGAGGCTGCGCTCGCGCGGCTCGGCAGTGTTTTTGTCCGTATCGACACCTCTGCCACATCGCAGCTCGGGGATTGGCTCGAAGGCATCGGCCTGGATCAGGTCGGCGATGCCACCACCATGATCTTGGGCACGCTGGCTCCATCGAGCGGGCCGGCGCGCGTCTTTGCGATTCCCAATCAGTCGTTCGGCTAGGAGGCATCGACGTGCGACGCGATGAGATGAGCGGAACGGATCGCCAGAACTCCGAGACGGCTGCAACGCTCGGCACGCTGGCAACGCCTGCTCTCCTGCTCGACGAACATCGGCTCGATCGCAATCTCTCCCGCCTGTCCTCGCGCATGGCGGAGCGGAGCGTCGTGCTGCGTCCCCACATGAAAACCGCGAAATCCATCGACGTGGCCCGACGGGCCTATCCGTCGGGACCGGGACCGATTACTGTCTCTACCCTGGCGGAAGCCGAGTATTTCGCGCGGCATGGTTTTCGCGACATGACTTATGCGGTGGGTCTGGCGCCCCACACAGCTGAAAGAGCAATGCGTCTGCGCAAAGCAGGCGTTGACCTTAGGGTACTGCTTGATTCGCCGGAGCAGGCAAGAATGCTCGGCGCCGCCGGTCGTGCCGCTGGTGTGACACCGACCGCGTTCATCGAGATCGACTGCGATGGCCACCGCGGCGGGCTGACCGCGAACGATCCAAAGCTCATTGCAGTTGCGGTCGCGCTGGGCGAGGCCGGCGTCAAGCTTGCCGGCGTTCTCACCCATGCCGGCGAATCCTATAGCCTGTTCACGCCCGAGGCTCTCGTCGCGGCCGCGGAGAATGAGAGAGCGGCGGCGGTTGCCGCGGCGGAGGCCTTGCGGGCGGCCGGGCACCAATGCCCCATCGTGAGTGTCGGCTCGACGCCGACAGCGCATTTCGCCGAAGACCTGACCGGCGTCACGGAAATGCGGGCGGGCGTCTACATGTTCTTCGACCTGGTCATGCACGGTGTTGGTGTCTGCACGACGGACGACATCGCGATCTCGGTGCTCGCCACCGTGATCGGCACCAAGCCCGAGAAGGGCTGGATTTTGGTCGATGCCGGATGGATGGCGCTGTCGCGCGACCGCGGCACCGCGGCGCAACGGGTCGACCAGGGATATGGTCTGGTCTGCGACGTGGCCGGCAAGGTCCATCCGGACCTGATGGTTTCGCAAGCAAGCCAGGAGCACGGGATCCTGGCCATCAGGCCCGGGTCGGCGCACGCTTTGCCCAATCTTCCAATCGGCGCGAAGGTCAGGATTCTCCCCAATCACGCCTGTGCGACGGCGTCGCAACATGAGTTGTACAACGTCGTCTCCGCCAGCAGCGACGCGATTCAAGGCCGATGGCCCCGGATGCGCGGCTGGTAGGGTTGGCCGGCCATTCCCAGCGCCCTGGTTCCTGCGCTGATCGGCGCTCATTACCGGATCAAGGATCGTTTCCAATGACCTCGCCCCTTCGACATTTGATGGAAGCCGGCTTCCTCGGAACGTTTTACATAGACGGAGAATGGCGGAAGCCGATCGGATCAGTCGCGGCAGCAGCAACCGTCGTCAATCCGGCGACAGAGCAGCCGATCGCTGATGTCGCGCTCGGCGATGACGATGATGTGGACTGCGCGATCGCAGCCGCCAGACGAGCCTTCGCCGGCTGGTCCACGACGTCGCCTGCTGAGAGAGCGGCGCTGCTGGACCGGATACACGCTTTGCTCCTTGAGCGGCTGGAGCTGTTCGCGCAGGCGCTTACCTGTGAGATGGGAGCTGCGATCACCTATGCGCGCCGCGCTCAGGTGCAGTTGGCCGCCGAGCATATCCGCGTCGCCCGCGACAATCTCGCGAATTATCCATTCATCGCCGCGCGCGGCAGCACCGCGATCATGCGCGAGGCAATCGGCGTCTGCGGCCTCATCACGCCATGGAACTGGCCACTTTATCAGATTACTGCAAAGGTGAGCCCGGCGATCGCGGCCGGTTGCACGGTGGTGTTGAAGCCGAGCGAATTATCGCCGCTGAGCGCTTTGCTATTCGCGGAGTTGATGGACAATGCCGATTGTCCGCCCGGCGTCTTCAACCTCATTAATGGGACAGGTCCGATCGTGGGAGCCGCTCTCGCGTCGCATCCGTTGGTCGACATGATCTCGATCACCGGCTCGACGCGGGCCGGCGTTCTCGTCGCCCAAGCGGCGGCACCCACCGTCAAGCGCGTTGCCCAGGAGCTTGGCGGAAAATCGCCGAACATCATCTTGCCGGACGCCGATCTCAGCCGTTCTGTTCCGCTTGGCGTCGCCGCCGCCTTCCGCAATCTCGGCCAATCCTGCAGCGCACCGACGCGCATGCTCGTGTCCCGCTCTCAGGTGGAGGAGGTCGAGATCCTGGCGGCGGCCGCCGCTTCTGAATTGGTGGTCGGCGATCCCCTTGAGGAAAGCACGACCCATGGTCCAATCGCGAACCGGCCGCAGTTCGAGCGCGTGCAGACCATGATCAGTGTCGGTCTGAAGGAAGGCGCCAAGCTCGTCATCGGCGGGCCGGGGCGGCCCGACGACCTTCAGATTGGTTTCTATACGCGTCCGACCATCTTCTCGAACGTCCGTCGCGACATGAGGATCGCGCAGGAGGAGATCTTCGGCCCGGTACTCTCGATCATTCCTTACGACACCGTGGATGAGGCGATCGCGATCGCCAATGACACTGTCTATGGCCTCGGCGCTCACGTGCAAGGCACGGATATGGAGACGGTGCGCGCAGTCGCCCGTCAGATCCAGTCGGGTCAAGTTCATCTCAACCATCCCGACTGGGATCCCAACGCGCCTTTCGGCGGATACAAGCGGTCCGGCAATGGCCGGGAATACGGCCGCGAAGGCATAGACGAATATCTCGAGACGAAGGCTGTTCTTGGATTCTACTGATAGACCCTATCTCCGGTGGGAACTTTTGCGAACCAGAGTGCCAGATCTCGAGCCGCGGTTCGACCAATGCATGTCACTGCGTAGGCCGGGTTGACATGCATTTCGGAGGGCGCCTGATCCGTCTGAATCTTGAATAAGGCTGGTGCGCAGAAGTTAAACGGCAACCCCGGGGATCATCACGGAGCGTCTGCGGGACGGACCGGCACGGTGAAGTGAAAAATCGCGCCGCGGGGTAGATTAGGGGTCACCCACAAGCGCCCGGCATGAGCTTCGATAATCGAACGGCAGATAGACAGTCCCACGCCCAGCCCGCCCGGCTTCGTCGTGTAGAAGGGGGTGAAGACGTGCTCGAGATTTTCCACCGCCAACCCCGGTCCCGAGTCCTGCACCTCGACAAGAACATGGTCAGGGACGACCTGACCGGTGGTGATAAGCACCCCTCTGGCGTCGTTCGCGACCGTGCCCATTGCCTGCACAGCATTGACAATCAGATTAAGGACCACTTGCTGCAATTGGACACGATCGCCCTGGACAAGCGGCAGACTGTCTGCAAGTTCCGTCTGTACCGAGACGCCGTTCTTCATCGCTTCGCCCCGGGTTAGCTCAATCACGTCCCGGATGGCGTCGTTGATGTCCAAGTCATCCTTGCGAGGCGGTGCTTTTTTGATGAGATCGCGAATTCGCTGGATGATGTCGGCGGCCAGAGCAGTATCGTTCATGACCCATTCCACTGATTGCCTGACCCTCTCGAGATCGGGCGGGTCTCGTTCAAGGAACCGCGCGGCCGCACCAGCATTCATGGATGCCGCGGCAATCGGTTGGCTTACTTCGTGGGCGATCGAGGCCGTGAGTTCGCCCATGGTGGCGAGGCGGTTGGCATGGGCCAACTCTCTCTGCATCTCGCGCACGGCCTCCGTGGCCCGCTTCTGTTCGGTGATGTGCCGTCCCACGCCGCGATAACCGATGAACTGCCCGGACTTGTCGAATACCGGCATCCCGGAGACGGAGACGTAGCGCTTGCGGCCGTCGGGCTTCGGGCGCGCGAGCTCGAAATCACGGAACGGCAGGTGGGCATCGAGCGTCTCCCGATGTTTGCGCCAAGCCTCCTCGTCGGGCTCCAAGTAGGGCACTTCCCAGCGTGTTTTACCAAGTTCAGAGTCCGACGCGGGCGCGTCAATAATGGCTTCAGCGAACTCTTGGCGGATGAAGCGATGGTTCGCGTCTGATTCCCAGTACACGTCGAAAGAGAACTGGACGAGAGTACGAAAACGCTCCTCGCTGTCCCGCAGAGCCTCCTCGGACCGTTTACGCTCCGTCAGGTCGACGACAAAGGAGACGCCTTGGTCCCGTTGCTCGTCGAACGCAGCCATTCCGATCAACACCGGCACGCGGCTGCCGTCTTTGCGGAAATACTCTTTCTCGAACGGCTGTACGCTCCCCATCTTCTTGAGTTCCGGGATCCACCATCGCTCGTGGCGGTCGAGCCATTCCGGCGGCGTAAGGTGAGTCCAGAGCAGGCGGCCCGAGGCGAGATCCTCGCGGTCGTACCCCACGATGCGCAGAAACGCATCATTGGCCTCGAGAATAGGACCTTCGAGCTCCCAGATGATGATCCCAATGATATTGGCGTCGACAAGGCGGCGGATCTTCGCTTCGCGTTCTCTCAGATCGCGATACAGAGTCGCATTTTCCAGTGCGATTGCCGCCTGCGAGGCGAGCAGCTTCAGAACCGCAACTCGCGTGGGTGCAAAAACGTGGGCCGTCAACGTATTCTCAAGGTAGAGCACGCCGATAAGTTTCGCATGGTTGATCAGGGGCAAGCAAAGAATAGAACGAGCCTTGCGCTGATTGACGTAGGGGTCCGTGGCAAAGGGAGGTTGGGACGCGGCATCCTCGAGAACAGCGCACTCTCTGGTCCGCAGTACGTAATGCAGGACGGATTCCGGTAGAAGAACCTCGGTCACCGCTGCATCGCACAGTTCGACGGTAACGCTCTCGCCGGTTGTCGTGGCTTCCGCCTCGATGCGCGGCTCGTTTTCGTGCGATAGGATCAACAGACCCCGTTCAGCTCCTGCTTGTTCAATGGCCGTGTGCATAAGCGTCTCGATGAGCTTTTCCAAAACCATCTCGCCTGATACCGCTTCAGACACCTTGATGACGGTGGTGAGGTCGAGATGCTCGACCGGGGCCTCGATGGTGCTCATCGGGCCGGGCTCTGATCTCACCTCCTTGAGGTGCGGATGGATGTCCTCAAGTTGCCGCGCTTTGCCGACGGCCCCCCAACGAACATAGCAATCGCGCGCTCTTTGCAGATATATGCGAGAAAACTCTTCGAAGCCTCGCGTGCCATAAAAGCGCGCGGCTAATTCGTAAGAGAGCGCCTCGTGGTGGACAAAGCCGTTGTCGCGGGCGGAGCGGATGGCCTGTTCAAAGAGACGCTCCGCTTCGAGCTCTCTGCCTTGGAGGCGGGCGATTTCTGCGCCTGCGAGGACAGCGCGATTCACGAAGGTCTCAGGGCAATTCTGCGCCCACAGTTCGAGCTGCCGCTGGTGGGCGGTCAGCGCTTCAAAGTGCTCTTGCCGTTCTTCAGGGGGGGGCAAATCCCAGCATGCAGCGTGGGAAAGTGCTGCATAGAACTCGTATTCCGCCGTTTCGAATAGCTGAGGTGGTGACCACGGGAGGCTCCGAGCCCTGGCTGCGGCGGCAACGGCCGACACATAATCGCCGGCAAAGAAGCATGCTTGCAGCTTGCGGATCCAGTACCAGCTCTCAGGCAATGCGAGTGCCGGATCAGCCGCCAAACGCCGCTCGAACCGAAGCTCGTCGGACTGATTGTCGTGAAGAGCGCCGAACCGCCGCGTCAGGCCACGCAGCATCCGGATCAACCCAAGCTGCGGCGTTATGATGTCGCCGATCAGCGCAAATTTCGCCTTCTCGGTCAACCGCAATCCGTGCTCGGCTTCGCGGTGTGCGTCTGCAAGCGGATCGCCCGCCGCGAGGAAATTTGTATTCAGGCTGGCGCAGCTGAAGGCAGCGAACGTGATATCGCTACTGTTGCTCGCGGCCTCGAATGCGCGTCGAAACGCGTCTCGCGCGTGCTGGAGGGGCTTTGTCCATGAAAGGACAAGGTTGCCATAGTTCAGGTAGGTCCTCGCTTGAACGAGCGAAAATCCGCGCCGCTCGACCAGCTCAGTGCCGATACGGCTCAATTGAAGCCCCGCCTCATAGTCGTCGAATCGCGCGCCGGCAATGGCGCCGAACATGACGTAGGGAACGCAGGAAGCATCGTTGTTCCCCCACTCCAGGCTGACATCCACCGCTTTGATGACCACCAGAGAGCGAAGGTTCGTATCGGTGAAGAATGCAGGCGGCATGAGGGCCGTCAAAAGATCCAACATGGCCAGTGCGAGCGGATCGGTCATCAGCGGCAGATCCAACAACTCCTCGAGCGCTCGGTCCTCGAGGCGAGATCGGACGCGCGCGTACTCCTGTCGGACGTGATCATCGCTTGGATGAGCCTGCCATCGAATCCCGAGTTGTTCCAGGCAGCTGAGACCGGCAGCAACGGCGCGCTCCGGCTTGCTGAGCGCCGTATACAAATCCACCAGCCGGCGCGCGACGACAGCAAGGTCGGTTGCGCTCGCGGTTCGCGCGGTCAGCTCCCGTAAGCGCTGTTCCGCCTCGACGACGGCGCCCGTCACGAACTCGCATTCGGCGCGATGCAACTCGAGCGAAAAAGCAAGCCGCTGGAAGCGCTCCCAACAATCATGCGGTAATAATGCCGCACCGGTTGCGGCGTAATTGAGCGATGACGCGTAGGCCGCCGACGCACTCGCGCGCAGGCTGGTCGTCAGATTGAGCTCCGCGAGCTGCGCGCGTTCGTCTCGCGAGGTGATCAAGGCCGCGCCGCGGTTGAGCTGATTGACGATTGCGAAGATCGCCTTCTCGCGCTTCTCGCCGAATGTCTGCGCCAGCAACTGCCGCCCGATTCGCAGATGGAGCGCCGCGCGTTCATGATCCGGAATCAGCGAATAGCAGGCTTCCTGCACGCGGTCGTGGACAAACCTGTAGGCGCCGGTCTGTTGCTCGACCAATTCCTGGCGAACCGCTTCCCAGAGCGCCGCATGAACCTGCTGCTCGGAGCGCCCGAGGACGATCGAGAGTGTCGAGGTCTCGACGAAATTGCCGAGACAGGCCAGCTGCTGCAGCGTGTTCTGTGTGTCAGCCGGCAGCTGGGCCAGCTTTGCGATCATCAGGTCCACGACGTTATCGGTGTGACCCTTACCGTGAATGCGATCGAGATCCCAACACCAGCACCCTGCGTCATGATCAAGGCGGACCAGGCCTTCTGCGGCGAGTACGTGGAGAAACTGGTTCACGAAGAACGGATTGCCGGCCGTTTTATCGTGGATCAGATGCGCGAGCGGCACGGCACGCTGCAAATCGCAGCCTAGAGCATCAGAAATCAGGTGCGAAATGTGTTCGACGCCAAGCGGCGCAAGGATGATCTGCTGTACGTTTGCACCAGCGTTTTTTATGGCCTCAAGCCTACGCCGCAACGGATGGGTGGCCGTGACCTCGTTGTCCCGAAAGGAGCCGATCAGCATCAGGTATTGCAGATCGGTAGGGGCCAACAGATCCTCAACCAGATCCAACGTGGCCGCGTCGACCCACTGGAGATCGTCGAGGAAAAGTGCCAACGGATGCTCGGAACGTGCGAATACCCCTATGAAGCGCCGAAATACGTGATGGAAGCGTTTTTGTGCTTGCTGCGGCGGGAGATCAGGAACGGGCGGCTGCTCTCCCATGATCAGCCGCAATTCAGGAATCAGGTCGACGGCAAGTCGCCCGTTTGCGCCCAGCGCATCTTGAAAGGCTTGGCGCCAGTTCGCGAGCTCGGCGTCATTCTTGCTCAGAAGAGACCTAACGGGGCTCTGAAAAGCGTCGACCAGTATCGAATACGGAATATCCCGCTTGTACTGGTCGAACTTCCCCGATGCGAACAGTCCGTGCGACGGAACAAGCCGATGATGGAGCTCATTGACCACTGAAGACTTGCCGACCCCGGAATAGCCGGAAACTAGCACCAATTCCGGTGCGCCGCTCTTGATCATGCGGTCGAACGCGCCCAGCAAGAGTTCAATCTCGTGGTCTCTTCCGTAGAGCTTTTCGGGGATCAGCAGTCGGTCGGACCTGTCATATTGTCCGAGTGCAAAGTCCTCGATCCGACGTCGGGCCTCCCATTCACGCAGGCAGCGGCGTAGATCATGCTCGAGGCCCGGCGCGGTCTGATAACGTTCCTCCGCGGACTTGGCGAGCAGCTTGAGTACTACGGCCGAGATTGCAGTCGGTACAGTGTTCAGACGCTCGCTGGGCGGTACGGGCTTTCGCGCGATATGGCAATGTACCCATTCCATCGAATGTGCCGCGGTGAACGGTAGCGAGGCAGTCAGCATTTGATAGAGCGTCACACCAAGCGAGTAGAGGTCGCTACGGAAATCGATCGAGCGGTTCATCCACCCGGTCTGTTCGGGTGCCATGTAAGGGAGCGTGCCCACGATGAACTCGGGCGGCCCGGGCGTGCGTCGTTCGCGGGCCAGGCGCGAAGCGATACCGAAGCCGGTGAACCGGATCCGCTCGTCGTCGCAGTTTACCAGTATATGCGCCGGTTTCACGTCCTTGTGAACGAGGCCGCGCTGATGCACCTTGTTCAAGGCTCTCGCGATCTCGATTGCTAGTCGCAGAAAGCGTTCGATGTCCATGGGCGCGCCAAGCAACTGCTCGAGTGGATGGCCGCCAGGATACTCAAGCAGCAGAACAGGGTGACCGCCCTCGTACTCCAGCCCGAGCGGCCGCATTGCCCACGGGCCATCCAGCTGGTCCTTCAACTCGAACTCGTGAGCGAGCCGATCAAGGACGCCGGACGAGGCGTGCTTCGCCTTGGGAAGTACCGCCAGTACAGCTCTGGAGGTGTCATTGGAATCCGGGCACAACGCCCGGCAAAAGATGCGGGCTTCGTCCTCCCAAAGCACTTGGAACCTGTAATCCATGCGCGTCGAAGCGAAACGATGGGTTCAACCGGAAGCCTCCAAGTGACCCAATGCCGGGTGAGGAGGTACTGTCCTAAGCGCCGATTCTGCCACAAACGCGGGGATGTGCCCAGCGTAAGCTGAGGCGCCGGCCAACGCAGGGCGGAGAAGCGTCGCGGACCGTCTGCAGAGTTTTCTCACAATCATTGGTTTAAGCCCGTTCAACGCTATCGGAACGGGGTCGTTCGCGCTGTGGCGCGTCAGCCGCTGACAGCACATCGCTTGGTCCTGCGCATCTTCAATCCAACATCGTGCCGAACTTCGCCTCGGTTTGACCGCGCACGCTTCATTTACGTGGAGCCAAGGGGCAACGGGATGCGTAGCTCCGCCGAATGAGGCTTCCGATGCTGGCTGAACTGACTGCAAATACCCACGAAACGTCGTGCGGGTTTTGCGGTAGATCGGGAGCTTCTGCTGAATGACCATGTATTGCGGCACATTCTGCCAGATGCTCGCGGCTATGCTCGGCCTAGTAAGCCAGACGGATAGGAGCCAAAGATATGGGGCGCTTCCGGCCGAAATGCGTGACGTTTGATTGCCACGGCACACCGATCAATTTCCAAACTGCGCAAGCCGCACGGGACCTGTTCAGACATCTTCTGGACAGACCGCGCATGGACGAATTCATCAGAAACTTCCAGGTCTGCCGTATCGATGAGGTGTTGCAGGACTGGAAGCCCTATGCCGATGCCGTTCACAACGCTCTGGAGCGCTCCTGCCGCCGCAACAACTTCCGTTTCGTGCCGAAGACGCTTCGATTCCCGCAAGTCCGTCCGCGAGCGCCCTGGCGTTAGCGTGGTCCTCGAACAGGCGATCGACATGATGGTCGAGCGCGTACAGCCCCGCCGCTGCAATTATTCCGGATTGCCGCATCCCCCCGCCGAGCATCTTGCGCCACCGGCGTGCGCGCGCGATCAATCGGACATCCCCAACCAGCACTGATCCAAGCGGCGCACCGAGTCCCTTTGAAAGGCACACCGACACACTATCGAAGCCTTCTGCCAGACACGCGACGTCAACGCCGAGTGCCGTGGCCGCGTTGAATAGCCGCGCACCGTCAAGGTGGGTGGCGAGCTTACGCTCCCGTGCAAACTCAACGACCTCGGCCAAATGGTCTCGCGGCAGTACCCGCCCGCCGAACGTATTCTCGATCGTGACCAATCGGGTAACCGCGAAATGCGGATCGTCGGCCTTAACCGCGGCGTGAAGATCGTCCATGCGGATCGTGCCGTCGGCCCTGACCGGCAAAGGCTGCGGCTGAACCGAGCCGAGCACGGCCGCGCCTCCAGCTTCCCACAGATAGGTATGAGCTTCGCTTCCACAGAGATATTCCTCGCCGCGCTGGCAATGGCTCATGATCGCAGCGAGATTGGACATGGTGCCGGTCGGCAACAGCAGTCCCGCTTCCTTTGAACAGCTCGGCAACGCGCGCCTCGAGCGCCTTGACCGTGAAATCGTTGCCGATCACATCGTCGCCTACCTCGGCCGCCGCCATCACCGCACTGCATTTGCGGGGTAGGGCGGGTGACGGTATCGGAGCGGAAATCGAGGCGGATTGCACCGGCTTGCATGATCGAGATCCTATCGGTTTGCCTGCTTCGGTGGTGCTAACAAAACAAGCTAACGAACGCAGGAGCCTTCTGGCGAGCCAAGCGATGTGATGGGAAAACTGAGCGACCAAGACTGAAGGTGCGCTGGTCATTCCGTGGACCATAGAGACCACGGACGGTTTTTTGAGTGGTTCCGAGATAATGGAATTTTGTGTGTCGGGAAAAGTGGTGCGAACTCGTGGGAAGAACGAGGCGCTGTGGCAGTCCGTGCTGGCCGAGGTTGCGAAAAGAGCTTTTGTGTGCAGGCCTGGCAACTTCGTCGGTAGCACATTTCGCGTCTGAGATGGCGTAATCACCTCGCTCGGAGTGTGGTTGAACGTGAACTCGCGAGCTCGCCTTCGCAGTAATTGGAGAGAGACGCCATGACCATCTACCGGCCCAAATACATCGGCTTCGACTGCTACGGAACGCTGACCAACTTCCGGATGGCCGAGATGGCCCGCGAACTTTTTTCCTGACCGCGTGCCGGTAGACCGTATGGAGGCGTTCGTCAAGGACTTCGCCGGCTATCGTCTCGATGAAGTGCTCGGCGCGTGGAAGCATTACCACGAGGTGGTCCACAATTCGATCGAGCGGACGTGCAAACGCTGGGCGTCGAGTTCCGCCCAGAAGAGGCGCTACGCGTCTACCAATCGATTCCGGCCTGGGGCCCGCATCCGGACGTGCCGGATGGACTAGCGAGGATCGCTGGCAAGATCCCGCTGGTGATCCTGTCGAACGCCATGAACGAGCAGATTCACGACAATGTGAGTCTGCTGGGCGCCCGCTTTCACGCGGTATACACGGCCGAGCAGGCGCAAGCCTACAAGCCGAGGTCGCAAGCGTTCGAGTATATGTTCGACCAGCTTGGCTGCGATCCGAAGGACATCATGCACGTCTCGTCGAGCTTCCGCTACGATCAGCAGCCAGCGACCGATCTCTGCATCGGGGTACGAGTCTTCGTCGGGCGCGGGCACGAGCCCTCCAGCCCCTTTTAGCGTGACGTGGAGATTCCCCACATCGGATGCCTCCCGGCGGTGGTTGGCTTGTGATAGGCGATGATTAATCCCAGCAAGGCGTCATAGCAGTTCAACGGCGCCGCCGTTCGGCGGCGGGACCGGTGAAGAGCGCCAATGCCACATCATCATCATTTCTCTGCGGATCCACCGCGAGCAGAACAGCCGTCGGTCACATTCAAACATCCTGTTCGGAGAAGCTCCGACAGGTAAGCGTGGGTCACGAAGTCCGGATAACAGCATTAGCCGGGCGATTCACCGCTACAGCTTCTGAAACATGACAAGTGCGTCCGCATACTCGCCGGACGGTCTCTGAAAGGCGTCCGGTAATCGTCCTACCTCGTCGAATCCCATTCCGCGCCACAAGATGATGGCCCGGCTGTTTGTGCTTACGACGAAGTTGAATTGCATGGCGCGGAAGCCCCGCCCGCGCGCCTCCTCAAGCGAATGCGCGCACATTGCGCGGGCGACGCCTTTCCCGCGAGCCTCGGCCCGCGTCATGTAACCGCAATTGGCAACGTGGGACCCGCCGCCGAGTTGATTGGCTCGCAGGTAGTAGGTGCCGACCAACCTCCTACTATCCTCGGCTACGAAGGTGTCCCGGTCGGGGCCGGTCCAGTAACGTATCGCCTCTGCCTTCGTCATGTCGGTTGGCAACGCATAAGTCTCGCCTGCCCGAATAACCGGGCCGATGATCTCCCAAATGGCCTCAGAATCGCGTTGCGTCGCCTGTCGAATATTCAACCAAGTCTCCGATGTTAATCTATCTCGTCGCCGCGGCTGCGCTGTTTTGATCAGATCCGAAGGGCTTCGCTTGTGAGGTTTTTTTGCCGCGGGCTCGGTTTTCAGAGAACTACACTGCGATGCCGCATTCGTTCATGCTCCGACCGCTTTCCTTCAAAAGCTTCCAAATCCGCAAGTGGTTCGCAAGCTTTGCATTAGGCCTGCCTGCAATCAGGATCGCGCTGGTCATCAGCGCTGCGCCGACGAGGAAAAGGAGCAGCTGGAACACGGTGCGATGCCTGAATTGCCTAGAACGCTCAATGCCGGTGCCTACATGCGCCGAAATGCTCGCGAGGCCTAGCAAAGCAACGACCATCCACCAAAAGAGGGCTGTCGCCGCCAGCGCGAGCGGCTGCTCATCGATATCATGAGCCGCTCGCGGCCGATTAGAAATGCAACGTAACACAGGCTCGTCAGTATACAAGGATGGTCGTGAACCAGCGAGCATCTCGGCCGGGCCGTAGCCGGTATCGCCGATCAGCTTGCGCGGCCAGATGCCGAGATCGTCTTTGAACGCGCGCGATCATGCGAGTAGCCGATGATCAGCATGCGGATCAGCAGCTCGGGGGCGATCGATGGCCACGCGTCTCGTTGTAGAAAGAGCGCAGCTGCTCGCGCAGGCCGACAGATCGACGAACTGGTCGATCGACCGCAGATGGTCCGTTGGGACATGCCGCTCGAGGCTGAACTCGTAAAAGCGTGGCTCCTGCGCAACTACCCGGTCATCAGCTGCCTCCGCACCCGCGAAAGAGCTGAATACGGGAGTCACCGCCGCAAACGGGAGCTTTTTCAACGCCATCGGTCGAAAGCGGACGAGGGCCACAAGCGCGAATCCAACGGACGAGCAGGTTGCGCCGGCCTTTACCGAATTGGACTCGGTCGGGCTTGAGCATCTCGTATCGCTCAAACGGCCAGAAAACCGAACATCTTGCGAAGTCCTGGACGATTTCAGCACATTCTATCGAGCGCACGATGCGATGAAGGGCTGATCGGAAACTTTGCTTCCGCAGTCTTGGCAGCCGAGGTTCGTTGGAACATGTCGCCCCACGTCGAGCGCATTCACAGCGATGAGCGTCTCCCGGCCGAGGCCGACGTCGTCATCGTCGGCGGCGGCATCCTCGGCTCCACGGCCGCCTATTATCTGGCGAAGCGCGGCCTCTCCGTGGCGCTCCTCGAGAAGGGCCACGTCGCCTGCGAACAATCGAGCCGAAACTGGGGTTGGTGCCGCCAGCAGAACCGCGACCGGCGCGAACTGCCGCTATCGGTGCTCTCCATGCGGCTGTGGGACGAACTCACGCGCGATATCAATCGGGACCTTGGATTTCGTCGCTGCGGTCTCGTCTATGCGACCCATGACGAGGCTGTGCTCGCGGGCTGGGAAAAGTGGCGCGAGGTCGCCAGGGAGTACGACGTCGATACCCGCGTGCTGAGCCGGGCGGAGGTGGCCGAGCGCGTCCCCGAAGCGCGCGACAAATGGGTTGGCGGGACCTATTCGGAGCGAGACGGCAAGGCCGAACCTGCGCTCGCCGCGCCGGCTATCGCTGAGGGGGCCAGAGTTCTGGGCGCCACGATCCACCAGGGATGCGCCGCGCGGGCGCTCGACTTGGCCAACGGCAGGATTGCGGGCGTGCACACGGAAAAGGGCTACATCAAAACCAGCGCGGTGCTGTGCGCCGCCGGCGCCTGGTCCTCGCGCTTCCTTCGGCCGCTCGGGATCAGTTTCCCCCAAGCGAGCATCCGGCAGACCGCGCTGCGTTCTACCCCGACGCTCAATATCGGCGAGGCGGTCTCGACACCCTACTGCACGATCACGCGCCGACTGGATGGCAGCTACACGCTTGCGATCAGCGGCAAGGCGAACCTCGAAATCACGCCCCAAGCGATTCGGTATAGCCGGGAATTCATGCCGCAATTCTTGCGTCGCCTGAAGAACGTCAGGCTCGGCGTCGGCCAATCGTTCGTTTCGGGGCCGGATTCGATGTCGGCGCTGCTGACCAACGACGATCGGATCTTCGAACAGAAACGCGTACTGGATCCTCCGCCCTTGAAATGGCTGGTGAGCCAAGTGGTGGAGAGTGTCCGCAAAACCTTCCCCCAACTCGGCGAAATAGAGATCGATAGCGCCTGGGGCGGCTTCGTCGATTGCACGCCGGATGCAGTGCCTGTGGTGTCGCAGGTGGACGGGGTGCAAGGCCTCGTCCTCGCGGCGGGCTGCTCGGGTCACGGCTTCGGTTTGGGCCCGGGGCTCGGCTATCTGGCCGCAGAGCTCGTCGTAAACGACACGCCTTGCGTCGATCCCACACCATTCCGGCTGTCGCGTCTGGTCGACGGCTCGAAGCTGGACATCGCCGCCATCTGAAGATCGAGCTGGAAGACGGGCCTGACGCGCACCGTGGCGAGCAAAGGAATTCGGAACAGTGCTCGAATATCCCTGCGTGCGGGACCGCGATTTGGCAATTCCTGAGGGCGTTTCCTCCCCAACTTGAGCCACTCCTTCGGAGTGGCTCTTTCGTTGTGGACAAGACGATTTGGTTGATCGAGGTAACTCGGCCGAAGATGCACCGTTTGGGCACAGACGAAAGCACCGACAGCTCGCCGGCCGATGTTTCAACGGGCAGACTTCATTTCCAACGGAGGAACGACCGCGCCGGCGTTCATGATGTCCGCCGGATCAAAGGCGGTCTTGATCCGGCGCATCGCCGCGATACGCCCGACGTCGCCGTACCGCTCCAGAAGGTGCTTCTTGAAACGACCGACGCCGTGCTCCGCGCTGAACGTGCCGCCGAGCGCCGCGGCCGTGTCGTAGAGTTGCAACGAAAGGCTGCTTTCCATCCGCTTGGTGAATTCCAGGCGGTCGACATCGGGAGGAACGAGCACGTTGTAGTGCAGATTGCCGTCGCCGACATGGCCGTAGACGGACAGTTCAAGGTCGGCGTCATACGACCGCACCTGCGAGCCGGCCAGATCGAGAAAGCGCTGAATGGAGGAAAGCGGTACCGAGATGTCGTGCTTGACGGATCCGTTCCGGCGCTTTTCACCCTCGGGGATGGTCTCGCGGAGCAGCCACATCGCGGTCCGCTGTGATCCGCTCTGCGCCAGCAATGCGTCATCTATCCAGCCGGACTCGATCGCCTCGGCCAGAACCGCTTCCATCAGTTCGTCGAGATCGAGATGGCGTGATGAAGAGGCGAACTCGACGAGGACAGCGCCTGATGGGCCCGCTCGCAGGGAGGGCGGGTCGGTCATTGCCCCGGTCCCGAGCACGATGGAGCGGGCCGCCATGAATTCGAACGTGGTCAGCAGGTCTGCGGATTCGCGACGGACCAGAGCTAGAAGCTAGGGCATTCCGAAGAAACCAATGCCGAATGGCTACGATTATCGGCAGCTTGCGCCGCGCGTCGAACCCCTTCATCGCGAGGCCGTCAGGACTTCAGAGGAGCAATCGATGGCTTTACGGGTAATCTGTCGCGGCTTGGTGCTCGAAGTGGGACGCCGCCCGTTTGCCGGGTTGCTACCGGTAGCCAAGACCGTAGGTTGCCCTATGCTGAAATGAAAAGCGGCTTATATTTCAACGGAGATTGACTGACACTCTCTCCGCCATCGCGCTGTCTTCCAGCGTATCGGACCGGTTCGACGGCCGGCGGCTCTTGAAGCACGAACCTGGCAGCGTGTGCCGGGATGTTCATCAGCTGCCAGGAGATTGCGATGCATTCTTCGAGAACCATGGCTGCGGCCGTGGAACGAGGATTGCGCATCATCGCGCCATTGGTCTCGCGAGTTGCAGGCGTTAGAGCATACGGTGCGGTTGATGCCTCCGGCCTATGGAAGCCTTACGTCAAGCGGCAGAAGAACGACACCACGGACGTGGGGGCAATTTGCGACGCGGTCACGAGGCTCAACATGCGGTTCGTGCCGACCAAGACGGTCGAGCAACAGAGCTGTCTGATGCTTCATCGAACGCGCCATCTCTTCATCCGCCCCCCGTCGGGCGTCGGGGTGTCGAGCAGTTGCTCCCCTGGCTCACGAGACTGCTGATGCGCCGAGCCACCAAGGTTGCTGCGATCGCGCTCGCCCGCTGCCCATAATGCCCTGCGCGGATCAGGTCCCTGTCAAAAGCACGCATTCGAAGATGCCATGGCCCATGTGGGTTGTCCCGACCGCCCGGATCGACCGGCGCTGCATTACGTGCTGTTCGCCCTCCCAACCGTTACGTCACACCGGGTCCGGCGCGATAGGTTACGCCTCGAGCGCGACGGGCTCCCTGTAGCTCACCCCTGGCCATCATGGCCCATGCCATCCGCGCAATCTGTTGGGCGGCGGCCTCGCCAGTTTTCGACACGCTGTCGCGCTGCATTGGCACCAACTGCACAGGCGAAAGAAGGTTTCCGAGCACGGGCGAAGAACTACCACTGCAAGTATTGTTAGTTGGTGCCGGTGCCCTCACCGTGGCTGTGGGTCTCTGCCGTCCTGTTCAGCTTTTTGATCTATCTCAAGAAGCGCACGACTGAAGGGAAAATGTTGTCTTGCAGCAGGAGTGCGGCCATGGATGAGTTCCTGAAGACGTGCGGAAGGTTCGCTGCCGTGACGCCTCCGGCCATGACGCTCCTGCTGTCGAAGTCCCTCACGTCGGATAGATCGCCAAGTCCAGTGGCGGACCGGCAGGTCCACGCGGAAATAAATGGCAAGGCAATGGCGGTGGTGACGGTAGCCCGAACGGCAAGGACGACAAAAACCGCTGATCTACATTCATTGATCGTTCATTGAACCTGTCCTATCAGCCCGCTTTCGTTGGCAAGTCGGTAGGAGGATGACTTTCCTTGACCAGCTGGAGCGGCGGTCGATTGCTGGATGCCTACCGCACTGCCAAGATCGAGACGATCTTGGCGTGATCTGCTGCGGCTGCGTCCACAATCCGGCGCGATAACCTTCAGCCGTTCGGCGAGGGAGCGCTGATTTCAAACATTTTGCGGGAGGGCGTTGTCAGCGCGGCTCTAAGATTCAATGCCGCTAAGGAAATCTCGTCGCACCCGTGCGGCCCTACGGATTAGGTTCTAATGGTCATTTCCATGGTGGCGCGCCTCAATCCAGGAGGTCGGTTCACTGAAGCATCGCGAGCTCGTGGGCTACCTTCAGCGCATAACTTAGCGCATTGGCCGCCCAGCGTCCGACGTTATTTGCCCGAGGCAGGGCTTCCGCGCCAGGGCGGATTCGAGCTTGCGGATATTATTCTGGTTTAGCCGTTGGCGAGTTGCTTCGTCCGGTTCCTGCTCGAGGTCTGCCTCTCTTGAATTTGCTCGGCTGCGCCCGAGTTCGCAACCCTTCCAACTCTGAATACTCGGAATGAAGCCGGTCGAAACGCTGTTTCAGAACAGCCGTGCGATCATCAGCATCCATCGTATTGCGCCCACGACGCACAAGGAGACCCCGAAAATGCGTTGATGTGGCTGCAGTTCCTACTGAAATGTCGCGAGCGCTTAGCTGATCAACATCTCCGGTCAGACGCGGACGCCCGAAAGTAGACCACAATTGTCCTTCTCGTCTCGAAAGCGGACCTCGCTCCGCACTCGGTCGGGGCAGCATCGGGCCATATGGATTCATCGTAAGACTTAGTTACCGCGGAATTAGCCGCAGCAAATGTCCTTGCCGTTCGGCGGCCACAGCGTCGAGCGAAGTCGGCGGAGGAACGTCCAGCACCCTTTCTTCAAGGGGGTCGGGACGGTTCATAAGGATTGATAACGCAGAGATCGTGTGACCACGTGGGCAACCCTACGTGCCTACGGCGAGGGGGCGCTCGTCCGGGGGTGCGGAAGCTCCAGCAGATGTTCAAGGCTGGACAGATTGGAACTCGCGGGGCGCCGCGATCGTTGCTTGGCCGCGGCAGCAATAGCGAGTAGGAGAGCGCGTGAACCGACGCCAGCTTATTCAAGGGTCGGCGGTACTGCCGGCGTTGCTGCTCGCTTCGCGAAGCGGTTTCGCCGCCGCTCGTCCGTCGGACGAGGCGTTCGGGCCGTCTGCGGTGAGGGACCTGGCTCGTATGCTGGCGGGCAAACCGTATGAGCCGCCGGACGAGAAGCTGCCGAGCGGATTGAAGGACCTCGACTACGATCAGTATCGTTCGATCCGCTTCCTGCCCGAGCGCGCGCTCTGGCGCGGCAAGAATCTTCCGTTCGAAGCGCAGTTCTTCCATCGCGGCTTCTTCTACAAGAACAGAGTCAACATCTTCGAGGTCGCCGAGGGCAAGGCCAGCGAGTTCAAGTATCGCAAGGCGGACTTCTCCTTCGGCGAAAAGGTCCCGGCGTTCGAAGACATCGATCTCGGCTTCGCGGGCTTCCGCATACACGCGCCGATGAACCGAGCCGACTACTACGACGAGGTCTGCGTCTTCCTCGGCGCGAGCTACTTCCGCGCCGTCGCCAAAGGGCAGACGTATGGGCTATCCGCTCGCGGGCTTTCGATCGATACGGGCGAAGCCAAGGGCGAGGAATTTCCGCTCTTCAAGGCCTTCTGGCTCGAGCGGCCGGCGCCAGGAGCGACATCGTTGGTGATCCATGCTCTGCTCGACAGCAAAAGCTGCGCAGCGAGCTACCGATTCACCGTACGGCCCGGAGACACGACGGTCTTCGACGTCGAGTTGTCGGTTTACCCGCGCGTCGAAATGCAGCGGGCCGGGCTCGCGCCGATGACCAGCATGTTCTTCTACGGTCCCAACGACCGGAACGACATCGACGATTTCCGCCCGTCCGTCCATGATTCCGATGGGCTGGCGGTTTTCAACGGGAAGGGCGAAAGCCTATGGAGGCCGCTTAGCAACCCCCGCGATCTTCAGATCAGCACCTTTCAGGATCTCAATCCGCGCGGCTTCGGTTTGATGCAGCGGGAGAGAAACTTCTTCGCCTATCAGGACATCGAATCCAGCTTCGAAAAACGCCCAAGTCTCTGGATGGAGCCGATCGGGGATTGGGGCGAGGGCGGCGTCATGCTGTTCGAGATCCCCACCAAGGAGGAGGTCCACGACAACATCGCCGCATTCTGGCGGCCTAAAAATCCACTACAGGCAAAGGGCGAACACAACTACACCTATCGGCTGCATTGGGGGCCCGATAGCCCAAAAGCGCATTCGCTCGCCAGATTCACGCGAAGCGGGATCGGGGCGAAGGGTGAGGATGCGCGCCTCGTCGTGCTCGATCTGCTCGGTGATAACCTGAAAGGCGTCGATCCTGCTGTCGTCAAGGGTGTGGTGACGGCGGAGAAGTCCCAGGTGAAGAACATCGTCACGCAGCCCAATCCCTACACCCCTGGTTGGCGGCTGAGCTTCCAGTGCCAGGTGAAGGGGGAGCCAATCGAGCTGCGGGCGTTTCTGGCCGAAGGCGACAAGCCCTTGTCGGAAGTTTGGGTTTATCGATGGGCACCCTGAGCACAGCACCGCAACCGATCGCCAGTGACATCGCAAGCCAGCGCCTGTTGCCGCGCGAGTCCCCCCTTCCCATGGCTCCCGGCGATCTCGGCAAGAACCGGGTATCGGAGCGCGTTCCTGCGCCGGTCGCCAACACGATGGTATGGCGGCGCAGCGTCATCCTCCTCTCAACGGCGGCGCTCACCGGGGCGGGCGGGTATGAGATGTATCGTGTGCTGCAGGTCGGCGGCATCACCGTCCTCGAAGCAATGGTGTTGGCGCTCTTTCTGCTCCTGCTCGCCTGGGTCGCCTTTTCATTCTCGTCCGCGGTGGCCGGCTTCTTTGTGCTGCTGGCCCACCGTCCGGACGAGGATGCCGTAGCGTCCGGCACCGAACCGCCGCCCATCGCAAGCCGCACCGCCATGCTGCTTCCCACCTACAACGAAGATCCACATCGACTGACGGCCCGGCTGCGCGCGATCATCGAATCCTTGAATGCGACCTCAAACGGAACGCTGTTCGACTGGTTCGTTCTGAGCGACAGCACCGATCCGGACACCTGGGTCGCCGAGGAAAAGGCGCTGCTCGCTTTACGACAGGCCGTCGGAACGCCTCGGCTGTACTACCGCCACCGCGCCGACAACACCGCGCGCAAAGCCGGCAACATTTCCGAGTGGGTCACACGGTTCGGCGGCGTGTACGACTTCATGATCGTGCTCGACGCGGACAGTCTCATGAGCGGGGAGACTATCGTCCGATTGGTACATGCCATGGAGAACAATCCGACCGCGGGGCTCGTCCAGACGCTTCCAATGATCGTCAACGCGCGAAGTCTGTTCAGCCGCGTTCAGCAATTTGCCGGGCGTCTGTACGGACCGATGATTGCCGCCGGCGTCGCCTGGTGGCACGGCTCCGAAGGCAATTATTGGGGACACAACGCGGTCATCCGTGTGGGGGCGTTTGCCGAAGCGGCCGCGCTACCGCAGCTTCGGGGACGGAAGCCGTTCGGCGGGCACATCCTCAGCCACGATTTCGTCGAGGCCGCGCTGATGCGGCGGGCCGGGTGGGGCATCTACATGCTGCCGACGCTCGGCGGAAGCTACGAAGAGGTGCCGCCTTCGCTGCTCGATTTTGCGGCCCGCGACCGACGCTGGTGTCAGGGCAATCTTCAGCACCTCGCTGTCGTCCCTTCCCGAGGCCTCCATTGGGTCTCACGCCTGCATTTCATGGTGGGCATAGTGGCCTATCTGACGGCGCCGCTATGGCTATTCTTCCTGCTGCTGGGGATGCTGATCTCGCTGCAGGCCCGCTTTGTGCGACCGGAGTATTTTCCGAAGGGTTTCTCGTTGTTTCCGACCTGGCCGGCCCAGGATCCCGTGCTCGCCATCTGGGTGTTCGTCGCCACCATGGGTCTGCTGCTGTTGCCGAAGCTGCTCGCCCTGGCCCTCGTCTGGACGCGGCGATCGGTACGCAGACAATTCGGCGGCGCGTTGCGTGCATCTGCCGGGGTTTTCGCGGAGATCGTCGTGTCCGCGTTGATGGCGCCCGTGATGATGATTTTCCAGTCTATCGCAGTCTTCGAGATCCTCGCCGGGGGCGATGCGGGCTGGCAGACGCAACGGCGCGAGGACGGCGCGGTGGAGCGCCGCGAGCTCTACCGGAAATACGGCATCCCGACCGCGTGCGGCATTGCCATGGCAGCAAGCGCTTACGCCGTTTCGCTCCCCCTCCTGCTCTGGATGTCACCGGTCGTCTTGGGGCTGCTGTTTGCCGTTCCAATAGGGGCGCTGACCGCCAGACCTGTGCTCGGCAAGCTGTTCGCCACGCCGGAAGAAGGAGCGCCGCCTCCGGTCCTGCGCCGAGCGAACGAATTGAGCGCGGTGGCGAATATAGGGATCAAATCCGCGCTGGCGGAGCTGCGCAACGACGCCGCCCTTTTAGCCTTTCACGTCGCGCAGTTGCCGCCTCCTCGCGTCGTCCGGCCCGACGCGATCGACGCCAACTTGGCCGTCGGCCGCGCAAAGATCGATGCGAGCGATACCTTCGAGGAGGCCGCCGCGCATCTGTCGTCTCGGGAGCTTCTTTCGATCTTGAATGACGAGTCGGTGCTGTCGTCGGTGTTGCAGAAGCGATGAACACGCCATAACGCTTGGAGACGCGGTCTAGGCTCGAACCAGAAAGTAGTCCCCTACTTCTGCGTTTGATCCGTTTCCGCCACCGGAGCGATCGAACCGTCGGTCGGCGACCCGGGAAAATCAATACTCCCTTCGCGGTACGACCTGCGAGAGAGCCTTGACAGCATGATCGGAGGGCGACGGCATGATCGAACAGCTCGAGGACAAATCCGAATGCGGCGAGGTCCTGTTCGAGCGCTCCATCATCGTAGCACTTGAGGATGATTGCGTCGACTTCGCGCTGGGACGTTAGCAGGTCGTCTTCTGACCCGGCATTTCGAATGCCGAGATCACTTCGAGGATGCGGTTGCGGCGGCTGGTGTTTCGTCCCGTTCGTCGCGATTCAGATACCGTCGTAGCCAGGCGGCGACAGAACCGATCCCGGGAAGAAGTCGCAGGGCGAACCAGGAGTAGTCGCTGTACTTGTCGAGAACGTCCGCTCCGTCCCGTTGACGACTGCCGCGGCGCCCCGGCGCACAGAAGGTCCATCTCCTTGCCCGACTCGGGCTTCGTGATGTGCGCAGCGCCGGCGCACGTTGTGTGATCGTGTCGCGGACAGCGAAAAGCTGCCGATAGGAGGCCGCCACCTCGGCTTCGGACAGTTCGTTTCTGGCCAAGATGAGATGGTTGACGCTGATGGTGTCGGCTTGTCCTCCGGCCAGACCGGTTTGGCGTTGAAGACACCGCCAGGGATCTCCTCGGCTTCGTAGCGGGCGTGCTTCAGGGCGATGGCCTCGGATGCTTCGACGGGAAGACACTTCGGAGCTCCTCGCGACCGCGAAGTCGCGGCGAGCGCGTCGGTAGTGATCTTGCTGTCGAGCGGACCGACGGCGAGATACGCGTCGAGAGTGGCGTCTTGCGCAAGCTTTTCGGTTTCTTCGGTCCCGAATTGGGCCGTCGCTACCTTGTCAGGCTCGATGCCGGAGCCGACGAGACCGGTGCGTAGGAGGGCGAGGTTGACTCCCGTCCTTCCGATAACGCCGACTTCGTGACCGGCAGATCGGCGATCTCTACGACCTTTCCTGTGACCTTCTTCTTCGAGGCTTTGCCAAGTCGCCCGGAGGGTGACCACTGGGCGACGTAATCCTTCCGAAGGCTGCCAGGATCTGCGCGTCGGTCGTTATGTCAAGGTCGCCGCGACCGATTGCGAGATCGGTTTGCCGGCGCCCAGCACCTCCCGTCGTGATCGGCGAGAGCTTGACCGTCCTGCTTGCCTCACTGAAAGCATCGGCTATCGCCTGGACCACCTGATGGTCGTCGGTCCCTGATGGACCGACGGCGATGCGGAGGGTCTCGGGCTGCAAAACGAAGAAGAGGGCGGCCGCAGCGGCGCTGAAAACAAGAAATCCCAAAGCCAGCAGGATCAGCAGCCTTCGTTGGCGTCGATCGTGAGCACTCTTGGCTGGATCGGACGGTAACATCGGCAAAACCATTGAACAAACGCCCGGTTGGAAACGACAGGTGCGCCGCCGCGAGGCGAACCGGTTCCCGACCGGAATGTTCCGTCGCGACGATGCGTGTGGCTGCATGCGACAGCAAAAATAGGCCCTTTCTTCTGGGCAGCCGGTGGGACTGTGCCGTTGATTTCTTGGACGAGGGGTGGGGGAAGGAAAATTCGGAAAGAAAGCAGGACGAGTTCGCGCCCTCCAAACACCAGTAAGTTTAGCAAGAGGGCTTCGTCAAACCTGTCCGGCGCCCAAGCAGGCGGCTTAGCAACAAAAAAAGCCTACGTGATCCTCACTGGTGCGGTGAGCCCAGCGTCGCCACGGCATCCGCTATTCCCGGCGGATCTGCATAGGTAACCATGTGACCGGCATTCTCGACCAGCTGCAGCAGGGAGCGGGTTAACGCCTCGTGCAGGCGGCGCGATTGGCTGGCCTCGATGAGTCGGTCATCCTTTCCGTGCACGATCCTAACGGGGCACTGTATGTCCCGATATTGACGCTGCAACTGCGCGGCAGCTGGGATAAGGAACGCGCTCTCCTCGGCGGCCGCCCTCAACTGCTTAGGTCGGAGAGTCAATGAGATCGGAAATTCGTTCTTGAATTCCGGCGGAATAGCACGCGGCGCGAACAACGTGCGCATCAGCTTCGGCATAATGGCCCACGATATGATCGGCGAGATAGTGTAGCGCATCAGATCGCCGAACAGTGGCAACGCCGGACCCGACATGAGCCAAAAGTCCATCCGAGAGGTTGGAAAATAATAGCCGGACACAAGCACGAGCCCACTCACGGCGTAGCCGCTTCTCAGCGCCAGCGCGATCGCCACCAGCGTTCCCCAGGAGTGGCCCAGCACCACGGGATTGCGCACTCCAAGCTGATCAAGCGCCTGCGCGAACAAGGAAGCTTGCGTTGTGGGCGTCCAGATGCGCGTACGCGGGCGGGCGCTGTAGCCAAATCCGGGCCGGTCGAAGCAAATGACGCGATAGTTGTGCGCCAATCGGTCGACCAGACCACTTAGGATGAGATCCTGAATCATGGTGCCATTCCCGTGGAACAGGACCACGCAAGGCGCGCCGGCATCTCCCCGTTCGACATAGTGTAGGCGCACCCCGTCGCACTCGATGAAGTCGCCGATCGGCGGATTCTTTCGCTCCGCCGCCACCTGAAATGCGATATTGCCGAGTATCAGAACGACAAGTACGGCCAAAATGATCAGCAGGACCGTTTCAGTTGTGGACATTTGTCAATCCTTAGACGGTACGCGCCGGCGCGGTATTCGACGGGACAAACCCAGGATCCTTGGCTCGAAAGGCAACAGGCGCCAAGTAGAGACTCATTACGGGCACGCGCTGGTTCACGACGAGGGAGCGGAATCGACAATTGGCCTTTCAGTCGAAAGCAAGAAAACCCTTGCAGGGGTGAAGCTTTCCGTCATCGTGCCACCAGAGCCGTGAGCCCTCGGGACGGCCCGATGTCCCAAAACGGAAAAGCGGACATTTCTTTCGAATGCTGCCCGAACATATCGATCCGTCTGCTTGTAAATTCGGAAATGACGGTGAACCATTCAGCTGGCGACCTGATCGCCGCAAACCTCAGGCCGAATTCAAAGGCAAATTGTGCGTTGGCCAGGGCTATTTCGAGCAACTTCGCCTGATAAGCCTGGATGTTTACCGTCGCTGAAGCGAAGGCTTTCATGCTCTGACTGAGGTTATCTGGTATGGCATCCACCCGAGTCTCAATGATGGGAGCCTCGTGTTTTGGATCGTCATGCAGCTTGAGAGGCGGTTCAATTGAGACTGCCGCAACAGAGCGAAGTAGATTCTCTTTCGGGCTTCTCACAATGGCCTGCTTGTTCCGTTGGGGCCGCGCGACCATTTTCGGATTGCGAACGCGTTTTGACGCCTTACGTTTGCTCATCTGAGCTCCAAGAAAATGGGGGACGACCACAACGGTCATTTCTGGAAAGACAACAGGGTTCGGAAGTGGGCGTTCCAAACGCGCGAATTGTGTGTGAGTTCACATCGCGCATTTTGATGTTGATGATGGATTTTAGATAGCAGCTCCAACCCACGAGCGCCGACCTTGCGACCCGAGAGATCCATGTCGGCGGTCAGTCTGAGAACAGTCAGCCCCCCTCGTTGTGATCTGCTGCTGCCGATGCGGCGCGGCTCGGGTTTAGCACCCGTAAAGAGAAGCCGTCGGTCGGGTAGAGGGAACGCTGCTCAATTTCCCAAGTTTTGCATCTGCACCGTCGCTCTACTGCGATTGAGAGGCAATGCCCCGAGCTAAAGAGCGTGCCGCAGCGATTATGCGAGAATATCACAAAGCCGAGACGGAACTTATCGGCAAGGCTGTTGTGCTTACGGACGGTAAGGCAGGGACCGTCGAGGGATTATTTTTAGACGAAGCCCACGGCTTGCGGCTTTCCGTCGCTGGCCATCCTGGAAAATGGCCTGTCTCAACGATCAAGCTGGTGCAGAAGTGACGAAGACTGAGCTAATGCGGCGCCGGTACGAGTTGAGCGAGCGACCCGCAGCGCGAACTGTTCGGGCGCTTGGCAGATGGGCTCGCTATAGAGGTGAGCTCGTGCAGGTGGTGAAGGGGCAAGACAGGCGCTCAGGTCCAGCGGCCTGGACAATGTCGTGACCCTCCGGGCGGCCCGAGCGGAACTACATTCTTAGCCGCATCAATCGACGGCGTCTATCCGCCTGGTACCAAGTTACTTCAGGGCACCTCCAACGGCCGCGGCGTGAGGGACGTCGACAGCAGGCGCGTCATTGCCGGAAGCATCACAGCGAAGCAAACCCTCCGCACGTTTTCAGGAATTCCCGGCGGGTCTTCATCTTGGGACCGCCCTAAATTACGTCGCGGCCGATGAGTGCATGCCGCGACTGTTTACTGCTGGCGTGCCCGAGCTTCCTGATTCACATGCCTTAATGAGGTTGCGATACCTCCGGCGCTCGACACTGTGGTAAGCCCGAAGCAGAAGGTGACCTAGGCCATCAGAAAGCCAAAGGCCACCTGGGTTGAACCCAAGTTCTTTGCCGACGTCGAGTACCGGGATATCACCTCAGAAGGCCTGCTGCGCGAGCTCGTTCCGGGGGCTGACACTCAAGAAGTAGCGGGCACTATAAGCACCGAAGGCCCCACCCCGGGGGAAGACTGAGGCCCATGGAGATGGTCCCACCGGGGCGCGTTGTGGTGACCTAAGAATAAACCCGATAGAGAAGCCGTCGTTCCTGCAAGTCTCAATATCGAAGAGTCCTTGAAGCCTAGGATAGCAACAAGCGACTACATGACCGATTTTGGTATGATGGCAGAGTTCTTTCGGAAACTCCTTCACCTTCGTTGAAGTCACGCCTGACGATGAATCGGCAAAGCAGCTCTGGATAGCCGCCAAGCCGTCACTGGCCGTGACCCTTGTGCTCGCAGAGGTGCCTGAAGGCTGGAGGGCTACGATCCTGCCGGCATTGATTACGGACGACCAGCAGGACGCTTTCGAAGAGTTGGAGCTTATGCCGGGAGACGTTTACCGGCTGAACCACAAGTAATAGTAACACGCCTTCCCGGCCGCCATTGGACAACTGGAGCCCGATGAACAAGCGTATTGACGAGGCGGCGCGCGCCTATGAAAACCTCGAAGGGCGAGACGAAGACTTCTGGCACCCCGCAAAGCAGGAACTGCTCAACGTGGACAGAGGCTCATCTTTGCGGACTCCAGACTCGCTATAGAGCGAGGATGTGGAAATACATGGTGAGGATTATCGTCATGCTGAGTATGATGATGCCGATAAAAACCGGCCCATCACTTCTCCTTCCGAACGCCCTTGAACTTCTTCGCGTTCTTCTTGACGGCCATGAACTGCCCGCCCATCTTGTTGCGCTTGGTTGAGGTCTTAGTCAGCGGATTCTGAGTTGCGTCCGCTTCTTCACAGCGCCCTTCGGGTATTGTCGCCGGTAGGTCTATTGACAGCCATTGTGTCCAAAAACATTCAAAGCGGCGACCGCTCATTGGTTCCTCATAGGAACACCGCCTCCTTGTAAGCATTGCTTCTCGGGTAGTCGCCGTTGCTCGCGGGAAGACTGCCCGCGGTATGCCTGCGGCCTTTGAAGGGGAGCCGCGCGCTCAGTTTAGTGGAGTACCGGACATGGACCCGGAAAAGCGTGTGACGAAGGCGGTAGAGCAAGCTCAGAGCATTCTGGCCCGTTATGTCGAGCCCGGCCCTCGGGATTGCGAGAACACCATAAGCGAACTCATGGACGTGCTGGACGACGAGGCCGTGGTCGAAGCCGTTGAGGAAACGAAAATGGAAAGCCGACACCCGAGCAACTCGCGGAGCTCAAGCGGCTGAGTAACCTCGCCCGGACCGAGGACTGGTCTGAAGTGGTGAAGTCCAAGGAAGAGGCTGACACCCGCATCCGCGACCTTCAAGAAAAGGCGAAAATAGAATGATGCCCGATAAGCCGATCAATGGTGTCGAGCCCCAGCGCTCCGAAGATGACATCCAGCGTGAACAACTTGGCCCCCGTGGCGTGCCTGGCAAAGAAAGTCCAGCGAAGATGACGCCTCAGCGGGAGAAGAAAACGCCAAAGACTGTCGATCCGGGCCACACGGCATGAATCCGATGGACACATTCAACCCCGGTATTCCTTGTCGCGTACATGACAGGCTCAATGACCAATCCATCGAATGGAGACCTCAATGGGCCTCGATGTATCGCGTACGGCGTGAAATGGGATGAAGGCGTGGTATCGACATATGTCATTCGCTTCGATGAATGCCTCCACCGCCGCGGAGAGATCGATTAGGCACCTCTGGGTTCACTCCCTTCAAGGGTGCCCTAGCGCCACCGAAAGGATCGTGAGGAGACCAATGGCGGCTATTGCCCAAGCCAATAGATGCATCATCCATGTAGGGCGATGAATGGCCATTGCCTGCTCCTCCGGTGCAGCTCCAATGGAAGGCAACTACCGAGCTTGAGAGGGATGTTTGATCTAGGTCAAGCTCGTGTCCCGATAACTCTGTCGTCCGTCCACTCTCTTCAGGCCACACGAGTTCTCGGCCTGGGGTGGCTGGTCGAGGCCGCTTGAGCGGGGAGCTGTCGCCGGTCCCCCGTCGCAAGACTGTTTTAGGAGGCTGTGGTGATGGATAGCGGATTTATGACCGCATCGACCTCTGGGGGACGCCCGACGCATCGCAGAGAGGGCTAACCCATCAGTCTGGGCAGCTCCAAAAAAGCCCCAGCTTCAGGGCGACGAAACTGGGGCCTCTTGAGGCTGCCCTTGGGGAAAGCAGCGTTACCCTTGGGGAAGGGGCATAGGCAAACTTGGCAATCGGTAAATCGTTCCACGCCTTGTCGCCGTTGCCCATTGTTGCCATTGGCCGATCCGGCGCCGGACTTCGCTATTGCATCCGAGGTGAGGGACGTCGATCTCGGTCCACTCCCTCAGGGCTCCGGCTGCGAGCCAGTCCGCTCCTTCAGAGCTGCGCGCCCGCGCTGCTGCTCGATCGCTCGCTCAACCTCATCTGCCAGCTTGGAAAGTTGGTCGGCCAAGGTGGTGTATAGCGCTCGCTTCTTGGGCTCTGTCGCGAGGTCACGCACAAGCGCGGCCTCTGCAGCGCTCGTGCGTAATTTCTCCAGGCTGGCTTGCATGTCCTTCATGACCGGATTCCTCTCAGAGGGAGTGGAATTGAAGGATTCCGAGCGTCTCACTCCAAGGCAGCGGAGAACTATGCGACGAGACGATGGAATGTTCGGAGGCGGTCGCACCGAGGAACATCGCGCGCGCGTCGCTCCACTTCGTCGTTTTGAAGTCGAAGAGCTTCCAATGAGTTGGGAAGTGAGTTCGTTCAACCGTTGGCCAAAAGAAGAATCGTACGAGAGTCCTGCCTCAGCCACCCCCGAAGGCCACTCAACGGAAGAACTCCAAGGTAAATCAGGGCGGGCGGAGCGTCATTCACGCATGTGAATCCTATCGCGGTCTAAGCAGTTCCGAAAGGCGGAACCTGTGCTCGTGCAATCCCTTCCAGCGTGGGTGCAGAGTCCGTCCGGATCAAGCAGCGGTACGGCAGCGCGGGAACGCTTTGCCAATTGCCGAGTTTTCCCGATGCCCTTCTCCAAGGGCGACGACCCCATTTTGGCCCCAGCTCCACCTTGATGCCCCCCGGAGCTGGGGCTTTTTTTCACATAAGCAATGAAAGAGGCTCCCAACCAACTGGGCAGCCTCAATTCTTAGTTAGTGGCTTCTTCGAGTCCTCGGCGACCATCTCGATAAACGGGGGCAGTTCTCCCGTACGATCCTTGAGGTCGGCAGCGCGCTGGATCAATCCGGACGCAACCTGCGGGTCCTTTGTTGATTTGGCCATTCGCAACAGCGTTGCTGCGGCCTCGCGAGCGAAAGAGGTGTAGCGCGGCACGTGTCCTATCCCGTCAGAGTCCCCTGGGATGATTCAGAACCACGAAAAGCGTTCCAGCACATTGTGCAAAAGTGTACACAGCACCAAAAAACCTCAGCTCGGGCTGGCACTAAGCTGAGGTTGTGTCGGCATCACGTTGTCGAGGCATGATTCGAAAGCATCAACTTTTTTCCTGATCCCTGGTTCCCCCAGTGCATTGCTACGGTGCCGGCTGCTGAGACTGGATTGCCGCGGCGCGGTGCCTGAAGTAGTCGAGTACGAACAGCCGGATCGCGGACGATAGGTTGGCCTGGTGGCGGCTGCTATCGATCTCGCCGACCAGCTCCGACAGCGTCATGCTGCGCAGGCCGCAGATCTCCTTCAGGCCATTCCAGAAAGCCTCTTCCAGGCTAACGCTGGTCTTGTGCCCGGCGACGATGATCGACCGTTTTAGGATGAGGGATCTCATGGCGTATTCCTCGCGCTCGATCCGGCGTAGGAAGCTACGTACCCCTCCCAATTATTACCACGAATTTCTGACGGGGTCTGGCGGCACATTGGCATGGCAGACCAAGGAGCGGCTCCCGGTTGATGGCGCGCCGAAGCCTAAGCTTCGCGCCCGGTCGAGGCGCCCCGAGTACGCAGAGGATTCCGGGACATCATCAAGATACTGCGCGGGAAGCTGAACTAGCATCGCGCCTTTGGTGGGCGCGGGCGTCAGCCCGCGTCACAGCTCTCGCGACATCAGTGGACGTCCGGTTCTTCACCTTGAGCTTCTGCCGGCCACCACGATATGGCCGATAGCGGTGCTTGGAGACCAAACCCTCCAAGCCATGCGGCAGGCGGCCTGAACAAGTGGGGCCCGATCTCGCCTCGCTCTGATCCCCGTCCGGCCAGCGAGCCAGCAGTTGCTCCAGATTTGCCTTGCGCATGTGGAGCTGGAAGGGGAGTAAATTTTCGCCGCCCACCGAAAGGATATCGAAGGCATAGAGCTGCACTTCGTGCTCAAGCTTGCGGGAGTGCAAAGCGTTGAAGTCCGAAGTGCCATCGACCCCGAGGATCACGGCCTTGCCATCGATCACGAAGCGCTTCTGTCGGTTCTTCAGGGCTGCCCAGCGGACCAAGTATAGCGCTTCGTCCGGTCCAGGCCATTCCTGGGAGCAGGCGCACGCGTTCGTTCTCCCGGATTACCAGCATGCGGTAGCCCTCATGCTTTACTTCGTGGATCCGATCGGGGTCTGAAGGGTGCTTGGCGGCAGTCGCCAGGCAGAGCTCGTACGCCATACGCATGGGCCGGAAATAAGATTTCTGGCGGTTTTTACCAGTCGGGAACAAATTGCAATCCGGCGAATTGGCTTTCCGCTCCGGTGCTCACCTGATCCCCCTTGGCGCCGGAGGCCAACGGCCTCAGCTGCCAGCCCAGCTGGGGCCTTTTTTCGGCCCGCATTTTCTACTCGCGCTTCGCCGCTGCACCCACGCGCGAGGTCGACAGCGAACCTAGCAACTGATCAGCTCGCTCCCTCGTCAAATTGGCCGCCATGTACTCCCCGATTAGTGCTGGGCCCTTGCGTTCTCGATCGTAAACCATCCAACCTTTGCCGCCCATTCGCACGAAATATCGATTCTGCAACGGAACTTCGTCAGTCAATGGAGCGCGCTCCGGTTTGCCCAGCATTAGCAGGGAAGCATTCCCTCTTATGGATGCATTTGCATATGTGAATCCATCGCGGGAAAAGGTGGCAGGACTAGCGCATTTTCATTATAGAAACCGGATCGGACCGATTTTCGTTGGGTGTTCGTCATTAACGATTTGAGGAGTGCGGCATGACGCAGCTCCGCCGGCGAGCGAAGCAGATTCGCTCCCTCGAAGAACGCATGGCCGACCAGGCCGCCAAGCTCAAAGAGCAGGCCAATCAGCTGCCCCCGGGGAAGGATCGCGAGGTGCTGTTGAAGCGGGCTAGGATCGCGGAGACCGGCGTGGGTACGTTCGCCAGGCTTGCCCGAAAAGCATAGTTGAACGGTTCCATTCGTGGTAGTGTACACCATCACCGGCCGAGGCTCTGCCCGTAGACGTCGGTGGCTGAGAGACCAATGGCGCTCCCGCCTGCACCGATTCAGCGGGAGTCCCCATGGACCAAAAGGAGCGGCAAACAGCTATCCAAGCGCGCATTGCCGAACAGATTGAGACTATTGCCCAAGTTATTTAAGGCAGGGCGATCGCAGAACAGCGATTGCTCCAGGCCCTTGAGGCTCAACTAGCCGCTGAAGAGGTCACAACCTCTCGCCTTGAGAAGGTGGCGCGGAACAAAACGTCCGAAAGCGAACAGAACGGCTCGCGGCAAACGTCTAGTCTTGCGATGCTTGGCGATCCCTTACCGCCAAGCAAACCTCCAACGGCCTCAGCATAGGGTTGTGCTGGGGCCGTTTTTACGCGTGTGCATGCCCATGACAGACCTGGCTCGGCAGGCTACGGCTCATATTCCTGGCCTACCAAACACAGCAGATCATGGACGGAACGGCCCCAAGCCCAGAGAGTAATCGACAACCGCACTTGGAAACGCAATCAAACCACTCAAGACGGAAGTCCAACCAACCAACCGAGAGCACTCGTCGATCCAAACACGAGCACGCCACTCAGAAGCAGCGGTCCGACTATGAGAAACGTAAAAACGCGTTTCACAGGTCAGTGCCTCGCAAAAAGGCGGTCCATTCGGAGCATGGTGACTCGTATAACCGGGGTTGTGTTAACGCTGCACGAAACCGAATGCGACAAACGTCTGCAAGGCCAAATGCGGTCCTTGGCGGGAGCCCCTCGTGAGGTCGGCTAAGGTCATGAGCTTAGATCAGCGAAATTAGCCGATGGTGCGCTAGTCGGGAAAATGCCCAACGGAACGTGGCTGTGCGCTAGGTATCGCCTAGCACGTCCAAAACGAAATGAATGGGCTGAGGCTGAGGAGCGTGGCCAGCGGTGAATGACTGCTTGGCCCAGCCCTTCTCAAAGTTCACCCATATGGGTGGGTACGCGGGAACGTCGAAATGGGCAGCTTCCCGAAACCATCAGGGGGCGGGATCGGCAACCCTCCGCCAAAGCCCGAGTCCCATGGGCTGGGCCCATGGTGGAAGCCACCACGTAGAACTTGCCCTAGGTATTGCACCTCCAACAGCGCCGGTCAGGATACCACCCAAGCACGCTTCCGAGTGATGCCTCGTTGCCGACGGTGCCGTAAGGCGTGTCGTAGCCTTGATGCCGTAGTTGCTCCCATTCGTGTTCGTGGTTGCGCGGCGCTGAGCAAGCTCCTTGAGCCTCTTGTGGGTCTCTACTGCCTGGCGTAGCGCTGAGTTCATTCTTCGTCCGTAGACTGAATCCGAAGGACGATCTCCTCGTCCTTGGGCGTGGGCGTGCGAGTAGCCTCCTTGTAGAGTTCGTGCAGGTCTTCGCGCTGGTCAGCGGCTGCCAGCAGCTCGACCGCATCACGATAGGGGGCGTCCCCCTCGAGGATCGATGCGTCGTAAGTTCGATCCCGAGTAGCGTTCCTACTCGGAGCGTGGTTTGCACGCCGGCGATAGGGAGCGACAAATGAAGCTTCTCACGATCGTTGTCACTATCTTGCTGAGCACCTTTTCGGTCGCCATGGCGCAAAGCTCTGGAGGCAGTTCAGGGTGTTCGTCGTCCAGCGGCGGCGCGAGTTCAACTGGTACAAGCGGCGCTGGTAGCTCGGCGTTATCGAATGGGACCACACTAAGCGGAACAGGTGGGTCCAACGACTAAAGGCCACAGAACAGAGAAACTCGGCGCAACAAATCCTGATCAAGCCGGGGGGGATCTCGGTCGACGTAAATACGCCAACTGCAGACGCCGCAGTCCGGCAACTAGGAGACACTCATCCTGGCATCTTCGGCAAGGCGCGCGCAGCAACGAAGGCGGTTGCCTAGGAAGGGCCGCTAGTGGATTTAGCGGACTCCAACTAGTCCACTTGGGTACAAGGACAACTTCCCGCGGTGACGGGTGTCTCTTCCTCGCTATTTCCCTTCACCTTCGGATCGTTCATTGTCGCAACCGGATTTGTCGATCCAGGATGCTCAAGCACCTTGGCACGAAAGGAGTTGCCGCCGCCCAATTCCGCGTTTCCGTCTGCACCCGAGAAGCGAACTCAGAAGGACAAACCTGTCGCTGTCGCCGAGACCCCAGAGCTCGCCG